>NZ_ALVU02000002.1 GCF_000332075.2 Synechocystis sp. PCC 7509 | reverse complement strand
ATCGAGCGTGCGAAGACACTGAAGTGTTGAGGCCTCTGATAGCACAGCACCCAGACCTAGCAATTGCAGTAGAGTTAGCAGAGGAGTTTTTACGGCTGCTACGCCAGCGACAAGGTGAGGCGTTTGAAGCTTGGTTGACCAAGGCTCTCAAAAGTTCGTTGAAGCCATTTCAATCATTTGCATTCGGTCTTTTTGATGACTACGTGGCGGTTAAGGCAAGCATGATGTTAAACGTGAGCAATGGACCAGTGGAAGGATTGAATAACCGATTAAAAATGTTGAAACGGCAGATGTATGGACGCGCTGGATTAGCATTACTCAGCAAACGTTTCATTCTGTCTCAGTAACTCATATCCAATAGTCATCAGTTCCTCATATTATGACTAGATCACCAAAAGCTCGGAAGAACCCAGGATAGTTGACATTCAACAGATTGCTTTCCTTACGGTGCGAAAGCCCTGAAAGAGAAAAAATTAGGAGCGCTGATTGTCCCCTTGTTTATCACCAACGCTCGGAGTGAATTATCGTTATTTATCAGTTGGCAAACGATTTTTGACGGGATTGCCTGTAAACATTCTGAAGAAATTCTCTGTGTCAACCTCAGAAAGTTTTACTTTATCAAACCAAGATTTAGTAGTTCTTGGGGAGAGGCAAGCACGTCAATTGCTACAAAGAAAATCTCACTTTGAGGATTAAGCAAAAACCGCCATGCGAGAAGAATACCAACACTGTCACCCACCCACGGAGTTTGCACTTTACCTGTCACTTTAATCTGGGTAAATCCCTCTGCTGCTGGCTCCGAGATCCCCCGTTCAGGTATCAGCTTGAGTCCGTAGCATTCTTCACGCATATAAGTGAGGATAGACTCTCGGCTCACAATTGGTTCCTCGAAGGGCGGTTGCAATGCACCGTCTTCAGCAAATAAAGCCACCGCCGCCGGAAAGTCAAAGGCGTTCATATTCTCCATGTAGCTCAAAACTGTAGAGTTGTTGATGCCCTCAATGCTGATTTTAGTTCGGGGTTTAACATCTTTAGGTGGAACCACAGGTTCTGCGACTTCTGGGGTAACCATCGTTGAGCTATATCCCATGTTGAGGACAATATCTCGTAATACCGTCAGTTGCTGACCCCCTTCAAGTTGACGGATGGCTCCAAGCACTTCTGATGCCGTTGCTGACAATTTATAACCTTCTGGAATCGGAGCAACAAGCCCTTGTTTCATCCACTCGCTTAACTGATACCAAAAGCCTAACTTAACATTTGTGCCAAAAGCTGAGTAAGTGCGGCAGATAGGAGTGTCAGTATGGTTAACCAAATCGCACATAACTTGCGTTTGCTCCAATTCAGGCATTTGTTTAATTTGAGTCAGGGTTTTCTCTGCAAAAACCATATCGACTACCTGCATAGCGGCAGCAGTGATTGTAACTCCCATCTCCGTATAGGCAAACCAAAGTAAAGCTAACTGATCCTCAGCCTTGAGTCGCTCAAAAGATTCAACTGTCGCTGGAACCGCATTAGCAACTTTAGTGTCCGGAAAAATAGAGCGTGCAGACTCGATAGTAAAAGACATAATCTAACTCTCCAAAACTAAATTACATTTGATAATATTTGTCGTCAAGCCGATATTGCACAGCATACAATTAACCGAGTTGTTGTAGCTGATAAGACATAAAATTTAGGATGTTTCTCCCTCCACAAAGTTAAGAATTGGGGTAGTGACAATTATTGCTACCGGAAATCGAAATAATCCTAGAATCTCCATTAGAAGTGCGACCGCACGTAAGGAGTATGCGTGCAGATTCGCCGCCTTGCGTTCAGCCGCTTCTCCCCGCCTGTCATACCGCGCTGTCGTCACAGGACTCGCGTGACCCGCCAATTTCTGCACCGTGCTAATGTCTGCCCCCCGGTCTAGCAAATTACTAATAAATGTGCGGCGAAAATCATGGGGAGAGAAAGAAGGAATTTGTGCCTCCAAACCCCGTTGCCGTAAAATATCCAATACTGCCTGGTCGGTCATCCTCCGTTGTTCAACCTTGCCGCCTTTGCGTGTCGGATAAAATAGCGCCCCTAATACGTCTCCCCGCCAGATTAGCCA
The DNA here is from genome assembly GCF_000332075.2 of Synechocystis sp. PCC 7509. Classification (NCBI taxonomy): domain Bacteria; kingdom Bacillati; phylum Cyanobacteriota; class Cyanophyceae; order Synechococcales; family Merismopediaceae; genus Synechocystis; species Synechocystis sp. PCC 7509. The sequence goes on along the minus strand of NZ_ALVU02000002.1, from coordinate 330,347 downwards.
GTCTATTAATGCCGCCGTCGCCCCATCATCCAGATAAGTCGTCCGATCTTTATCACCTTTGCCCGATCGCACCGTCAAGCAATTATCCACTATATTCCAATCAGACAAATCCATTGCCACTACCTCAGAACGCCGCAGACCCGCTCCATACAACACTGCAATTAACGCTGCATCGCGGCTGCCCTTGACAGATTTATCTTGGGCGCACACATGAAATAAAGCCTGCACTTCTCCTATACTCAAAGCCCTACCCTTCAACAACCTTTGCCCAGTTTTACGCTCGATGGCGATCGCCCTATGGTAATCCTCCGCCGATATTTGCCCTAGCTTCCAAGCTTCTTCTAATACCCGACTCAGCGCTGCCATCATTTTGTTGGCGTTGCTAAAGGCGTATCTTTCGCTCAATTGCGTGTAAATAGCTTGAGTGTGCTGATACCTGAGTTCTGCCCAAGGAAAGCTGATTGCGTCTAGCTCCCCAGCACTGACTATTTTGGCGATCGTTTTCAGCGCCCTCGGGACAGAAAACCGAAATAAGCCTGGAACTTATACTTAGTAGGGATTGAGCCGAGATACGTGTAATTTAGTGCCACTTCACTAGAAACGCTTACCTCATCTCCGTTTCAGCCATACTACATTAGGTGTTGCTGATGTCTGCTAACTAGAATTAGCAGATGTAAATTGACTTAAAAAAGGGTTTTATGTCTGCTAATGCTACTCAAAACTCCCTAAAATCATGTCTGCTAAGGTAAGTGGCACTTTTTTACAGCTATCTCGGCTCAACCCCGTATATGAACGCAAGAGAAATTGGCTTAACACAAGCCAACGCAGCGTGCATCGCTGAAATATCCGAGCGAACGGGTCAACGCATTGAAGCCGGGCAACATCAACCCAATCGTGGTAAAGTCAAAAGTCATAGCAGCACCCAAGATCCATTAGGGGAGGTATGGGACAAAGAACTAGAGCCAATGCTCAAAAAGGAACCTCGGCTCAAACCGATGACCCTGTTTGAATATCTACAAGACACTTATCCAGGCAAATATACCCAAGTCCTGCGAACGATTCAACGACGAGTTCAAACTTGGAAAGCTCTACATGGGCCAAGTCCAGAAGTAATGTTTGAGTTGCGCCATGAACCAGGCATGATGGGACTATCCGACTTTACCCAACTCAAAGGGATGGAGATAACCATTGCTGGCAAGCCGTTTGAGCATTTGCTCTATCACTATCGACTGGCTTATAGCGGCTGGCAATATGCCCAAATTATTCAAGGCGGAGAAAGCTTCATCGCCCTCGCTGAAGGATTGCAAAATGCACTCACAGCATGTGGTGGAGTACCCAAACAACATCGGACAGATAGTCTAAGCGCAGCATATCGAAATCTAGGAGGAAACAAATCCTTAACCCGTCTGTACGATGATCTGTGCGACCATTACCGAATGCAGCCAACCCGCAACAATACAAGCGTTGCCCATGAAAATGGGGCAATTGAATCTCCCCACGGGCATCTCAAAAATCGGATTAAACAAGCAATTTACTTGCGTGGTAGTAATGATTTCCAAAGCCTGGAGAAATATCGATTACTGATTGAAGGCGCGGTTGCCAAACTCAATCAGCGGTGTCAACAGAAGTATGAGCAGGAAAAACCCCATCTCCAATCATTACCAAAATATCGCATTCCTGACTATGAAATTTTAACCGCTTGCGTCAGCACCAGAAGCACGGTTGAAGTTCGGTGCATTCTTTATACAGTGCCATCCCGATTGATTGGACGACAATTAGAATTACACCTTTATCACGACCGAATTTTAGGCTATTTGGGTACGCAATTAGTAGTCGAGCTACCACGACTGCGGGTGACTGATCCCGATAAACGACGGGGGCGGTGCATTAACTACAGACATATAATTGAAGGTTTGCGCCGCAAGCCCAGAGCCTTTATTTACTGCACCTGGCAACAAGACTTACTACCCACTCCAGCATTTCGAGAACGATGGTTAGAATTGACTGCTCAATTTGATTTAGATACGGCAGCCGTGTTGATGGTCGAAGCCCTGTATATTGCCGCCATCCAAAACCAAGAAGCGGCTGTCGCTGACTATTTAGAACGAGAATTAAAAGCTCAAACCCTAACTCTAAAAAGACTCCAACAGCAATTTCGGCAGCATTGTCTTGAAAGTTTTCCACAATTGACCGTTACACAACACGATCTCTCTAGCTATGACCAACTCATTGAGTCCAAACCCCACGGGCATAATCCCCAGTCCGATTTCCCCAATAATAGCCCCCAGTCCTCACCAGCAGCTAATTCTTTACCTCAAGCAACTCAAACTGACTCATATGCTCGCTCACTGGGAATCATTGGAACACCAGGCTATACAGGAGCAATGGTCTTATGCCAAATTCTTACTAGCATTATGCGAACAAGAAACACATCGCCGCAACGCGCTCCGGTTGCAACGGACCCTCGCCGAAGCTCAACTTCCCACCGCAAAAAGTTTTTCCAACTTTGATTTTAGGCATTGCCCTCAGTTCAATCCTGCACCGCTAATGCAGTTGGCTGAAGATCCTGCTTGGTTGGAGCGGGCTGGAAATTGTCTAATTTTTGGTCCCTCTGGAGTAGGGAAGACTCATCTGGCTGCTGGTTTAACTCGTCGGATGGTGGAGTTGGGCAAGCGGGCTAAGTTCTTTGCGGCTAATGCTCTAGTCCAAGAGTTGCAGCACGCTAAACTGCAATTGCAACTGCCAGCTTTACTCAGAAAGCTCGACCGCTTCGACTTGCTGGTGCTTGACGATCTGGGCTATGTCAAAAAGTCTGAGGCGGAAACTTCGGTCTTGTTTGAGTTGATTGCTCATCGCTATGAGCGCAAAAGTCTTCTCATCACTGCTAATCAGCCTTTCAGTCAGTGGGATACGATTTTTTCCGATTCAATGATGACGGTTGCTGCTGTAGACCGCTTAGTTCATCATGGCACGATCTTTGAGATTAAGTCTGACAGCTACCGTCGTCAGGCTGCTACTAATCGCTCGAATAATTCTCAATCATCCTAACCGAGCTATTTTTTATGTTTCTATTCGCAAGCGATCTGTAGTTGTCGTTTCGATCTGAACTTCCTTTTCGCGTCAACTAACCGACAATACTCTGTCGCGACACGTTAAAACACTTGACATTTAACAACCGAGTGATTATCGAGATTAACCAATCTAATCGCCTCCTAGAAGCCCTTGGTCAAGAAAAATTAGCTTTGCCCAATATCATTACTATTTATCGTGCAATTGAGACATTAGACCCAAACTCCAAAGCGATTAGCCGCTATGGCAAGAGGATAGCTTCTCAAATGTATGACCCAGTACTCATCGGTCCACGTCCTACTCGTCCCTTAGAAAGAGTAGAAATAGATCATACAAAACTGCCACTGTTTGTAGTAGATACAGAAAGCCGGATGCCTATTGGCACTCCTTGGCTCACCAGTGTTGTAGATAAGTATTCAGGCGTAAATTTAGGTTATTACGCCAGTTTTAGCAATCCCAGTTATTTATCAGTAATGCAATGTCTACTACACGCTATCGGTGCCAAAAATTATCTTCACTCCCAGTATCCGAGTGTGGAGAATAGCTGGGATACTTACGGACTACCAGAAGTGATTGTGGTTGACAATGGAAAAGAGTTTCATAGCACTCATTTTGAAGATGCTTGCCTACAGCTAGGAATTGTCATCCAATATTGCCCTCCCAAAATGCCCTGGTACAAGAGTGCTATAGAACGCTACTTTGGAGCTTTAAATAGTCAACTACTTTCGGACAAACCAGGGAAAAGCTTTTCTAATTTAATGAAGCAGTATGATTATGACCCACTTAAGAATGCAGTAGTTTCTTTTAAAGCTTTGCAAGAAATTATACATCTGTTTATAGTAGATATTTATAACCAAAGCTCACACCCCGAATTTAAGTCTCCCCGTTCATCTGTCTGGTCAAAAGCCATATCCGAGTTTCCTGCAGCTTTACCTCCATCTAGTCAAGAACTAAAAGTTCTGATTGGTAATATAATTGAGCGCAAAATCACTAGAAGAGGAGTGGAGTTTGAAGGTCTAATTTATAACAGTTATGAATTAGCTCGCCTCCGTTATTCTCAAGGAAAATCTGAAAAGACAACAGTTAAATATGACCCTACTGATTTATCTCGAATTTATGTTTTTGACCAAACAAATCGTCATTTTTTAGAAGTTCCAGCGTTGTCCCAAGAGTATACTCTTGGATTGACCCTCTGGCAGCATCAAGTAGTGAAACAACTAGCACGCTGTGAAGCAGAAAAAGTTGACATTGTAGCTCTAGCCTTAGCTAAAGAGAAGATTCAACGCATTGTCGAGCGGGAATGGGTTTCATCGAAGAAAGGTAAAACTCGCACGGCAATGGCGAGATGGAAAGGCATAGGGTTAGAAGGATTTAACACAAATAGGTGTGAATCCTCTCAAGTTGAGCAACCGTTGATCAATGCTAAAAATCACAGTTTAAGTAATGCCCAAATAATAGGAGATAAATGTGAACCTAGTGTACTAACAGGCATATCTGATATTGGAAATGCCTTCAATTACATATCATCACCAGACTCAAAGTTAGATGTAGTAACAAGAACTAAGCTTGTTGATGACGAACCGAATTCAGATATCAGTATAACTAAAGCAAATTTAGAAACTGGCAATCCTAAAAAAATAAATCCTGGTTCTACTAAAAAGGTTTTTGTTAGTGATAAAGAGAATGATGAATGGCAACCAGATTTATCTGGATGGGATATTACTATTGGGTTACCTGAGTAAGTTTACAGTTTATGCTCCTAAATAAAGAGTCTTTAACAGAGATGGACTGGAAAGAGAGATTATACATTGCTAATAATATTTATGTTGCCTACCCTCGGTTTAAGGAAATTTTATCAGCGATAGATGATTGTCATCATTTTTCTGACCTTAAAGATGAACCTGAATGTTTATTTTTAAAAGGAGAAACTGGAACTGGTAAAACTACTATTCTCAAGAGTTACGCTCAAGCTTATCCAAGGCAAGAAACGCCCTATGGTAGCATTGTTCCATTACTATCTATATCAATTCCTTCTCCGGCAACAGTTAAAAGTGTTGTAAGTAAACTACTTTGGGAATTGGGAGATCCAGCTTACGATAAGGGAACCACAAGTAATCAAACTATTAGACTAATTGGATTGATGAAAGAATGTGAGGTATCTCTGGTTTTTTTAGATGAGTTTCAGCATTTTATTGATCGAGATTCAGCTAAAGTACTTAAAACGGTATCAGACTGGTTGAAAAATTTAATTTTAGATACCAAAGTCCCAGTAGTTCTTGTTGGACTACCTGAAGCTGAAGCTGTTTTTAGATTTAACTCTCAACTAAGCCGGAGGTTTGCTAATAGACATAATCTTAGTTCTTTTTCTTGGTCAAATGATGAAGGAAGAGAATTCCGTACTTTTTTGCACGCAGTAGAATCACAGCTTCCTTTGATATCAAGCTCAAATTTAGCTCAGTTAGAAATGGCTCTGCGTTTTTACTATGCCTCTGACGGAGTTATTGCTTACGTGATGAAGTTAGTTCGTTATGGAACGCATTTAGCTTTAAAACAAGGTCAAGAAAAACTTGATTTTCCAATATTAGCTAGAGCTTTTGAGAAGTATGTAAAAGCTGACAAGTTTCATAAATCGAATCCTTTTATTACCGATAATTTCCTTCTAGATACAGAAAATTATCCCTTTGAAAAACAAAATTTTAACAAGGTAGAAGCTACTAATCAGAGAATTCAACCGAAGAAGAAGAAGCTTAAGGCTTCTGATGTTTTACATAAATAAAGAAAATGCGTTTGTCTTGTAATAAAAAACTTCTGCGTAGACCTCGCCCTTACCCAATGGAGAGTCTAGCTGGCTATATTATCCGACTTACTGAGAATAATCATTATCCTTCGGTTAATTGGATTTTTCAAATGTCTGGTTTAAAGAAAAGAGGAATGTATGCAAATGTATTCAGTCCTACAATAGATAATTTATCTCAACTGTGTCTCCTATCTGAAACAGAAGAAGATGTATTATGGTCAATGGCATTTCCTTGTGTCACCCAAACTTGCTTTCCAACTTTTAATACAATTCAGGTATTTGGAAATGTTGTCTCACCTTATGCTTTGAAGAAAAATTATGTAAAACTTTGTCCAATTTGTTTGAATGAATCAGCTTATTATCGTCAAATTTGGAATTTATCTATTTTTACCTCTTGTCCATTTCATCAGTGTTTACTAATTGATAGATGTCCGCAGTGCCAGCGAGGGATTAGCTGGTCTGGAGCTTCAGTAGTCAAATGTAAATGCCAATTTGACTGGCGCTCGATTCAACCAAAATCTATTGAGAGCGAACAGCTTAATTTATCTATTCATGTGTATAAGCTTTGCCAATCACCTAGTAATTGCTTAAGCAATAATCAAAATTTATTAGCTAATAATCTAGTTGAGCGACTTGACTTAAAGCACCTTATTACTCTTTTAGACGCTCTTGCTAGATTTTGTCAAATTCCTGCTATTAAACAAAGTCTCTTCGTTCAGGATAGCTGTCAGCTTTCCCCGGATAATTCTGATATTTATTTCAACTATATTTGGGGGTTATTTAAAAATTGGCCCGATTTTTTTTTCAACTCATTGAGGAATATGAAATTTATTTGAATCAACTATATGGCAGCTATTACATGACTAGCAAAGCTGACCTAGATATGTTCGCTTTTTTTCAAACTATCCTGAGTTGTTTTGCACCAGATAGTTGTCGTCCGATGAGAGAGGTTCTTGAAGATTATTTTTGGAAGTTTTTACTAAAAATGTCTCTCACAAAGCTTGTAGTGTCATTTTATAAACACTCTAAATTTTATTCCATTGACGTTCCCCTTAAAAAAGCGAGTAATTTCTTAAGGAGGTTAACTGATGAATTGGGTCTGGAAGGATTAACTTTAGCTAAACTTTTAGCTGGAAGTCAAATTGGTATTTATGAACAAACCATTTTCCTGAAAATGCCGTACTGTCTCTCTTCCTATTTAATGCAGAGATGAGTTATCGTTAGTTACTAGCCAATAGCAGAAATTTTCATCTATTGAGTAAATTTGTTCAGAAAATTTCACTTTTTGTGCAAATTATTTTCAACTTATGTGCAAATAGCGAGGCTGAAAGTGCCTAAATCCGTGGATGATTTTTCAACTTATGTGCAAACCGACAATAACGCGATCTCTCACTCCAGTGCGTCAATTACTCCTACGGAGGGGTTGCTTGACCTTTGGCTTCACGGTAAATCACCCCATACGCAGCGTTACTATCGCCGCGAAGCATTAAAGTTTCTGGGGGTTGTAAATAAACCCATTGATTCGATAACCTTAGCTGATATTCAGGGCTATTCCACTGCACTGCATCAAAGCTCCCTGGCTGTTTCTTCTGTTGCTAGGGCGATCGCGGCAATTAAATCTCTGTTTACTTTCGCTCATCAAAAAACGGGGTTGCTGAAAGCTAACCCCGCCGGAGCGGTAACTCTGCCCAAGGTGAAGGATTCCTTGGCAGAACGGATTTTACCAGAATGGGTGGTACAAACGATGATTGGTTTAGAACAGAATAAGCGCAACCGAGCGTTACTGAAGCTACTGTATGTTGCAGGGCTAAGGGTGTCAGAGGTGACGCAATTGCAGTGGTTCTCGCTGCAACCAAGGGATGTTGGGGGACAGGTGTTGGTCTACGGTAAAGGTGGTAAAACACGAGCAATTAAGCTGCCTGCATCACTTTGGCAGGAATTGCAATCATTGCGGGGTGATGCGGCAATTGGTGAACCAGTGTTTACTAGCCGTAAGAAAAAGGGGCATTTGAAGGAGATGCAGGTCAATCGCATTGTCAAAGCTGCGGCGAAAAGAGTGCCAGGATTAGAGGAGGCTGTAGCTGACGCTGTATCACCGCACTGGCTGCGTCATGCTCATGCCAGTCATGCAATGGATCGGGGCGCTCCGGTTCACTTGGTCAAAGAAACATTGGGTCATGCCAATATTGCTACAACTGGGCGCTATCTTCATGCGCGACCAACTGATAGCTCTAGTTTATATTTAGAATCTTGAGAGCATCCAATTAAAATTGACAAAGCCTGAAATCTATGCAAGTCCCATGACTTGGGTGCAGTATGACAGGCAAGGGGGGCGGCGCTGGCGTAGGGCGATAGCAAATAGGTTGCATACTTCTTATAGGAGATATTATATTTGATTCAGCTACCTACTTAATCTCACTTAAAACAATAGAAGAAGCCTTATGATGGAAGCTTTTAGGGATGAAATTGTCGAAGCAGAGAAGGGTAGAACGGATTTATTAAAGTGGAAGTTAATATTAGTTGCCGCATTGGGCGCTATTGGATTAGGTATAAGCAATCTTAGTTCAACTGCAAAGCCAATACTATCTTTGCATCTTACACTTTGTTTAATTCCGCTTGTATGTGTTTACGTTGATTTATTATGTAAGCACTTACAAATGCGTATACTTGTTATCAGCAAGTTTTTTCAGTCCGATGAATGCAGGAATAATACTGGTGAAATTTCATACTTCTGCTTATATGAAAGTTTCTGTGAAAAGTATCGTTCTGTATTTAGCTTGGAAGATTGGGCACAGCAATGGTCTACTCTGTTTTTATCTGTATTGATTATAGTTGCAACCCTGATTCTTAAGCTGCCAAGAACAGATTTATTGGTTCTTGTATTCTCTGGTATGTGTGGAATTATATTTACGCTTCTGATTGATAGAGCATATAAACGTAAAGGGGACAGCATAGGAAAGCCAAAAGAGAAAGACAAAAAGCTTACTTTAAAACAATTGATAGCTAAATTGTTTTCTAATAGTTTAGAAAAGCCAGAAGAGGAAGAGGTAGATCTCAAGGAGTCGGTACAAGGAGAAACAGGAAATGTTGATTATACAAAATAAAAAGATTCTCGACTTGATAAGAAATGAATACACAGTGGAAGAAATCCATGAAGTTATTGAATTTTTGAAAAACAAAAATACATTTGATTTCTGTTCACTCTCGACAGGATTATTTCCTGCTGCTCTGACCAGACACGAAACTCAATATACTGGTTATAAGTACGTTTGGGTAAGAGATAACATTTATGTTGCATATGCTCATTATGTTATTGGAGACTTTGATGTATCAATTAAATGCCTTAGTTCTTTAATAAAGTATTTTAAAAGCTATAGATACCGATTTGAGAAAATTATAGAAAATCCAAACCTAGCCAATGATATTATACAACGACCCCATGTAAGATTCGATGGAGAGAATTTGCAGGAGGTAGATGAAAAATGGTCTCATGCTCAAAACGATGCATTAGGTTATTTCCTGTGGCTCTACTGCAAATTATTAAACGAGGAGCTTTTAAAGCTAGAAAAAGAGGATATTGAGATTATTGCACTTTTTCCTTTATATTTCGATGCTATTTCTTATTGGAAGGATAAGGATAGTGGTCATTGGGAGGAAGAACGGAAAATAGAGGCTTCGAGTGTTGGTGTTGTTAAAGCAGGGCTAGAAGCGCTTCGACAAGCATTGATTGAATTGCCCAGTGTATCAAGTTACCTTGCTTACAAAGACAGACTCATTACTCTTGATTTTCTAAACGAACTGATTCAAAATGGTACAAAAGTGCTACATGAAATTTTGCCATATGAATGTAAAGAACCAAGTTCTAATGTAAGAAGGTATGACTCTGCCTTACTATTTCTCATATACCCTTTGAAAATTATTGATGGTGCAATTGCCGATCGAGTTCTTCAGGATGTAATTGACCATCTTCAAGGCGATTATGGAGTCAAAAGATATATTCGAGATTCTTTTTGGGCTGCTGATTATAAGAAAAAGCTTTCTCCCCAGCAAAGAACTATTGATGTAAGTGACGATATGTCATATCGCAACTCATTAATTCAAGAAGGTCAAGAAGCTCAATGGTGCATTTTTGATCCTATTATTTCAGTAATTTTTGGAGCTAAGTTCAAAGAGACAAATCAAGATGAGTTTCTGAAGCAACAAATATTTTACTTAAACCGTTCTTTGGGACAGCTAACGGGAGAAGAATGTGAAGCGGGCGAGTTTAAATGTCCAGAACTTTATTACATTGAAGACAATAAATATATTCCTAATGATGTTACTCCACTTCTCTGGACGCAAGCTAATTTGAGGATTGCACTAAAAAAAATGGAAGAGAGCCTATGTTTGTATCACCATAAAACATTACAGTAAAACCTGACGAGTGGCTGTACTCGGAACGGATTTGAACGCCGTGGGTTAAATGGCACTAAGTTAACGAAAAGTGTTAACAGGAGAGCGATTTTTTTCGGGGGAGATAGGCAACAACTAAGCAGGAGCTTTAAACATCAATCATCCCAAAGTCCTTGAAACTTGGTAGATGCGAGTTCGGTGTAACGAACAGTATGCTGAATATTGTTATGCCCTAGATAACTTTGAATTGTCCGAGTATCAGTACCTCGATTAGCCAGATAATAGCCCGTACCATATGGGCATGAACAGGAAAAGGTAGACCAGCGAGCGTGCCTGCCCGCTCAACAATTCCGCCTACAGTATCCTGTGCCAACGGTCCGTGTCGAGAAGATTGAAAAACATAGGGACTAATAGGATAATCACGTTGAAGCTTACGGAGTGAGCGAATTTCATCCCCGTAAAGTGGTTGAACCGAAGGAGTTCCCTTTTTGACTCGCTTAACGTAAATCGTTCCGCCGCTAAAGTCGATCTGCTCCCACCTCAAGGCTGTCGCCTCTACCACCCTCAATCCGTGGCGGTAGATCAACAAAATTAGGATGGAGTCCCGATGAGCATGGCGACCCTGAGATTTTTTGATGGCTCTCCGCATTGCCTCAACTTCTGCTGGTAACAAATGCTCTCTAGTTCTGACTTCGGAATACTTGCGAGCGTTAGGAGATTTACGAAGGGATTTTTCTGTTTTACCAACTTTTGGTAGTTGGATAGTTTTAGTCGTCATTGCCCAACCCCGTGCAAAACTTGGGGTGTATGCTCTAATTTTACCAACTTATGCTCCAAAGTTGGTAAGTACAGCAGATTGTAGGTTTATTGAGTACAGTAACAACAGTTGGCAAACCAGTTGCGTAAATGTTTGGGATTGATTAAATCAAGAGCAGTGGCCAGGAGGACATCAACCATGTTTGTAGTAGCAGGAGAAAATTGACGTAAGAAAGACTTGAGCTGCGACCACCATAGTTCAATAGGGTTGAAGTCTGGAGAATATGGGGACAAATTAAGTACCCTTGCACCGATAGATTTAATTATTGGTTCAATTGAAGCGATTTTGTGAGCGGGAAGATTGTCCATGACCACCACTGCCCCTGCCCATAATTGCGGCACTAAACACTTTTCAATAAAGACTTTAAAAGCATCACCATCCATCGCCCCATCTAGAGTCATTAATGCCACAACACCAGTTAAACTAATTGCACCAATCACCGTTACCCTTAGACCTCGATAGAAAGGTTTTAAATCATACACTCTACTACCACGAGGGGAACGAGCATAAGTTCTGGTCAACCCCAGCATCACACCTGTTTCATCTAAGAATACTAGATTGTGAGGTTCAATATTCTTAACTTGCTGCCAATACTCGCCTCTGAGCTTTTGCACTCTCTCCGTTGCTGCTTGAGTGCTGCGTAACGTCTTTTTTTTCGCGTCAACTGCTGTTTTTGTAAGGCGCGGCACATTGTACTGGTGCTGTACCAAGAAGAGTAAGTTTCTCCCCAATGCTCACAATATTCACTTAGCGTTGCATCTGGATAATTTTCCACCATTTGAGCAAGTTCCATTGAGTATTCCTCCAACTCACTCTTCATTGCGCCGCCCTGTTTTTTTGGTTGCACATGACCAGTCAGCTTCTTCTGTTTCACCACTCTTTGGACAAATGCTTTACTCACATCGAATTTGGCTGCTAACTTCCGAATAGATGTGTCTCCTCGCGCATAGGCTTTGACCACTTTTTCTCGGAAATCAATAGAGTAAGCTTTCATTAGACCTGTCGATAATACTTACAGCCAACTGTACTCTATCTCGTTGAAATCTGCTGTAACCCTCTTCTGTCACTCTCCGAAAAGATTTATTATTTTTAAATTCTAAAGTTCTTATATAGTAAGCGATAGCAGCTTTTTTTCTTAATACCAATTCATGAAAGCGTGGAACTTACTAAAATTATATTAGCAAACGCCGTATTGCCTAGTATACCTTGTGTTCAGAAAGTATTAATAAGAGAAGAAACCGGAGTCTGACAAAAGAGGGGTAAGTTGGATGCCAGCACTTTTCCACAAATCTTTGGCAAGTTGTAGAGAAATGTAGCCTTTATCTGCAAACACTTTACCGAAAAGTTGTTGTAGCAATTTAGGAACAGGTTTACGGTCGTCAATATTGCCTGGAGTTATTTGACAGTTAAGTAACTCACCTTTGTCATTGACGACCAAATGTAGTTTAAAACCAAAAAACCAATCTACCGAGGTCTTGCCACGAGCAGCAAGATTTTGAAATACTTGATGCTGATGGATGCGCTTATTGTGACAGACCCGGAGGCTAGTGGAGTCCATGAAACTGATCCCACTACAAGCGCCAAAACGAGAACGTAGATAGGCGCATAAGGGTATTAAAATGCTAGGGAGCCATTCCACAAACCGATTGTAGCTTACAAGTCTGGGAAAATAAGCCTGCCAATGTTTTTGCACCTTTTCCAAGTAGTAAGTTTTAAAATTCCGGTAACAAGACTGATGAAAGCTAATCACAATCGTCATGATTTCGCTCAAGCATAGGGTACGTGAACGTTTGCGCTTTCTTAAATTATGACTGAGCAATTGCTGCTCCCACCGTGGTTCAAAGATTTGGCAAAAATCATCGACGGAGCAGAATAGGTCTTCTAAACTAAGCATAAGGCATCCAGGTAGATTGATTAGTTGGTACTTTCAGACTACCTGTTTTGCCCCTTTTTTAGCTTTTTCCTTATCCCGAACTGACGTTATTTAAGAGTTTGAAATTAAAACGTTTACTCAGTAGAGATTCTAGGCTTAATCCGGTTTTTTGTTTCGATGATCGTCGCTACCCAGTTATGGGTAAAGTCACATTAATTGGTGTGATCGCCGATTAACTGGAATAGGGTGGTACTTCTTGACGCATATCTGCGGTAGTTTTAGCTTTATTTCGGTTACGCCACCAGCGATCTAAGGAAAAAACATTATATTGGCACGTTGCCAGCAAAATAAATAGCACAATGCCATAAACAAGTTGGCTTCCGGCGGCTTGCCAATTTTGTACCGATGTTACACCCATCATCAGCATGACCATTAAGGCAAACGTTACCACTAAAGCTAGGCGGGTTGAGAGTCCTAAAGTAATTAAAATGCCTACCACTAACTCAATAATTGGCACTAAAAAGGCATTGATGCGTACTAAAGGTTCGGGGAAATACGAACCTTCCAGGGTTTTAACGGTTTCTTCCACAAAGCCGGGAATATTGCCAATGCGGGTAAAGCCATGATTGAAAAAGTTGACACCAAGAAGCAATCGTAAGAATAAGTGAGCTAGGGCGAGGTCCTTGGGTTTGAAACCAGTAGTTGTTTTGTCTAGCATAATCAAGTCTCCAATAATAATTATTTACGTCCTAAATATTTGCTGATAACTTCCGTTGCTAGGAGGCGACGGGGTGACATAATTAAGCGCACTGGGCGATCGCGTAACAGATAGGTTTGCAGCCAACAGAGAAGCACAACCAATCGATTTCGCAATCCAGGCAAATATACTAAATGCACTCCCAGCCACATAATCCACGCGAGAAAACCTGTAACTTTCCATTTGCCAATTAAACCAACTCCTGAATAACAACCAATGATCGCTAATCTCCCTTTATTAAAATAGCGAAATGGTTTTGGCTCTTGACCGCGCAGTTGCCTGGTAATATTTTGAGCTACGGTAACACCTTGCTGGAGAGCTTCTGGCGCGACACCACTTAAGGGTTTATTTGCTTGTTCGACGTAAGCCGCATCACCAATTGCATAGACATTTGGATAGGTAAGGGATTGTAAAGTTGGTCTAACAAGCAACTTGCCTTTACTTGACTTTAAAAGCTCCTCCGATAAGTCAGGAATTGCTGCTTCCAAACCCGCTACCCAAATAACAGTAGCGGTGGAGATTTTTTGACCATCACTGAGGTAGACTTCTGTATCTGAAATTTGTTTAACGCGCGTTTCCAGACGAACATCAACCCCTAGTTTTTGCAGATACTTTTGTGCAGCCAGACCAAGTTTAGCAGGCAATTCTGTAAGTAAGCGATCGCTCGCTTGCAATAGACTTAATTTAACTTCGCGCCAGTTTAAACTAGGATACTCGCGGCGGATGCGGCTGCGTAACAATTCCACAAAAGCCCCAACTATTTCTACTCCAGTAGCACCACCACCCACAATCGCAAAGGTAAGTAAATGCTGACGATGTTCTGGTTCGAGTCGAGAGGCAGCTTCAAAGCAAGCGAAAATGCGATCGCGCAGTGTCACCGCCTCCTCTAATGTCCGTAAGGGCAATGCAAATTCTGCCGCTCCAGCAACTCCTAAATACTGCGTTTGACTTCCTGTTGCTACCACCAAATAATTGTATTGGATATCTAATCTATCTGTGCGGATAACTCGCTCGGAAAAATCAATTTGTTCCACTTCTGCCATGAGAAAATGACCGTAGCGACGACGCAAAATAGTCCGCACCGGGTAAGCAATAAGTTCCGGTTCTATCTGTGCTGTTGCCACCTGGTACAGCAACGGCACAAAAGTGTGATAGTTATTGCGATCGATGAGTAAAACATCTTTGCCAGAACGAGCTAAAGATTTCGCCGCTTGCAGACCACCAAACCCCGCACCAATAACTACAATGGAAAACTTTTGCGCTGTTGCCGATTTGAGCCAGTGCGATCGCCCATAATTCATATTTATTGCTCATCTCAAGTCAACTGGCTTCAATAGTAGCTAAGTTGCTCAAAAACTTCCGTTAAAAATCAGATTATTTTGCTCTGTAGTTATATGTAGCGACCCCATATTACAGTGAGGCGATTGCTCAATGAACAGTGCTGAAAGCGATCGCCTCCTTTGACTGCAATTTAATCACTGTCACAGCATTGTGTTTTATCCGCCACAGGACTGTAATACTCAAGTGCTTAACTATTGATATGAGCAAAGATGATGCTTGCTCCTCACACCCGATTCAACTTTTGCCCTCCTAATGCAATGCCGCGTAGGAGGGTATTTTATTGACTCAGTTTTTGTTGTCGGCTAACTACGGCATTATGCTTCAAGCCTTGCTGTTTACAGGGGTATGAGTATCATTCGTGCAGAAAACCGGGCTAAGAGAAGTTACAGGGGTAATACAAATGTTTTTAAAAGCTGAAACCCTTATTCTATCGTTGAGCAGTGACTCGACATCGGCATTAGCCAATGCTCTTGGTTATCACGATAATTCTTACCTAACAAAGCTTTTAAGCTTAACTCGGTTTTCGTCGGCTCCGATAATACTCATACCCCTATCTAACGGTTTTATCCAGGTTCACTCGGCAACAAAATCAAAAGCAACAGCGTCTTCGAGAATAGCAAACAAGGCGTTTTTAACAATTTCGTGCTTGGGATGCGGTAGATAGAAGTCGCGTGCTGCTGCGCTTTCAAAAGTGGTGAGAAAGCCATGCGTAAAGCCTTTGTTAAATCCTTCAGGACTGGAATAAGCACCGCTAGAACAGTAATTAATTCCAGGAATAGACTGCTTTAATTCCTCAACTGCTTGCAGAACTTCAGCGATTGTCGTGTCGTTCACATCTTGTTTAAATTTGAGCAGCACCATGTGATGAACTTGAGGCATAATTAGGCTCCAAAACTATATGATATGCAAACAGCACTACTAAAGATGGCAATTGAGTTCAGTCAAATATATCAGCTTTAATAAAGCTATCAGGGATACCAAGGGAAGAAATTCGGAACTTTTTCGGGCTAAAGGTAGCAAGTTGTAAAAGCTCAGGTAGTGCATTGAGGGCGATCGCCACCAATTAGTCAGGAAAGCTTTTGCACTATTGCTGACGAGCTTAAATCGAATCATCCACCCATCCACAATTGGGGCAATCGAAATGAATAATATGAAAATTCACTTGTGGGAAATGGTACTTGCACTTAGGGCAAACGCTAGTAAATAGCGGGTGATTGTCTAACAGCCATAACTGATCCTCTATTGTTTTTTGCTTGGGCTGTAAGATTAATTCGCCGTTGTAATAAGTAGCTCCTTCTGGCTCCCACTGCTCCTCATTAGGGTTTAGGCTGAAAGGATTTCCAAATGGCTCGTCACTATTTTCTGACGATTGGGGCTGCAAACCTAGAAAGTCTATAAAGTGCCTGTTCTCTGAGTCGGGGTCAGGTCGCAGGGATAATTCGTTGCTTAAAAAATATTATAATGATTGAGAAGAACGAGTTGGAGAAAAGAAATGGGGGCGAACTTAATCACTTCACTCCAGGAAATTAGAGATTTTCGAGCATCTCAAGGTAGACGTTATCCTCTATGGCTAATTTTGCTATTAGTAATTATGGGAACGATAAGTGGATGCCGAAGTTACTACGCCCTAGAAGACTTTGGGGCGCGCCACTATGGGACAGTGAGTGAGAAATTAGGACTAACAGTAACTCGCCTGCCATCAGATACTACTTTTCGCCGCATCTTACAAAAGCTCGATTTTCAAACATTGGCACAGCAGTTTGAGCAATGGGTTAACAGCACATTTACTCTCGAACCTAATGAGTGGGTGGCAATAGACGGCAAAAGTATTAGAGGAACGGTCACAGAACCGGGAACAGCTTACCAAAACTTTGTTTCTTTGGTTTCAGTTTATAGCCATCAACAAGGAGTCGTGCTTGCCGCCCAACAGTTTGAATTCGCTTCACAATAGTGAATTGAAAGTAGTGCAAACAATTCTGAAGGCATTGAATCTTGAAGGAGTGGTGTTCACCATGGATGCACTGCACTGCCAAAAAAAATACTAAGCTGATTATTGAGGGCGGCAACGATTACGTTATCACCGTTAAAGAGAATCAACCACGACTCCTAACACAACTTAAAACGATTGCCGAAACTCAAGAACCCTACGAACGATTTGTTGAGGCTTGAGAAGACTCGTGGGCGAACTACTTGTCGAATCGTGAAAGTCTTCACTGAACTCAAGAACATTGACCTTGATTGGGTAGGAGTACAAAGCTTGATTCAAGTAGAACGCATCGGCATCCGCTCAGGAAAGAAATATTTACAGACTAATCATTACATTAGCTCCTTAGTTTCACAGGCTACTACCTTTGCCAATGGGATTCGTCAGCATTGGGGAATTGAGAATCGCCTGCACTGGGTCAAAGATGTGATTTTTGGTGAAGATAATGCGCCGTTGAGTAACTATAATGCTGCCACCAACTGGTCTATTATTCGCAATATCGCCATCAATCTTGCTCGTTTCAGTGGATATGACTCTCTGACAAAGGCGGAACGATTTCTTGCCCATGACATCGACAAGCTATTTTTACTTCTAGAATGAATTATCCCTGGTTCAGCATCCCACCGCGCTCTTCCCAACAAATGTTGAAACCGATAGGGATTAGGGTATCCCACCTGCTCTGACATTTGCCAGCCATTTTTGTGTTCTACCGGACACATCAAAGCTTGAATGTAGTCAAACGCTGTTTGACAAGCTTCTGCACGGGCGTAGTACTTCCCTATCCGTTGCTGGAATGACTTGAGGCTATCGCTCCATCCACAGAGTGCTTCCAATGCTGCTCCACTGGGAAATAGATTGAGAGTCTCCTGCATCACCACCGCCTGCGCTTACTTTTACTCTCTCATTCTATCTACAACTGTAATGGTATGAGGCTGTGTTGCAGTATCGATCTTTTTAAAAAAGTGTAGATTTTATCGCCCAACAATTGTTTTGCCCAGGTTAGTAAAGTCAATCGCTTGTAGTTAGCGCTGTTGCGTAGCTCTGGAAAGTAGATTAGCGACTGTTTGCGATAGGTATTCGCTGTTTTATAATCTTTTTGCAGCAGAGGTTTCCAGGCTATTGCTAAATACGCACGCCCATAGGCTCGATCTTTTAAGTGTTGTAATGGCAAAGGAACAGATTCAAACGTCTTATCAATTGTTCTGAGTCTATGCAATAAATGTTTTTCTATGTTATTGGACTTGCTTTGAAGATGCTGGCGGTAGGAAACTAGAGGTTCTCTAATTAAAGCAAAAGAACAATTTGCCGCAATCCGAATCCACATATCCCAATCTTCTGCCGAAAGCAAATTAGAGTCAAATTCCCCAACAGATTCAAAGCAACAGCGACGAATCATTGGCACGCTACCGCATAAAACTAAATTTTCTTCGATTATCTGATTCCAGACATTGCCCTCTGCTTCTGGGGCAGGTACAGTAGCTAAATAATTGCCTTGTTTGTCTATATTTTCGATCCAAGTATTAACTAAACCTATACCAGGATTTGCCTCTAAGCACTGCACTTGTTTTTCTAGTTTTGTTGGCTTCCACAAATCGTCGCTGTCTAAAAAAGCTATGTAATCTCCTGAAGAAACAGCAATCCCAATGTTTCGAGCTACAGCTACACCTTGATTAGCTTGAACTACTGTTTTTATTCGTGGGTCTTCAAGATTACTAATCCACTCTTGTGTATTATCCGAACTTCCATCATCAATAATTATTACCTCAAAATCAGTGAAAGTTTGGTTAAGGACGCTTTCTACTGTTTTTGGTAAGTAAGTTAGGGAATTGTAAGTAGGAATAACTACTGAAACAGTCACCATAAATTTTTTTAGCTGATTTTATAAAAACTCAACAATATTTTACTGAATTTTAGCACTTAAATTTCGGGCGCTGATAAAAGGTCATTTATAAAGAACAGCCACCTCTAAATTTTCGGTTGATAGGTAAAAAGAGGCTAAGATGCCAGCAATTCTCATTATGACTTTGGACTATTCAAGCAGATGAAAACGGGGTAAGGTAAAAGAGTCTCAACCTAGCTAAGGGAGTCGAAGATGTTGACCCCGAAGTGCAAGTTCGAGAGTCTGATAGGGTTCTTTCGTAACGTGCTGCAAAAGTTACCAGACAAGCGAACAGGCAAGAATACGCGCTATGGGATGGAAGATGCAGCTTTAAGTGCGTTTAGTGTGTTTTATACTCAAACGCCATCGTTTCTGTCGTATCAACGGACAATGGCAGCTACCAAAGGACGCAGCAATGCCCAGAGCTTGTTTGGGGTGCATCAGATACCGTGCGACAACCAGATTCGCGACTTGCTGGATGGGGTGAAACCGCAGTGTGTGTTTCCTGTATTTGAGGAAATCCTGCTCTTGCTGGAGCAAAGTGGAGAGTTGGAGGCATTGCGGTCGTTTGGAGAAACGCTATTAGTGGCAATGGACGGGGTGGAATATTTCAGTTCTCACTCAATTCATTGTCCTGAGTGTTCGACGCAGACTGCCAAGGATGGAACGGTGCGGTATTTTCATGGGGCGGTGACTCCTGTGATAGTCAGTCCAGGACGCTCGACAGTGGTGCCAATGGTGCCGGAATTCATCGTGCCGCAAGATGGGATGAACAAGCAGGATTGTGAGATTGCTGCCGCGAAACGCTGGTTGGCGACTCACGCTCAGACCTATCGCTCGATGGCAATTACAGTGCTGGGGGATGACCTGTATTGTCACCAACCGTCCTGTGAGGCCTTGCATTTTCACTCGTTCAACTTTATTTTGACCTGTCGCCCCGACTCCCACAAGACACTGTATAAACATCTCAGCGGCATCGCCTTACCCACGGTTATCTGTAAACGCTGGACGGGTAAAACCGCAGGGATAATTCATTCTAGAAGTAAAAATAGCTTGTCGATGTCATGGGCAAGAAATCGTTCCGCCTTTGTCAGAGAGTCATATCCACTGAAACGAGCAAGATTGATGGCGATATTGCGAATAATAGACCAGTTGGTGGCAGCATTATAGTTACTCAACGGCGCATTATCTTCACCAAAAATCACATCTTTGACCCAGTGCAGGCGATTCTCAATTCCCCAATGCTGACGAATCCCATTGGCAAAGGTAGTAGCCTGTGAAACTAAGGAGCTAATGTAATGATTAGTCTGTAAATATTTCTTTCCTGAGCGGATGCCGATGCGTTCTACTTGAATCAAGCTTTGTACTCCTACCCAATCAAGGTCAATGTTCTTGAGTTCAGTGAAGACTTTCACGATTCGACAAGTAGTTCGCCCACGAGTCTTCTCAAGCCTCAACAAATCGTTCGTAGGGTTCTTGAGTTTCGGCAATCGTTTTAAGTTGTGTTAGGAGTCGTGGTTGATTCTCTTTAACGGTGATAACGTAATCGTTGCCGCCCTCAATAATCAGCTTAGTATTTTTTTTGGCAGTGCAGTGCATCCATGGTGAACACCACTCCTTCAAGATTCAATGCCTTCAGAATTGTTTGCACTACTTTCAATTCACTATTGTGAAGCGAATTCAAACTGTTGGGCGGCAAGCACGACTCCTTGTTGATGGCTATAAACTGAAACCAAAGAAACAAAGTTTTGGTAAGCTGTTCCCGGTTCTGTGACCGTTCCTCTAATACTTTTGCCGTCTATTGCCACCCACTCATTAGGTTCGAGAGTAAATGTGCTGTTAACCCATTGCTCAAACTGCTGTGCCAATGTTTGAAAATCGAGCTTTTGTAAGATGCGGCGAAAAGTAGTATCTGATGGCAGGCGAGTTACTGTTAGTCCTAATTTCTCACTCACTGTCCCATAGTGGCGCGCCCCAAAGTCTTCTAGGGCGTAGTAACTTCGGCATCCACTTATCGTTCCCATAATTACTAATAGCAAAATTAGCCATAGAGGATAACGTCTACCTTGAGATGCTCGAAAATCTCTAATTTCCTGGAGTGAAGTGATTAAGTTCGCCCCCATTTCTTTTCTCCAACTCGTTCTTCTCAATCATTATAATATTTTTTAAGCAACGAATTATCCCTGGGTCTGGCACAGATGGGTGGGGCGCTTATGAGCGCCATCTTCCTGTAGAGCGGCATGAAGTAGGAAAGCAGAAAACTCAGACCATTGAGCGTAAGCATCTGAATTTGAGAACGAGGATTAAGCGCCTTGCGCGTAAGACAATTTGTTTTTCCAAGTCGGAATTGATTCATGACTTGGTCATTGGACTATTTATCAATCGCTATGAGTTTGGTCTACCAATATAAAGCAAAATAACACATCTAAGACACTACCCCTATTAGTAGGTAGAGATCGACGTTTCCGGAATCGTCTCTTGTTCCTGTGAAGTAAATAATAACCAGTTGAACAGTTCGTTTTAGCTGCCTGTTGCAGGTTGTGTTACCAAAATTAGACAAATACTATTTGTAGTAATACTACAAATAGAAATACTATTAATGATGGTATTTAGGCAAGTTTTCGCAACATAACCAAGAATTTGAGCGCGTCAAACCTCTATTAGGAGATTAAACTAATGAAATCAAAAGCTTTGCTTTTAGCCTTAACTATACTCGGTGCTGGTGCTGTCAATTTTCCTGTAAATGCTTCCCCCATCACACTTAAAGGTGAACAAGGTGTATACGTTGTAGATTTTGAAGCAGGGACTTATCAGGGTTGTGTGAAAAGAAACAAATGTCTTTACTTAGGATCAAAGCATAAGATTGGATCTAAGACTTGGCAGAATGGCAATTATAAATATGAAATCACTTATGAAGGAGTGGTGGTCACTAAAAATGGAAAACTTATCTTTAGTGACTATATACCTTCCTTATCGGGAGCAGAATAAAAAAGTTGCTACTATTGCGTTTTGGTGAAATAAAAGTAATTCAAGCGTAGTTAAGCAGTCTTCAGACAGAGGATGGCAGGAAAGCGGAAGGTATCAACGCAATTCATCAACTGAGGGATTGCGCGTTGAAGGATTACAGCAACTTACCCTTCCCTTATAAGCAACCCACTCCAGTCCTCCCTTAAGTGCAGCTTCAGAGGTGTAGTAAATCTTGCACTCCCCAAATACCGCCCCACCAGAGCTTATCAATCGGAACTGCCAGCAGTGGGCTTCAGTGTAGAACACCATTAGGGTCGCACTATCAATCCCGATAATCCTTTACTTTATTGATGTCACTTTTTATACTAAAAGGAGAGCTATGTTTTCTTCTAGAAGAAAATTTCTTGTTTTAATTTCTGCATTTGTAGCAACACCAGTTGTTTTGTTAGGTACCCAAAAGTTTGTAAAAGCACAAGTGGTGAAAGGTAGAAAATTAAAGATTACAAAGATTAGAAATAAGGATGTGCAGATTGAAGAAGGTGGTGAAAGAAGCGCAAGAATTACAGTGAGAGGTAATAAGCGAGCGAGGTCTTTTGAGGCAGTAGATAAAGGTAATAAATATATTACAGGCTACTTTCCTTTTGGGGAGGAGTTCTCTTCACTGGAAGATTTAACAGCTTCGGTCATTGAGTCAGGACAATTAGACATTGATTAAAAATTAAACAAAATAGCTTAAGAGTTATAAAAAATGGCAACTAGAAAGAATGTTAGAAGTCTAACAGTAGCAGAGAAACAAGAATTTGTTAATGCTTGTTTAGCTTTAAAAGACGGCGGTAAAGCTGGAAATAAATGGGATGAGCTTGTAGTTGTACATGCTCAAATGAGCAATGTATTTACTCCTAATGGAAGTAATAGAACACAACCACATGGAGGTCCAGCTTTTTTTGCTTGGCATAGATATCATTTATCTTTATTTGAAAAGGCATTGCAAGCTGTAAGTGGCAACAAATATTTAGGAGTTCCTTATTGGGATTGGACAGATGATGCTAGTAACCCATTTAACTCACCTATTTTTGCTAACGATTTTATGGGTGGTAATGGAGATACCTCAGACGGGTCTTATGTTGTGAGAACAGGACCTTTTAGATATGGTAATTGGACGATTGTAAATGAGTCTGGTAATCCTGTGATTTATTGGAATAATAGATTTAATGGCGCTTTAAAACGCAATTTTGGAGCTGCAATTACTGGATTTCCTACTCTAGACCAATTAAATAATGCTGTCTGGATAAGGAATTATGATTCTCCTACTTATGACCAAAATAGCAGCAACTCAGCTCGTAATGCTATAGAAGGTTTTGCAAATGGTCCTCAACTTCATAACAGAATTCATAGATGGATCGGGGAAACTATACGCAATTCTACTGCCCCTAATGATCCTATTTTCTATCTTCACCATTCTATGATTGATAGATGTTGGGCTAGATGGCAATCTGGTAATGGGTCTGATACTTATATCACTAATCCTAATCAAGTACCTTATCGACATGGCTTAGATGACCCTATGTTACCTTGGGGCAACGTTACCCCAAGACAAATGTTGTACTACGGCAACCTAGACTATTCTTACGATAGGTTACGCTAAGATTAATTTAAGTTAAATATTAACAGAGTGTTAACAATTAACACTCTTTTTTACTAAAAAGAAAACCTTAGAAAAAATTTATGGGTTTGTCAAATTGTTTGTGTCAAGCATGAAAGTCAAGTTGGAAATCGCTCTTCATAGACGATCGCAAATCGATTCGGTAGTGCATTAGAGTATTGTGGGATAGGTGGCAATGTCGTTCCAAGTCCAGGATAGAGAGGCTAATCCTGCTCGTTGTGCAGCCGTTGTGTTGAGGCGACTATGCCGCCAAATCCAGTTAAAGTAGCTGACTACTAATCGTGTTGTTACCTCTGTCTGCTCCCATACTTTGCCAAACTTGTTCTGTCGTCGATGCCATCTCCCAGTCTGTTGTCGAACAATGCCATTGGTGCGCTCCAGTCGCTGTGTTCTATTTTTGCCAACATAGTGCTGAATCTCAGGGGGTAAGACGCGCTCATAGCCACCCCAATCATCGCTGTTGAATTGTTTACAGTCCGTTTTTCCCTCTGTACTCATAACCAATTGTTCAATCAGTTCATCAGTGTGTTTACCGACTCGTGCTGCCAGGATTAAGCCACTCGAATCGGCAAGGCTTAACCCAATCCAGCAATCTCCGACCTCTCGTTCTTGGGAGCAACACTGTTTCTGTTTTTTGAAACAAATGACCACATTTCATCTCCACTCACTTCCTCAGTTTGAACGGCTTGAACTTCAGCGTTATGCACCAGTTGTGCTTTCTGACTCGCAGCGCGAACAATACTCAAGGGCAGTATTGTAAGCAAGTCCGGTGATGCGACTAATCCCGCGCAAGCTACTGCCTTCGCTGTGGGCTTGCAGCACTTGGCGAATTTGCTCAGGATTGACATGACGGCGATAGTACAAACTATCAAAGCTTTCCGAGAAGGTTTGCTTGCAAACAGGGCAAAGATAGCGTTGATGTCCGTTGGGCATCTTGCCGTGTTTATGGGCTTTAAAATGACCACACAAAGGGCATTGCATAGATGAGTTGCAGATGAGAGATCCTCTCTACTCTACCAATCCCACGTTCGTTTGACGCACTACCATCGATTCAAAGTAGCTTTCCAATCCTGGTAAGTAGAACGAGGTGAAAAAACCAAACCGTGTAAAGATAAGTAAATATGTATAATGTGTCTACCAAGGTAACAGGGATATGGGCAGCCGTTTAAGGGTGTTTCTAAGCAGAGAACAAGATAAAACTCTTTTCAACTTGAGAACGGCAGATGGGTAGTGTCTTAGATGTGTTATTTTGCTTTATATTGGTAAACCAAACTCATAGCGATTGATAAATAGTCCAATGACCAAGTCATGCATCAATTCCGACTTGGAAAAACAAATTGTCTTACGCGCAAGGCGCTTAATCCTCGTTCTCAAATTCAGATGCTTACGCTCAATGGTCTGAGTTTTCTGCTTTCCTACTTCATGCCGCTCTACAGGGAGATGGCGCTCATAAGCGCCCCAATACTGTTCGGTTAAGTCTTAAGCCGTGCTGTGAATAATAGACCTCTTGCAAAAATAAGCTTTAAGATTGATTTGTATTTAAGTTAAGCTCGTAGTTATAAATAGAAGCTATTAAATTAAACCTTAATCCAAATCTTTTTCTTCTATTTCTATATCTCCCTTGTAAAATCCTAAATCTTTTTAAATGAGCAAAAATATTCTCAATAATTATTCTCTCTTTAGCTAACTCTCTATTCTCTTTTTTCTCTGCTACAGAAAGCTTACTTTTTCTTGGCTTCTTTTTAGGTGTTTGACTGAAATGATGATGCTTCTTAATTCCTTGGTATCCCTTATCTGCTAAACATCTAATCTTTTTTCTAATTCTTATTTTACTTCTTTTATATAACTTGAAGTCATGCTCTCTCCCTTTGCCATAAGCGGTACATAGTATTTGCCCATTCTTTTGATCAATAATCACTTGGGCTTTCAACGTATGTCTTTTTTTCTTGCCGCTATAATAGGTTTTTTGTTTTTTTTAGGTCTTTCTATGGGAGTTTCGCTTACATCTATTACTACGGTTTCTAGCTGACAATCATCGGCGATTAATCTTTTTTTTCTTGGTAGTCTTAGTTGAGGAGCTTTGATTAAAATGTTTTCAATTTTCTGAATAATTCGGTAGGCTGTGGACTCATTTACTCCCCAAGTAGCACCTAAATGAAAAAAAGTTCTATACTCTCGTAAATATTCTAAGAGCATTAAAATTTTGTCTTCGATCCTTAATTTTGGTGGTCTGCCAGGTTTCTTTCGTGATTTTTCCGCTTGCTTGACTATTTCTACCCTTTGATTAAAAGTGTCAAAGTGGATTCCAGTCAAGCGTTTAAAATCTTCCGCCTTTAAGTTTTTTACCTTTTTATAAGTCACTTTTGCTTCTACGCAGGTCACTTCTCTATGATTTTATCACTAACTTTTGCAAGAGGTCTATTGAGGCAACTATAACGCCGCTTCCCATTGGAGGATGTTCCATGTTTCTTTACCTCTGTACTTTGGCAGTGAGGGCAGTGAACAGCTAACCAAACAGTCATAGTTATTCGTCAACCTAATTTTATTAAACCTAATTATTATCTACCATTTCTAAATTGCTTTTTAACAAATCTAAGACACTACCGTTTTTTTGAACTAACTGCAACTTGTTGAGCTACGGCGGTGTATTTCCCCTCAGCGTAGCTTTGAATCCAGGTTTCTGAGATCCCGCTAACTCTACAAATAGCGGCAATTGACAAGCGTTCGGCGGAATAGCCTATCAATCAGCTTTTTGTTTTCTTCTGTAACTGGACGATTGCGGGGGTTTAGCACAAATTGTCTATTGCAGGTTCGGCATTTATGATTTTGGTTGCCGTTGTGGATAAAGCCATTTTTTACTATCCTTTGTGACCCGCATTTTGGACACTTTAGCTTCTCCTCACTCATACAACTCTCTCTACATACTCTTTACACTTATCCTTACATATTTGGCACTACCAACTGTTCTAGTCAACCGTATACCCAAATAGTTCAAACCAAAGCCAACTTATATTATGTTCGTAGATAAATTGAATGTTTCCAACAAGGCGACTTATTCCAGCCGGCAGGGGTTTATTGACTATTGTAACAGGGAATCACAATACTAACTAAGGGTTCATTGTACATTTTTATCCCTTTAAATTAAACTTGAGAGTAATTACTTTTAACCGGGGATACTCTAAACTTATCGAATTTATAATTACCTCTCATGTATACAATAAGACTAAGGATTCTAAATATTTTCCTTTCTTCAGACTTGGTAAAGAACTCTAAAGGTTTATACCAATTAATATGTCCATAAAGTGTATCAATTAATTCTTTTTCTAAAGGAGTAATAGATAACCAAATTTCGTGTAATAATTGACTATTTTTTAGATAATAGGTGAAGGTAGGCCAACTAGTTGTATTAGCTAGGCTGGGAGTGAGATAGTCTTTAGTTTTAAATTTAGAACTAAAAATAGTTTTGTCTAATAAAAAATCTATAAAACTAAAATCAGGTTTAAGATTGTTATTAGCATTTCTTACTGTGGTACCACAGATATTAGTAACAACTTTCCTCCACAGTTTTGCATTAATACGCCAATCTGCTTTCATACGATCATAGCAATTAATAACTTCTAAATCAGATAAGAAATTGTCATAGGGGAAGATCCGAAACATACTATTAAAGGAGAGACCTGCAGAATAGCATAGAGGTCTACAACGTTTATCAGCTAAATACAATCTATATTTATCTGATACTTCCTTAGGTGAAGAACCGAACCAAGCATTAAGTCTGTCGTGTAGGCATTTAGCCAAAGGTGTAAATATATCCACCGGGGGGTCTATATAGTTATTAAAATTGTTATTAATTACCGGAGGGTTTGCAAAAACATACCAGTAATAAGCGACCCATCCTAAAATCTTGGGGTGTTTTCTATCTATACCACATTCTTTAAATAGGAAGTCTGCTGAACAAGAAGATAAAACAGATTGAGCATTATATTTATAAACTATTTCATCCCTAAAACCTAAGAAGTGGCTATCATAGATAGACCACATACCTTCAGAATACTTTACACTATCCTTTAAAGTTCTAGGATAATAATCTTTATCTCGTTGTAATCCTACTAAAGGAACTTTAGTGTCTTTACATAATAGATGAGCTACTTCATTTTCATTATTTAATTCATCATATAAATTAAAAGCAGTTAAGTTTTCTGGATTATCGGCAGCGTACAATACTAATCGAGAGTCTAATCCACCGGAAGTAAAGGTACTTACATTAGGTAAGTAGGTTCTATTCTTTATAGCTTTCTTTATAGCTTTAGTAGTTTCTTCAACAGCTTCTTTTAAATTGTTAAATGGTATTAGTTTAAAAGGTTCCCAATAAGTTTCTACTGAGTAGGTATTTGTTTCTAAATTCCATGTGTGTATAGTTGCTGCTCCAGCATATTTTATTTCTTTATAAAAAGTATGGGGTGGCGTACACTTATGATAGTGCAGAAATTCCGATACAGATACTAAATCTATATTTGTATCTACAATACTAGATATTGTATTCGGAGAACTACTAACAATACAATTATCTATATCTTCAGGATTATAAATAAAAGTAGGTACATACCCTAATCTATCTGTTACAAGATAAACTATATTGTTATGTTTAATAATGATAGTGGCGGCTCCACTAAGATTTAAAGCTACCTTATCTATTCCTCCATTAATAAAGTTATCTAAAATTAATTTATTACTTAAAGACGTTCTATCCTTAAAACTTTCATAAATCTCTTTTTCTATAGTTGGTTTTCCAAAACAATATATAGATATATTAAATTCTGTTAAGTGTAGTGGTTTGTATAAGAATAAGGAATCAAATATAGAAAATAAAGAATTATTATCTGTATAACTAATTTCTGAATTCATAGGTAAAGATTTTAATGACTGCTCTAAATCTTTATCTAATAACTTCTTAAGTTTGTATAAAAATCCTGCCATGTATATTGTTCCTCTCAAATAGTTTCCAACAAGGCAACTTATTCCAGTCGGCGGGGGGTTCAAGTTAAGACTCTGACTGAGTATAGCATACAGGGCTGTTTTGCGGTTGTATTGCAAAAATAGGAGCAGGTAGTAGAGTGAGAGATCGTGTCTGTTTGTTCCCTTTTCTATGTCTAATTCCAACGTCTTCAAGTAGCGGCACTTCCAACTAGAAATCATCCTACTATGCGTCCGCTGGTATCTTCGATATCCGCTTTCATATCGTCACTTGGAAGAAAGGAGATATTATGGTTGTGTTGCAAAAAATGGTAGGCTGAAATAATTCCCGCGCGAGAAAATTATTCTGCCTGCCTCTAATGAACTCATCTTCCCCCTTCAAGTGGCGGCACTATCAGTCCGAAATCATCCTACGTTGTGTCCGATGGTATCTGAGCTATCCTCTTTCTTACCGCCAAGTAGTAGAGATGGTGAACGAGCGGGGATTAGATATCCATCACACCAGCGTGTTCCGTTGGGTACAAGAATATAGCCCAGAAATAGATAAGCGGTTTAGACCGCACTTGCGCTTGAACAATGACTCGTGGCGGGTAGATGAAACTTACATCTTGGTTAAAGGTAAGTGGAAATATCTGTATCGAGCCGTTGGTTCGGCGGGAAACACCTTAGACTTTCTACTCACGGCGAAGCGAGACGCGAAAGCGGCGAAACGGTTTTTTCGTAAGATGTTGAAAGCAATTCACACTTCCGTACCACGAGTTATCACTGTGGATAAAAACCCTGCTTATCCAAAAGCGATATCTTTACTCAAAGCCGCCAAAAAGCTCCCCGAAATAGTGAAATTGCGACAGATTAAATATCTCAATAACATAGTGGAGCAAGACCATCGTGGCATCAAACGATTAGTCAAGCCAGGGATGGGATTTGGGTCGTTTAATACCGCAAGGCGAACCATCAGAGGTTATGAAATCATGAATATGATGCGGAAAGGGCAAGTTGTGGGAGTCCCTAGAGGAGCTATCAAAGAGCGACTTGTCTTCATTCATCAAATTTTCGGATTAGTTGCATAATCAGAATTCCTGAAATAGGGGTTTTCTGTTCTCACAAAGTTTTTGCAACACAACCGATGTATTTGTATAGTATTACAGTTGTAGATTTAAGGTTGAGAGCGTTTGCGGTAGTGATGGTATCGAGCAACGGCTTGATGCACTCTGCGCCAGTAAGACCAGTGCAAGATAAATTCAAGTGACCAAACTTTTGGAAACAAAAGTCGCCAAACCCAACGCTGCATAATCGATCCTTGGTTCTACGGGCAAGCAGAAGTGGGCAAAGCTAGGGTCAAATTCTTATTTGAGTCTTTAGAAAACCTGGATAGAAACCTCAAAGGGCGGGGAAGTCAACTCTACTTGTTTGAAGGTAATAGCACTGACGTAATCCAAGAGCTTACCCGCCAGTTAATCCAAAAAGGTGATTGCCCTAAACTATTTTTCAACCACGATGTACAAGTGCGGTATGGCATTGAGCGCGATCGCCAAATCACAGATTTCTACCGCGAACACAGCCTTGAATACCACCAGGGACTAAACAACTTTCTGCAAACTGATGAAGACCGCCGCGATGAATGGATGGAAGAATACTATACCTACCTGCGCCAGCCGTTGCATCCAACGCCAGAACAAATCAACACACCAGCACTACAAATCGATCTGCCGCAGCTTACCTTCGATCAATTGAAGCAAAAGTATAGCCAATTCTGGGAAACAGAGAACACTTATTTTAGTGGCGGCGAAACACAGGCGATCGCTACCTTAAACTCATTTCTTAGTTCCCGTTTTTGTGGGTATCACTGGAAAATCTCGCGCCCTTGGTTGACTCAGCAGGGCGCTACATCCCACCTATCACCTCATCTGACTTTTGGTAATATTTCTGTTCGCCAAGTCTACCAAAGTACCAAGGCTAAAGCCGCCGAATTAGCTAATAATCCCAAAGCTCAGTTTTCGCTCAAAGCTTTCCGCGATCGCCTGCGCTGGCACGATAGTTTTACCCAACGGCTGTACTTCCACCCAGAATTGGTACACACCAATCGCTACCCAGAATTTGATGAATACTACTCACCTGCCGAGTTAGACGAAGAAAAGCAAGGTTTATTTGCCGCCTGGAAAGAAGGACAAACAGGCTTTCCATTGGTAGATGCTTCGATGCGTCAACTCAAGACAATGGGGTGGATGAATTTTCGGATGAGGGCGATGTGCGCCACTTTCCTGTGCATCAACTGCGGCATTTCTTGGCAGCATGGGGCTGGACACTATACGCAGCAATTAATAGATACGGACTTAGCAATAAATAATTGGCAATGGCAGATGCAAGCGGGAGTAACTAATCCGTTGTCCGATACCTTCCGCATCTACAACCCTAATAAAAATCTAGAGGAGAAAGATGGCGATTTAAAGTTTATCTACCACTGGATTGAAGAACTGCGCGGCTATAGTTTGCCAGAAATCCTCAACGGAACATATTTGAATGAAAGCCCATACCCTGAACCGATCCTAGACTGGGCGCAGACTCGGAAGAGCAACGGCAAAATTGTCTCAGACTTGCGTAAGCGGGTGAAAGGGCGATTGTTAGCCGAGCAGGGGGTAGAGCTTGAGCAGGCAGCGATCGCTCGTATGACTGTGGATAAATATTGGGAAACCAGAAACAAGCAGTACCAGGAATACACAGCACAAATGCCATGAATTTTATTAAAGGGTTGTTAGGAGTTGGATTGCTGGCAAGCGCTATTTATATGGGCTTTGCTAATTTCCCCTTGTGGAGCATTTCGCTATTAGCCTTATTCTTCACCGCCGCCTATATTCACGGTAAGTGGTACTTGTGGAACAGGTTATTTCAGCAACAAAATCGTAAACTGTATCAATCCTTACTTATCACTTATATGACTCAAACAGTTGTTGTGTCTATTTTTTACTTAATTGGTAGAGGCGTGGCAAGATTGTTTACTCAGTGATACTACTTCCCCTCGTATACTTGCTTAATCAGTTTAAATTACCCGTAATGTATAACTACCTAGCACTAATCGACGTACTAAGATAGTGTAGGTTTAGAACTTAAGGATAGTAGTCCTTAAGCTGATATTAAGAAATTGGCATTTACTCAGTAAGTTGTTGCAACAACAGATAAAGAGGTTATTGCTCACTTAGCAATAACCTTTTAAAAATTGACATCCTGCCGGAAAGGACAGATATAACCCTGAAGTAATAATCAAAGGTACAAAATCATAGATTCTGTAGATTATAGACACACTTTAACTTTGAGATAAAAACAACATGAGTCTTCTTAGCGCAGTTCAGTGGAACTCAATGGCAATACTTAAGGAAATTGAGCCTCAAGATATTAAAGTAACAGACAAGCTGTTAGAGGAACTCCACGATATTATCTGGGGGGATCTTTATGCCGAACACGATGCCGAAAATTTTTGTGAGTATCTTCAGCAGAGCGGTATAACATTCACGCCAGAATTCAAAAAAATGGAGAAATTATGGCGAATAGATGAGTTTAACCACTATCAAGGCTTTCGCCAAATCTACTCGCTGTTATATCACAAGAGTTTTGAGGAAATCGAGCGGGAACTTGCCGCCTACCAATCTGATTTCCTCTCTATCCAAGAGTTTCTGCAAGATGAATTTAGCATTTGTGTAGTTTTAGCCTACGATGAACTGGCAACGACAAAAGCCTACTGCCAGGACTTTGAACTTTATAAACTTCTTGGTTCCAAACCTATAGTGGATTGGATTAAGTACGTCACTAAAGACGAAGCATTCCACTATAGCAATGCTATGGAGTTAATTGCACAACGACATAGGCATCGGCTTCCAGAACTACCAATGCTAGTAGAACGCCTAATTAAATACGATCTGGCAGTCAGCAAGTACAAATTTACTTTTGTCTTTAACCACCAGAATCGTCAATATTTCACTTCTGATTTCTTGCACGAGTGTAGCGACATCATATACAAACGTTTTGAGCTTTAATAACGTTTTTGAATACGTCAAGATACTGTCTAAGATTATGAAGTTGACACCTATAGGGTGCGCTACAGATTTAGTGATAGTTGTATTTGCCGGGGAGCATTAGCAGATGGTGGCAAAGGTTCGGGCTGGTCAGCCACCGCAGAGCAATATCTCACATAAGTACAGACTTCGCACTGTTCTCCAGTCTTTGGTTCCCATTGTTCATCAGTGCGTAGTCGCCAAGCTAATTCGCCGATAACAGTTTCCACCTGCTGCTTGTGTTCGCAACTTGCCTCGAAAACAATCTTCTCGCCTGTCCGCAGGTATAATAAGCTCAACTGCTGTAAGCAGGATTGATATTTTTGCTCTAGGGCGATGTAATACAGACCAATTTGCAAGTCAATTTCATCGGGCTTTGGCAACTTTACTTCTTTGGTTGATTTATAGTCAATTAGTTCTAACCCGTCTGCCAGAAAATCAAGGCGGTCGTAGCGCCCAGAGATTTTGAACTCTAAGTCATTAACGAGCAAGCGCCCTTTAATTAAACCTTCGATTGCTAAAGGTCGAGCAAGCGCCGTTTCACCCGCGATGAACTGATAATAGTAATTTTCTAAAATTTCTTGTCCTTCCTCTGCTTGATTTGGACTAAGATTATTAGAACATCGCTGCCAGCAGGAAGAAACCCAGTCTAGGGGCGGTATAGGTTCAAGGTAGTCCCAATCACGGTAAATTTTAGCAAGAGCTTGATGTAAGGCTGTGCCAAGGGCGGCATTACCAAAGAATCCGGGAGCTTTCAAACCTAACTCATAACGGAAATAGTAAGCTTGGGGGCAACGGTGATAGGTTTGAAGTTTCGTAGCAGAAATTTGGTAAGCCATTAGGGAGAGGACGCGAAGTCAGTGCTTTGGATAATATTAGCCCGAAGTCCTCGTAAGTATTGGTACGGAGGAGGTAATCGTATCATCTAGCAATGGTTATTAGACGACACTGTTAATGGCGGGTTATGACAGGGTATTGGCGGGTAGGTGAGACAAAGAAGCGATTTTGTAAGATGGACGCTGAATGAACCAAAAGTAGAATCAAAGTCAACCAAAAAGAAAGACACTAGAAAATCTCCCCGCAAAGAGAAAAAGTCTAGTGTCAAGAAAAACTATCCATTTATACCAAAAAAGAGCGTATATGAACGCAAGAGAAATTGGCTTAACACAAGCCAACGCAGCGTGCATCGCTGAAATATCCGAGCGAACGGGTCAACGCATTGAAGCCGGGCAACATCAACCCAATCGTGGTAAAGTCAAAAGTCATAGCAGCACCCAAGATCCATTAGGGGAGGTATGGGACAAAGAACTAGAGCCAATGCTCAAAAAGGAACCTCGGCTCAAACCGATGACCCTGTTTGAATATCTACAAGACACTTATCCAGGCAAATATACCCAAGTCCTGCGAACGATTCAACGACGAGTTCAAACTTGGAAAGCTCTACATGGGCCAAGTCCAGAAGTAATGTTTGAGTTGCGCCATGAACCAGGCATGATGGGACTATCCGACTTTACCCAACTCAAAGGGATGGAGATAACCATTGCTGGCAAGCCGTTTGAGCATTTGCTCTATCACTATCGACTGGCTTATAGCGGCTGGCAATATGCCCAAATTATTCAAGGCGGAGAAAGCTTCATCGCCCTCGCTGAAGGATTGCAAAATGCACTCACAGCATGTGGTGGAGTACCCAAACAACATCGGACAGATAGTCTAAGCGCAGCATATCGAAATCTAGGAGGAAACAAATCCTTAACCCGTCTGTACGATGATCTGTGCGACCATTACCGAATGCAGCCAACCCGCAACAATACAAGCGTTGCCCATGAAAATGGGGCAATTGAATCTCCCCACGGGCATCTCAAAAATCGGATTAAACAAGCAATTTACTTGCGTGGTAGTAATGATTTCCAAAGCCTGGAGAAATATCGATTACTGATTGAAGGCGCGGTTGCCAAACTCAATCAGCGGTGTCAACAGAAGTATGAGCAGGAAAAACCCCATCTCCAATCATTACCAAAATATCGCATTCCTGACTATGAAATTTTAACCGCTTGCGTCAGCACCAGAAGCACGGTTGAAGTTCGGTGCATTCTTTATACAGTGCCATCCCGATTGATTGGACGACAATTAGAATTACACCTTTATCACGACCGAATTTTAGGCTATTTGGGTACGCAATTAGTAGTCGAGCTACCACGACTGCGGGTGACTGATCCCGATAAACGACGGGGGCGGTGCATTAACTACAGACATATAATTGAAGGTTTGCGCCGCAAGCCCAGAGCCTTTATTTACTGCACCTGGCAACAAGACTTACTACCCACTCCAGCATTTCGAGAACGATGGTTAGAATTGACTGCTCAATTTGATTTAGATACGGCAGCCGTGTTGATGGTCGAAGCCCTGTATATTGCCGCCATCCAAAACCAAGAAGCGGCTGTCGCTGACTATTTAGAACGAGAATTAAAAGCTCAAACCCTAACTCTAAAAAGACTCCAACAGCAATTTCGGCAGCATTGTCTTGAAAGTTTTCCACAATTGACCGTTACACAACACGATCTCTCTAGCTATGACCAACTCATTGAGTCCAAACCCCACGGGCATAATCCCCAGTCCGATTTCCCCAATAATAGCCCCCAGTCCTCACCAGCAGCTAATTCTTTACCTCAAGCAACTCAAACTGACTCATATGCTCGCTCACTGGGAATCATTGGAACACCAGGCTATACAGGAGCAATGGTCTTATGCCAAATTCTTACTAGCATTATGCGAACAAGAAACACATCGCCGCAACGCGCTCCGGTTGCAACGGACCCTCGCCGAAGCTCAACTTCCCACCGCAAAAAGTTTTTCCAACTTTGATTTTAGGCATTGCCCTCAGTTCAATCCTGCACCGCTAATGCAGTTGGCTGAAGATCCTGCTTGGTTGGAGCGGGCTGGAAATTGTCTAATTTTTGGTCCCTCTGGAGTAGGGAAGACTCATCTGGCTGCTGGTTTAACTCGTCGGATGGTGGAGTTGGGCAAGCGGGCTAAGTTCTTTGCGGCTAATGCTCTAGTCCAAGAGTTGCAGCACGCTAAACTGCAATTGCAACTGCCAGCTTTACTCAGAAAGCTCGACCGCTTCGACTTGCTGGTGCTTGACGATCTGGGCTATGTCAAAAAGTCTGAGGCGGAAACTTCGGTCTTGTTTGAGTTGATTGCTCATCGCTATGAGCGCAAAAGTCTTCTCATCACTGCTAATCAGCCTTTCAGTCAGTGGGATACGATTTTTTCCGATTCAATGATGACGGTTGCTGCTGTAGACCGCTTAGTTCATCATGGCACGATCTTTGAGATTAAGTCTGACAGCTACCGTCGTCAGGCTGCTACTAATCGCTCGAATAATTCTCAATCATCCTAACCGAGCTATTTTTTATGTTTCTATTCGCAAGCGATCTGTAGTTGTCGTTTCGATCTGAACTTCCTTTTCGCGTCAACTAACCGACAATACTCTGTCGCGACACGTAAAACACTTGACATTTAACAAATGGTTTTATAGGAAGCTGTCAAGTAAGAAGCGAGATTTGTATGTGGCTGAGGTACGGCGTTGATACCGATAATCAACTAATCGAAATTGAGGATGTAGCCAGTGGGAGAACTAATTTAATATGTCCGTACTGTGGCAAAGCACTAATCGCCAAAAAAGGCAAGATTAAAGAGCATCATTTCGCCCACGCTGGAGAAACTTGCAACTTAGTTATCAAGCGAGAGCCGCGCGACGTACCGCATTTACCGTTGTACGATGCTTTCAATATCTATTTGACAGGCGAGGAGCTAGAGCAGCTAAAAAAACTTTGGCAAAGACACAAGGCTCACAATAATGGCATCGACCGCCTAGAGGTATTACCAGCTTTTACCAGAGAAAATTTACTAGAGACTTCGCCAAACGTAAACGCCGCGACAGAGCGAAAAGCTTACCAATTTACTCAGCTAGGGCAAATCCCGGTTGGCACATTGCCTCTATCCGTATTCAATAGTGTACAAGAGCCATTGATAGAGCAAAAGCTGGCACACCTGGAGGCTACTATTTTCGACAACTCTGGCTCGGTGCTGCCGCTTGAGGAGCTACGGGTTCGCTTGGCTGATCTGCGGATTTACAGCGCTCAGATGCGGAAAATTTTGGAAGCTAGTTTGTACTACCTGAAAGTGCAGGCTGATGGGCAGGTGTTTCACAAAATCGGTATAACAACTCGTTCTATCGACAGTAGGCTAGTAGAAATATATCGAGATATGCGATCGCATTATGAGGTAGTAAAAATTGAAGTGCTGGGAACTTGGGCCCATCGAGCCAACGTGGAACGTTATTTTAAATATCGCTACTCTGAATTCAACTACCCAATCGGCAGTTTAACGGAATACTTTAAGTTCACGAACGAAACTCAAGTAGTAGAACGCGACCTGCACCAAATGCAAGCAAAAGTGCTATCAAAAGTAGAGCAAGAGGTTATCGGCGGCAAGCAGGATGATTTTCTCTCTATGGTTTTAGCAGATGGGCAGGTCAGCGATCGCATATCAGCAAATTTACACCAAAATTTCCTTGCTAAACCCTCATCACAGAGAATAATTGCCGCGCTGCACCAGGGCGATCGCCTGCGGGATGCGGCAGCCTCGGCATTAGTTCCGGTGGAGGTAGCGCGAAAGGTTTTGGCGGTGATGCAAAAACAGTAAAACTATTGGTGAGTTTCATTTGATAGAATTAAAATATCAAATGAAGTAAAACAATTATGGTTAAAGCTACTACCCAAGTTGATTCATTTCGTGCAGTCGCAGTGGGCAAACAACAGAATGCTTCAACAAGCGACAAAAAGTATCACTCTATTAAAGAGATAGCCAAACGCTTTGATTTAAACAAAACCGATATAAGATACTTATTTGGCATCCCCGAAAGCACTCAGTTTCGCTATGAAAAGCAAAATCTCGTCCTCAAAATAGCTGTTGTTGATAGAATAGAACGCTTTAACCGTATTGTTAAACAAGCGCTGGAGTTATTTGAGGACGAAGGCGAAACTAAGCGCTGGCTTTCTACTCCAAAAACTGCACTGTCGGGAGAAACACCCTTACAAGCCCTAGCTACCGATGCTGGAGCTAAAACCGTTGAAGAAATGCTGTATCGTGCTGAATATGGGATGTTTGGGTAGTGCAGGTTTGGCGAATTTGTAACCGAAAACACCTGGATAGCGCCTTTTCTGGGATGGGTGGGCTTTACGCTTCAGCAAGATGGACTCCTCAAGGATTTAAGGTTGTTTATACGGCTGAAAGTTTAGCTCTTGCAAGCCTAGAGGTTTTTGTCCATACCGAGAGCGATCGCATTCCTTTGGTTGCTATCCGTGCTTTTTTGCCAGAAAACATTGCGATGACGGTAGTAGACGTAGATAGCTTACCGGAGAATTGGCAAAGTATAGCCGCTTATCCTGTTTTGCAGAATATTGGTAAGCAGTGGTTACAAAAGCAAGAGACAGCCGTGCTTAGAGTTCCATCCGCTATTGTTCCCGTCGAATTTAACTACCTGCTTAATCCTCAGTACCCTGATTTGCAGATTACTTTGGAGCCACCGTTAGAATTTAAGTTTGACGACCGGATGTGGAAAATTAAGCAGTAAATTGTTTAAGGTGTTAATAATTTGGGAATACTAATAGCATCCACTTCCTAACTCTGCAAAATCCCCTTGAAAAGCTTATTAGCTAGAACCTTTTTAGTTTTCCCCCTATTGTTAGCGCCCTCCATAGCCCTAGCTCAGAATACCCCCGCTACCGTCATCAGCATAGGCGACGGCGATACCCTGCGTGTCCGTAAGTCAGGTCAAGTGACCACAGTACGACTTGCTTGCGTTGACGCTCCAGAACGCGCTCAAAATCCTTGGGGACAACAATCGACTTCTAGGCTCAAGCAATTGCTACCCCCAGGTACGGCGGTACAAGTCCGCACGATAACGCGCGATCTCTATGGTAGGACTGTAGCCGAGTTATATGCGGGAAAGAAATCGGTTAACTTGCAAATGGTCAAAGACGGTCAAGCAGTGGTTTACCGCCAGTACCTCAGTGGGTGTGCTGCTACTAAAGACCAGTATTTACAGGCAGAAACACAAGCGAAAAAGCAACGGTTTGGCTTTTGGAATCAAAAGTCACCTGTGATGCCTTGGGATTACAGGCGGGGGAAGCTTAGTAGTAATCCTCAGACAGTTAAAGTAGCTCCATCTGTAAAAACTCAATCCCTACCAAATTGCACCAATAGCGATTGCAATTGTAGCGATTTCAAAACTCAGGCTCAGGCGCAGCAAGTGCTAAAGGCTTTTCCTGGGGATAAATTTAGACTGGACGGCGATTCTGATGGGGTAGCTTGTGAAAGTTTGCGGTAGTTGAAAGCGCGATCGCATTACTGGTAATTTTCCAGTTCTGAAAATAATTTTTTGAGCAAGCGATCGCATAGTATGCTCAAGCACACTAATAAGGACGGATAACAGGCTAGTTCTATTACTAGCTTAGTAACCCAAATTGTAGAAGGTTGAGAGCTTAGTATGCACCTCCCGAAAAAGCGATCTAAGCTGTAGTATTTTAATATACGACACAAATAATAGGACTGTTATTTTCTACTATGTCCATTGTCCTCTCAATTTTGGCAAATGCTGGTGGCGTAGGAAAAACGACTTTAGGCGTACACCTAGCCTACGAAATGAGTCGTCGCAACTTTTCTGTTGCCTTACTTGACCTAGATCCGCAAAGATCCCTAGATGTTTTTTGCGGATTACCAGCATCGGAAAGCGATCGCACTATAGCTCAGTTGTTTTCTAAAGATTTTAAAGGCAACTATCCTTTGGTTTCTTGTTGGGGCAACGATAAAGTAGAAGTATGTCAGGGTCATCCACGATTAAGTGAAGTAGCTAACGAGCTTGTAATTCGCAAGCGCGGAGAGTATGTACTTGCTGACAGATTAAAGTCCTATCCATTACCTCACGATTTAACGATCTTAGATTGTCCGGCAACCTTGGGAATGCTAAACGTGAATGCTCTAGCTGCTAGTAATTATATTTTGGTTCCAGTCCAGTTAGAGATGAAAAGCATAGCCGGAGCCGCAGAATTGGTCGAGTGGTGTATAACTACAGCAGATGAACTACACCTTAGTCCCCGACCGCCAATATTAGGATTTGTCCCAAGTATGTACGATGAAAGACGGGCTATCCACAAATCTTATTTGCAACAACTGCCTGCTATAGCTGAAACACTAAAAATTAAGGTATATCCTAAAATCCGCGATTCCAGTGAATTTAAAAATGCCTCAGCAAATGGATTACCTTTACAAAAATATCGTCCGGCTCATCAAGCTTGCAACGACTTTAAGGCGATCGCTAACGATCTAAGTAACTTAATCAAAACTGGCAACAAATAATGGTACTACCAAAAATAGGCGATAGATTTAGTGGCGCAGTCCAAAAAACTGTTCAAGAAAACAAGATTATCGAACTACAAGAGGAAATTCAGAAATTAAGAACCAATTCCCAAACAGAACAATTAGAGTTGCAAATTGATTCGTTACGCGAACAACTAGAATTGTCGGGTAAAAAGCAAGTAAAAGTCGATTTAATCGATCCTAATCCAGAGCAACCAAGACAAACTATCCCAGCCTCCGCTATCACTGTAAAAGCTCATTCTCTAAGTAAGCACGGTCAAATCACTCCGATAATTTTAATCCCTCAAGAAAATAATCGTTACATACTTCTAGACGGGCAATTACGATGGGAAGCGGCAAAGGCTTTAGGATGGGAAACAATTTCTACGGTAATTGTGCCAATGCCTAAAGACCTCAATCATGACTCCTTGCTTACTTTTCTTCATTTTGAAGACTTGAATCCGCTCGATAAAGCTGAAGCTATCGTGCGAGAAGTTACTAAGATAACAAAACTTGAATCTGGAGAAATCTCTACTACCTTAGCTACTGTTTTAAAACGGATTGAACGGGATGGAAAAAATAAGTTATTAACCCAGCTTGTAGGTGTTAGTAGCCAAGAACAAACCTCTGCCCTAGCTTCTATGAAGGTTACTGAAAAAGAACAAAGCTTACTAATGGTGCTGTTAGACTTAGGGCTAAATCCGGGATCTGTTAAGGCAAATTTACTCCCGATGCTATCTCTACCTACGGATTTGAAAATAGCTATCCGGTAACAAGGACTGAAGGGCGCTCACGCGCTTGCTATTGCGTCAATATCTGGCAAAGGATTAAACGTTTCTGAAGAAGAAGCTTATCAAGAAAGAGACAAAATAATAAAAATAGTCTTAGAACAAGACTTAAGCGTTTCTGAAACTAAGGCTTTAGTTACCTCTGTTAAATTAAGGTTAAAGCCAGAGGAGAGCGATAAATCTCCAAAAAATGAGATTGCAGACCGAATTTTAATAATAGCGAAGCAACTAAAACAGACCAAAGCATTAACTGATGCTAAAAAACAAAAAAAACTAGAACGATTGATTGCGGAAATAGAAATGATACTTTCGGATAATTGAAATTGGGTGAAATGCAACCAATGTCATTCGCAGGATTGATTAAACCGTCAAAATCTTCTCACAACTTTATAAACACAATTATTTTGTTTGTGATTCTAAATCTTATAAAATAGCTATTTCGCTTTAAAATCTTTGCCATACAGTCTAATTGGGTTCTTAAACGTAGATTTTACCTCTATAGTATCGTTGCTCGGTGGTTCTATCACGTCTTTTTTAGGTAAAGCTTGAGCGAACTGTTTTTCATCCTGAGAGTAGCCTATTATGGAAAGGATAGTTTTGGCTTTTTCATCAAGAGCGGCGGCTGGTCCTAAATAGTACCCTTTGCATCCCTCATCAGTCCAGCGTAGATATAGGTGAATACTGGGTTCTTTAATTTCTCCAGAAGCAGACTTTCTTTGCACAACTCGCTCCTCAATATATCCCTGTTCTAGAGCAAGTAGAGGTAACTTTTGTTGATCCAATCCCAAGCGCTCATAAACTTCCTGGGCAATCTCCTCCCTCTTTTCTTGTCTCTCAAGCGCAATATATTCTTGAGATTCTAGTCTATATTTAAGATCGTCTATTTCTTCAATATTGAAGTTTTCGATCAGCCGATTGATAACTCCAATTTGCTGAGGTACTTGTAATTGTTTAACGATCTTATAAGCAATACTTGGAGTTATTTTCTGACTTGAGGGGTCAGACAGTAGAGACTTAATTTTCCCAGCTTGTTTAGTTTCTGCTGGTCTTGCTAACTTCGTACTTTGTTTATTTAGCTGAAAAAGCTTGTTAATACATTCTTCTAGTTCTTTAAGGTCAATTGGTTTGACTAAAAAATCAAATGTTCCCTCATTCATTGCTTTCCTAATATTAGGTATATCTGGATAAGCAGAAATGATGATTGTTTTAGCCGGGACACCTTTTTCATTTAATTTTTTGATTAATGTTAGACCATCCATCTCTGGCATCCGAATATCAACCAGCACTATATCTATTTTCAGCCCAGAGGTAAGTTTCTCCAAAGCTTCCTTACCATCGGTAGCGTAATAAAATTCGTACTTACCCTCTTTAATTCGTAAATCAAAGAAGTGATTAATTACTCGCTTAAAAAGTATTTCGTCATCTGCAATTAAAATTTTGATTGCCATAGCTCAATTTTTGAGGAATAAATAGAGTAAAATCTAATTCACTATCGAAGTCTTCAGTTTTGCCAAGAGCTAACTCAAACAGGCAGATTGACCGCAAATTTTAAAGATCGCCCCATTATTTCATGAACTTTTACTTACTCATGGCTTGCACAAGTTCGATGTGCTTATGCTGGAATTATCCTATCTTAGCAAAGATGTCTGCTAGTGCAGTAGACTACAAGCAATCTAGAAAAGTTATTGCTCAAGTTCCTTCTATTCCATTAGGAACTCTTGAAGAACAACCTACACCACCACCTTTACCCAGCACACTACCAACTCCTAATCCTTCACCCCTGCTTGCGCCCAAGCTATCTCCTAGCCCTCCTCTTACTCCTGCTGTAACCACAAAAGTCAAAGTAAAGAAGATAGAAGTAAATGGAAGTACAGTCTTTTCTTCTGAAGAACTAACACAGGCTGTACGCCCATTTGTAGGGCAAGAATTAAGTTATGAACAGTTATTAGAGATCAGAACGGCAATAAATGAATTGTACGTTAGCAATGGTTATGAAACATCAGGGGCATTCTTGCCTCCCCAAGAGATTGACGATGGCGTAGTCCAAGTTCAAATAATAGAAGGAGAATTAGAAAGAATTGACATTTACGGCTTAACAAGGTTGAAACCAGGTTATGTACGTTCTCGCCTTCGCCTTGCGGGTTCTAAACCCCTGAACCTACAACAATTAAATGCAGGATTACAACTGCTGCAAAACGACCCCCTCTTTAGCCAAGTGCAAGCTGAACTAACAGCCGGGACAAGACCTGGGCTAAATGTTCTGATTGTGAAGTTCAAGGAAGCTCCGCCAATAGATGCTGCTTTAGTTATCGATAATCGGGAAGTCCCTAGCGTGGGTTCTGTTGGTGCGACAGCAGCTTTAGGTTACAACAATTTGCTAGGAGTAGGCGATCGCTTCAATGCAGCAGTAGGAATTACCAAAGGGGTAAATAGTTACAGCTTTAGTTATGAAATTCCCATTAATGCTCGTAATGGTAAACTTGGCTTTCGCTACACCAGAGGCAGAAATAGAATTATCTCTGAGCCTTTCGCACCGCTTGATATTACAGGGCGCGCTCAAACCTACGCTTTTGATTTTCGCCAACCAGTTATTCTTACTCCGACAGAGGAATTGGCATTTGGGGTGTCTGCTCAGTTGCGTCGCAGCCGCACGTTTTTGTTTGACGACGAACCTTTCTCTTTTACCGAAGGACCGGAGAATGGGGAGTCCAAAGTTAGCGTCTTACGGTTTAGCACTGACTGGCTTAATCGCCGTAGCCCTAACACAGTATTAGCCGCCAGGTCTACTTTTAGCTTGGGCGTGGGAGTATTGGATGCCACTGTTAATAACACGGGTACAGATGGACGATTTTTCAGTTGGCAAGGACAAGCGCAATGGGTACAGGCATTGAACGAGCAGAAAGACGCGGTAGTGATCTCGCGTATCGCTGCCCAACTGACACTCGATTCTTTATTGCCCCTAGAGCAGTTTGCGATTGGCGGCGTGGATACGGTACGAAGCTACAGAACAAGCCAGCGAGTAGGGGATAATGGGATTGCTGGTACGGTAGAACTACGTTTGCCCATTGTTCGAGATCCTGAAGGCTTTGGGTTGTTGCAAATTGTTCCTTTTATTGATGCAGGAACAATCTGGAGCAACGGCAATAATGAAGCAAACTCTGCGGATGGGACGCTTTTGAGTACAGGATTGGGGTTGCGGTGGCAGTTGAATGACTCGTTATCAGCTAGTTTGGATTGGGGTATTCCACTTATCTCTATCGAGCGGCAAGGCAACTCGCTTCAAGACAATGGGATTTCATTTTCTGTTCGAGTTGCACCATTCTAAGATTTTGTCCTTAGCTAGTAAGTTTCTAAATCATAATTATTTTTGATTATGATTCGTGATTGATGTTTACTTTAGGATTTTGCTTGCTCTGCCTGACAAACCTGCAAATCAGCATTGGATATTTCTGGTTGGGGTGACGAAGCTATCAGCGAGGCACGACCGTCTGCTTTCAGAATTAAGGCTTGCGCTTCAACAATTGGATCTCCTGGCTGCCATTTTCTAGATAAACTCTGGTTAGCATTGTTATTAACTGGTGGCAGTGACAATTCTTGAGATTGAGCTTTTTCATTTTCTACTGATTGGACTTCTGTTAGATTGTCCCATCTTTCAATTCCAGAATAAGGATTGATGGGCAAACCGCCAGTACCAGTGATGAGAAAACTACCGCGCTCAACGTTGCGACGAGCTAAACAACTGCCTGCGGTCACTTGTTCTGTAGTGACCAACCTATTTTGTAGGGGGGTAATGCTGTTTCTAATATCTAATCCAAATGTTTGAATATTTATATTACCATCAATT
Source organism: Synechocystis sp. PCC 7509 (assembly GCF_000332075.2). NCBI lineage: Bacteria > Bacillati > Cyanobacteriota > Cyanophyceae > Synechococcales > Merismopediaceae > Synechocystis > Synechocystis sp. PCC 7509. Next base: position 285,734 of record NZ_ALVU02000002.1, on the reverse strand, counting down.
CCGAACTGGGAGCTTGCTGTAATATCGCTATCTGGAGATAGAAATAGCCCTTGAGTAGTAATTTGAATATTGCCGCCGCGTCCCTTAAAGGCATTAGCTGTAATATCGCTATTTCTTAGGGCAACTAGCGTGTCAGTATTAATACCAAGGTTGCCTCCGCTCCCTATTCCATTAGCAGTAGTAGTAATTGAGCTACCATCTATGATTTGCAATTTTCGTGTTTGTAAATCTACATTTCCTCCCTCCCCTGAAGCAGTAGCTGCTGAAATTCGTCCCTGATTTTTTAATAAAATATTACTAGCATTAATTCTAAGAATACCAGCGTCACCTTCTCCATCATTATTTACAGTTATTAAGCCACCATTATTGACACTCAGTTTATTAGTATTAACTGTAATATCGCCAGAACGACCAGAGGGTTTTAACGGAAGCCCAAATATCTGTTGAACAACTGGATCAGCGATGTAAGCTGATGAACTTATAATACCAGCAGATTTAATGTCTGGAAGCTTACCACTTACTTCTACCGAGTCAGATGCGTTGATAGTACCACTTCCAGCAGAAGCAGATGCTAAAGTAGAACTACTAACGGCTCCCCCATCCTCAATTATTAACTTTGAGGTATTGATTATTAAAGTACCAGCATCTCCAACATTAAAAGCTGAAGCTCCTATAAGGCTAGGTGCAAAAGTTCCAGGATTTGCGCCAGTTAATTTTACTGAATTACCTATATTCAGGGCAACACTACCACCTTTACCAATGCCCAAAGTTGATGAGTTAACTGCTCCCCCATTAGTAATAGTTAAGTCCTCGGTTGATACCGTGACACTTCCTGCATTTCCTACACCAAAAGCGTAAGCGGCAATGTTACTATTAAAACTAGGGCGGATGGGGGAATACCCAAGTACATCTGTAGCATCAGAGACATTGATACTTAGATTACCTCCTTTTCCAGAACCATAAGTTATACTGTTGATTCCCGCCCCATCTTGAACTAGCAAACGTCCAGTGCGAACTACAATATCTCCTCCATTTCCACTACTTATTGGTTGTGTTCTTATCGTAGTGGGAACACCGCCATTTGTAGAAGCTCCACTTAATTCTAAAAACTCTGTCGCATTAACACTTAAGTTTCCTGACGGCTGCGAACCTTGATTTTGAATTAGTATAACGGAACCGTCCGTAAGCTTCACGCCTGAACCTTGAACTTGAACAAAACCACCACCATTACCACTAGCATCTACTAAAGCACTTTGAGATAGCTGAATGTTCTTGAATGTAGAAACACCTTCGTAACCTAACGACCATCCTTCAGGAGTGGAGTTGAGTTTGACTAAGCCAGAGTCAACACTACCTATTTCAACTCTTCCTCCTTGTGCTGTCAAAGTACCACCTTCCAAAACTACATTTCCTCCTACTAAAGCTAAAGTTTTTCCCGGCTGCACTTGTAGACCAGTAACCCTATCTGCTTCAGTAAGCCGTGCAAATGTTGTTGTTAAATCAACTAAACTCCTGCTTGAACCTTGAACCTTGATCTCACCGTTCGACCCACTACTCAAGCCTAGTCCAATAGGTACACTTATTGTTAATAATGGTGTCGCCATAGAACTTTTAGCACTAAATTGTGTGCCATCAGCGAATTGAATATGACTTGCCGTACTTGCGAGAAAAGATCCTCCAATATTTAATGAAGCATTAGGACCAAAAATCGTTCCATTAGGATTGATTAAAAATAAGTTAGCTGTGCCATTAGCTTGAATTAATCCGTCAATATTGGAGATTGACGAGCCTGTTACGCGGCTAAAAATGTTTTGAACGTCTAGAGAATTATTAAAATAGACTGTACTACCAGTAGGAACAGAAAATTCTTCAAAACTATGAAACAAATTGCTTCCACTTTTATTACCTCCTTCAATGATGATAGATTGATCCTGATTTGTGATAGAAGAACTTACAGGCAAAGTTACATCAGGCACTATTTGTCCTGCAACAGATAAAGGAACTAATGTATAGAATAAAATACTATACTTAAAAATTTTAAAGGAAAGTATTCGTAATCTGTTCATTAATCAAGAGTAAAAGTTTCTAGGGTAAAAATTTCAAAACCAGATTTTTTGAAATGCCTAATGCCACGTTGGAGTAGAGTAGGATTTACAAGGAAGTCTACTACAAACATCATCTCTTTTCCATCCTCGACTTGCTTTGGACAACTAACGGAAACGCCCCCAGGAAAGTGTAATGTGTACTGATGTTCGCTTAAATCCTCCAGCTTTTTCCATTGACTTACTTCTGAGTTCAAAATTTTTAAATCATGTGTCATTGATTCAAGAACTCCTTGCCAATTACCTTTTAGTTCATTAGCTAGAAATGGAAAAAATTCTTCAGCAAAGTCTCCAAGGTATTCAGGACTGATTGTTATACGCTGCAATGCACCGTTGCTATCGTACATTACAGCAGCACTTGCCCCTTTATTCTCATGCCTAAAACCAATTTCAAAACCAAAAGGAACCGATGATTTTACTGCCGTAGATCCCCAGGAAAAACTATTGTGTAAAAATAGCGGTGTTGTAATTGTTTTTTTATAGGGACCGAAGATTTTTGATTCAGTTTTGCCATCAGCATAAGTGTAGTCATTATGGTGATGAACAGTGCTTCCATCTTCGCTTAGATGAAAGCACCTCACGCATTTAAAAGATTCAATTGCTTTTCCATTAGCAGAGTATCTAGTCCAAATTCCATACCAATCACCCAAGTGGTACTGGCAAAAATTTTCCCAGTTTTGTGATTGCTCGTGGAGTGTAAATTCGGTATTATTCGCTGCCATATTGGGTTTTCCGTAGTAATTTACTTTAATTTGCAATTAGCCTATAAAAAATTAAAAACCAAAATTTTGAAACCTGATTAAGCTTAAGTCTGTCGAAAGATTCCCTCCAACTTGGTAATGGAGTTGCGCTATCAAACTAACTAAGGAGATTTAATTTGTCCTTTGTTTTAATTATTGACCAAGATAAAGCTAGACCATTTGACAGGATGACTGTTAGGAATAGAAATTAAACTTAACTGAGCTTTTCTAAGTGCTTCTGCTTTGGTTGTACCTGGCTGATGCACATGAGAGTAAAAGCTTTCAATTAATGTTACAGTATCAGCATCGTTGACAAACCACAAGCTAGCTAAAATATTTTTAACCCCAGTACGCGCAGCAAGCCCAGCGATACCTAAAATAGAGCGGTTATCGCCTGCCGCGGTTTGACAAGCGCTAAGGGTAAGCAAGTTTACAGGCTCTTTGTCAGCTAAGAGGACATCTTCAAACTCCTGCAAAGAGATACGACGGTCATAGGCTTGGAGGAAAGTGCTGTTTGCTGTCCCCCTAAATCTACCATGGGTTGCCAGATGAAGCACTGAGTAATTTTTATGCTCACCTATTTGCTTTTCCAAGTTAGCCAAAGTAAACTTTTGGTCTAGAAATCTCTTGCCCCCTAAAATATTATTTACAGATTGAGTTTCGGCATTAACATTAGGTAAGGAATCAAAAGGTGGCACTTTTACAGTCAAACCAAATACTAGGGCTTTTTGCTCTTTCTTTTGCGGTTCTCCTGTATTTAATCCTAAACCAAGAGAAGTAGACACTGCGTACTTTTGAACTAAAAATTGCTTGCCATCATGCAATGCTGCCATTGGTATATTTCGCAATACACCATCGTTGATAAAAATTAGGGTATTAGGTTCACTCTGGGCTAAATCTGCTGCCATTGGACGGATTAGCAGATTGTAGAGTCTTTGTGCTGGCTCAAGATATGTGTCAGTACCAAAATCTTCTAACTTGGTGCGGAATTGCTCGATCTCGCTTTGCATCTGCTTTGCTGTTAGCTTTGCTGGGTAGCTTTTGAGCGTACCATCAGGTAAACGTAAGATTAGATAAGTGCGATCGCTCAAGATTAGAAAATTAATAACAGCTTCTTTAGCCCTCAGAGGTTGTTGAGTTGTACTGAGGGCTATCTTCACCTGCAAACACTCGTCGCCAAAAAAGCTTTGCAGTTCGGTTAACTTCAACAATTGAGAAACAGAAAGCGCCTCTTGAGCCTGCCCCTTGTCTAGCAGCAATGCCATGAGTTCTCGGTAGACAGGTTCAACCGAATCGCGGATATCAAATTGTAAGTCAGTGTTGGCACTAACAACATCCCCTCTAATACGTTGTAAAGTAGCGATCGCTTGCTTATAAGAGGTTATTGCCTCTTTAGGCGCATTACTGGCTTGGTAAATGCGTCCTGCCTGCCACTGCCAGCGATACAAGCTGTCAAAGGCGCTAACGCTCTCTGCCGCACTTTGGGCTTGGCGCGTCAACTTCATCGCCTGTTGTAGTTGTCCTGATTGCTCATAGACATGACCATTAGCTCCTAGAGCAAAAGATTGAGTGCGAAAGTCGCCAAGGCTTGCACTAATGGCACTAGCTTTTTCTAAACTGTCAACTTTTTGCTTACCTGTTTGATATTGGGTTAATTGAATAAGAGCATTGGCTTTATTACGAGAGGGAGGCAAATCATCAAGGATAGAGAGCGCTTGCTGATTGTACTTGGTAACTAAATCCGGTTGTGATGAGAGGGCAATTATATTGAGCAACGCTTTAACTTGAGGTGTACCACCAACAGTATTACCCAAGGCAACAGCGCGGTTGGCAGCAGCAATAGCGGCACTCCGATCTCGCTGGATTAGTGTAGCTAGACGAGTTTTTTCTTGAGTATCTTTTTCCTGCTGGGCAGATTGTGATTGAGTTAAGTACCGCCCCTGACGAGCTTGCAAAAGGTTGACTTGATTGTTGAGAGCAATAGTTATGTATCTAGCATTGCCTAGTTCTTGAGCTAACTCAAGGCTAGATTGATAAGCTGCCAAAGATTTATCATAGTCCCCAGCTAGAGCGTAAGCATTTCCTAATACCCCTTGGGCTACGGTAGCCACTTCTTTGTTTCGAGCTTCTTGGGCGATTAAAATTGCATTTTCTACCAACGGTATTGAAGCGCGAAACTGACCGAGATCGTTATAAACTTGCGCTCGATCAATTAGCGTTTTAGCTAACATTGAGCGCGACTGGTTATCTGGTTGTTGCTGATAAATTTTAGCTGCTTGTTCCCATTGCCTTACAGCTTCGGTCAGATTACCCGAAAGCTGGTAAGCAGAGGCTAGATTATTATGGATGTTAGCTTTAACTTTATCAGTTGGGGCTGATTTTAAAGCCTCAAGCCAGAGCGAGATCGCTTTATCGTACTGTTTTGACTTGTAATAGTTATAGGCTGTAGTAATTGTTTGTGTGTTTGTAGGTAAGGCTTGCGAACGTAATGGATTTATTGGTATTAAGTTGAGTAGAAGGCAAAAACTGATACTCAGTAAAAAGAGAATTAAAATCCTGAAGCGCCATCGCTTACTTATGAGCATAAAATTTATGTAATAATTTACTCGAATAAAATTTGCCTTGACAAAATGAGATATTCCTTAAAAGTTGCTTTATTACTGTTTGGTTTTACAGTATTTGTAATGCCAGACATTGATGTAATTAATGTACCTATAATAGGACGAACGGTAAACTTTAGTAAAAAAGTTTCTGCTCAAACTGCCCAAGTGTACATTCCGCCAGTAGGTCCAAATAGGACATCACGGACTAAAGGGGCAGGTTCGAGAGGATGCGACCAGTCTGGGAATACAAACTTGCAACTTTTAGTCCCTGACGATCACCTGCCCTTAACTGTATCGGCTCGTCCGACTTTCTTTTGGTACGTATCAGATATAACGCTGCCTGTACGATTCACTTTGGTAGAACCAGGGGTAGCAAAGCCGATTGTAGACCGCTCTTTTAAGGTAAAGCGTTCAGGTATCGTGCAATTAGAGTTACCATCAGATGTTCCTGGGTTGGCATTGGGCAAAGAGTACCGTTGGACAGTATCTTTAGTGTGTAACAAAGAGCGTCCCTCAGAAAACAGCTATGCTGATAGCTCGATTAAGCGTGTAGCTATTACTCCTGCACTTGCTCAAACGCTTACAAAGGAAGGTCAAGAGCCACAAAAACGTAGTTTAGTTTATGCACGATATGGGATCTGGTATGATGCGCTCGACAGTAGCTACATCAGTTATAAGGCAAATCCGCACGGCAAAGTAACGTTCTGGTATTTTTCTAAATTGCTCTCTCAGGTGGGGATGTCCACAGTAAGTGATCGGCAGTAGCCTAACACTATTAGTAGTCAGTAGAAGTATAAAGGCAACGACCGTTCAACTCGATTATGCGTAATTTAAAATCAGCTTTGCTTTGGTATTTTGTGGCTGCATTTCCAACAATAGCAATACTTGCAGTACGCGCTCTAGGTTGGATGCAGCCTGTCGAGTGGACGGCGTTAGATATATATTTCCAACTGCGCCCTACTGAAACGGTAGATAATAGAATTGTAATTGTTGGATTTGAAGAAAAAGACATTGCGATCTTAAAATCAGCAGAGCCGCTATCAGACGAACTCCTAGCCCAGTTGCTAACAAAAATTAAGCAGCAAAAACCACGAGTAATCGGACTAGACTTCTATCGAAATGTGCCAGTAGGGAAAGGATACCCCCAATTAGCTCAAGTATTTAAAACTACACCTAATCTCATTGGTATAGAAAAAGTAATTGGCGACAAGTATTATCCAACGATTGCACCGCCACCTGTTCTCGAACAGCTAAACCAAGTAGCTGCTGTTGATACAGTAGAAGATGGAGATGGTGTGGTTCGTCGCGCTCTTTTATTCCTTAATAACCAAACAAGAACTTTAGGAGTAGCTCTTGCCCTTAGTTATTTAGCAAAGGAAGGGATTGCCCCGAAAACTGTTGATGATTGTTGCATGAAAATAAAAGACACAATATATAGACCGTTGCAGGAAAACGCTGGTAGTTACGTCCGCACTGACTCAGATGGCTACCAAGTTCTGCTTAACTACCGCAACCCCAATCAAAGTTTTACTAGAGTATCAATTACCGATATTTTAGCGGGGAAAAAATTTAACAATTTGATGCGCGACCGCATTGTTTTAATCGGTAGAACTTCTCCAAGCTTCAACGATGATAAATTTTCTACTCCTTATAGCTGGAATCTAAGAACAACACCGATTGAAATTTCTGGGGTGGAAGTTCAAGCTCAAATAGCTAGTCAAATTGTTAGTTCGGCTTTAGATAATAGACCAATAATTAAAACTTTAAACGAACAAGTAGAACTATTATGGATGATAAGTTGGAGCCTACTAATTACTATTTTAGCTAGAAAATGGTGGCACACTAGCGATTCAAAAAACTTAGTAGCAAAGTTTTTTCTGAATTTGATATCTAGCAGTTTAGCAGCAGCAGTTGCAGTAATAAGCATTAGCTACTTAGCTTTTTTATGGGGTTGGTGGATTCCAGTTGTCCCTTCTTTTTTAGCTTTAACTATATCTCCTTTATTAATTTCCACTTATACATACATTATTAAGTTGAACGAACGTCAACGAAATTTAGAAGTAAAGGTTGCCGAACGCACTCAGGAATTAGAGCAATCTATGACTCAACTGAAGAACATTCAAGAGCAGCTTATTACTCAATCTAAACTTGCTTCTCTAGGTACTCTGATGGCAGGAATAGCGCATGAAATTAATAATCCTCTTAGTTTTGTAATCTATTTTACAGATATGGTCATTCAAATGATTGAAAAGCTGCAATTAGAAATTGAGCAAGAATATGAATATTTACCGATAGCAATAATTGAGAACTTTGAAGAAATTATTACTGGTATTACTCCAAATATTACAGATATTAAAAGTCAAGCTAAGAGAATAGAATTAACTATTCAAAGCATGACTTTTTCAGCAGACCGACCAGCTTTTCCTTCCCAGCCTATTAATATTAATGAACTAATTGAGTCAACAATTAAAGTAGTTTCTTATAGTTTGCAATACAAATATAGTGATTTTGACGTTAAATTAATAACTGAATACGACAACTCAATTGGGCAAGTTAATTTTATTGCTCAATATATTTACAGAGCTTTAATAAATATTATCGATAATGCTTGCCAAGCAGCTTACGAAAAATCTTTAACTGAACAAGTCCTAAAGCCAGAAGTCAAGATTAAAACAAAGAATTTGGCTGCAAATGATTCTGTAGAGATAACTGTCCAAGACAATGGGGCAGGGATACCTCAAAATATCCTAGATAAAATTTTCGATCCTTTCTTTACTACAAAAACTCCCGATAAAGGAACTGGAATCGGTTTGTATTTCGCTTATGAGCTTATCGTTAACAGACATAAAGGTCAGATAGGTGTAAATTCTCAATCAGGTATCGGCACTATCTTTACGGTGGTTTTACCCAAAAATGTTGAAGTTAGTGGTTGAAATTTATTAAACACAATTTATATTATTGTGTTTATTTATAAATATTGTTTAAAACTATGGCTAATAACGTAGTTGTATGATGATCCATAGTTTTATACCCCACCCTTCTATCTGGTTGCGCTGTCCTCAACGGCTGCTTTCGACATACTATACTTACCCAGTTTTCCCCGATACCATTTCCCTTTCTTCGCTCCCACCGAGAGGATATTAGAGACACGCTCCCGCGCTGTACTTTTTATATCTTTTGGGATTTCCGGTACAAAGAGAGTATTTAGTATTGTAGTAATCTCTAATACCCGATCTGGCTGTTGCTGCATGACTTCAAAAACAGCAACAGCTAAACTGTCCTTAATAAACTCGTCTTGTAAATACTGTTGCCAAATAGCTGCTTCCTTAATTGTCTCTTTAGCGGGCGCAGGTTTTTTATTTAGTTTGTCGCTGTTAGGCGATAAGTTTCTCTTACCTTGTCGCTTTGGAGGTTGTGGCGCAGTTTCGGTAATTTCCGTCGTTACCTCGTCTAATTCTTCTGGAATTGCCGCTTCTTGAGGTTCTGCCACATTTTCAACAACCGGGGTTGGTTCTGCTACGGTTGTGGGAGTGGCAGTATTTGATAGAGGAAATAGACTAATAACGTTTTTAAGACTATGGCGTTTTTCTTGAATTGACTGGAGTTGAAGTGTTAATTCAACTTCCTGTGTTGCTAATTTATTATCAATTTCTAGCAGTTGGGCGACCATAAGATCGGAGGATTGGGAGTTTTGCACCAGGAAAATAAGTTGAAGTAAACGATATCCTCTTTATAGCTTAATTGGGCAGTAATTTTTTTATTGAGTGTAGAGACGCGCGGTCGCATAATTAGGCAGTATCCTAGAAAATAACTATGTGTTTGGGCTTATCCTCTATGATTGCTTCTCCTGGGCAGCCTTACCTTACCTTCCACGAGTACCTCCAGATGGAGGAGCAAAGCAATATCAAGCATGAATACGTTGATGGACAAATCTTGGCTATGGCAGGTGCAAGCGATGCCCACGTCACCATTGCTCTAAACCTCGCTTCTAGCTTACGCAGCCACGTTAGGCGTTCTGGCTGTCGTGTTTACATCTCAGACATGAAAGCCCGAATTGAATCGCTCAATCGGTTCTATTATCCCGATGTTATGGTTACTTGCGATCCCGATGACCAAGAAACTCCTACCTATAAGCGTTTCCCTACTTTAATCGTTGAAGTCTTGTCTGAATCTACTGAAGCTTTTGACCGGGGCGATAAATTTGCTGATTACCAAGAAATAACCAGCCTGCGCGAGTACGTTCTAATTAGTACCAAGCGCAAAAGAGTTGATTGTTTTAGGCGTGGTGAACAAGGGTTATGGGTATTACAGTCTTATCGACCGGATGGGACATCATTTCGGTTCGATAGTATTGGTTTTGAGGGGACAATAGTAGGGCTGTACGAGGATGTAACGTTAGGATAATTGAAGCGTAGCATTAAAGATAATAGCAATTAATCTATTTAATAAGTAAATACCCCTTTATAGCCTATGCCTTTATCCGAATTACTTCCTACCGTCAGTCAATTATCTCATCAAGACAAGCTACGCCTAATTCATTTTCTGCTATTAGCAGTAGCAAAAGAAGAAGGTTGCGAACTGGAAGCAAGTAACATTGGAACTCAGGAGGATTCGTTACTAAAGCAGTTGGCATCTACCGAAGCGGTTGTATGGTCGCCTTATGAAGCAGACGAAGCAGTTCAAACGCTTTCAGAGCTTTTAGTGGCAGCAAAGCGTGGTGACAATGCTTGATAGCAAGCGGTTTTCTTTTATCGAACGTACTAACAGTCGCGGTCTATCTAGCACATTGCCATATCTACCGCTCTCGCTGACCTACAGAGATCGGTCTTGTGAGACTATGGCTTTACTGGACACGGGAGCAAGCGTTAATGTTTTGCCTTACGAGGTTGGATTGCAATTGGGCGCAGTCTGGGAAGATCAAACAGTTCCAATCGAATTAAGCGGTAATTTAGCTCAAATGGAAGCGCGAGGGTTGGTTTTATCAGCTACCGTTGCGGAGTTTCCCTCTGTCTTGCTGGCATTTGCCTGGACGCAATCTACAGAGGCTCCGTTAATTCTAGGTCACATGAATTTTTTTGCCGAGTTTGATGTGTGCTTCTATCGTGCTGATCTAGCTTTTGAGTTACGTTCAAGAGTAAAATAGCGGGAGCGAACCAGCAACCCAGCATTACGTTGGTACGAATGGGGTGATAAAGTCTTTGGGCGTTACGCTCAAAATAAGCAAATTGCTGTTACTGACTGCGATCGCTTCAGTTAGCTTCCTCAATTTGGCGACTTGAACCGAACCTCACCTCAATAAGCTTGCCCACCAAAGACCCATCAGTCTCAGAAACGATATTCCCCGCCTCATCCTCAAATACGAGCTTCTGCACTATATCGATCACAACTACTTTACAGTTGCGATCGCTATTAACTAGCGCAAGAAAATCATGTCCGCACTTTTGAGCAATCCTTTGGCGTTGGGCTTGGGCTTGTTTTCGCACTGCTCGTAGTTCTAACTCTAACTGGGCAATACGCTTTTTGAGTGGGTGAATGCGATCGCTCATTTTACTTCTCCCCCATTAATAAAGCGCTCAACCTCCGACCAAGACAATGACCGTAACCGACTCCACAATCCTTGACCACCGCCCACGAAATGCACCATGATATCGCCGTTATGAGACTGGGAATACTGCATCAACCGCAGCTTGATTGCTTCATCCGCCCATTCCTTCCAGCCGCAGCCTGGTTTAGTTAGGGAAGGCTTTTGACCAGACTTAAGGGCGTGAATGAATAAACCAATCCCCGGTTTATTTTTCCAGGTAGCGATCGCTTGCTGAAAATACTCCAAAGCATCATTAGCCCGCGCTGGATAACGATCAAGAGCAGAATTAAGACTCGTGTCGAGAAGCAGGACTAGCTAAGGAATTGACCAACACAGTATTTTGAGGGAATATATCGCCCCCGTTTCAAACTCAATTCAGTAGGACTCATTGTTACTTTTGAGCAATTGCCTTTTAGGGACAAGCAGGCAATTGGCTAGTGAGCGGTAAAGCAATCAATAGCTTAGTAATTTTACTGAGGTAATAACTAACCTATTGAGCAACGATAGGCTTAAGTGGATTCACTATTATTCGGAATAAAACTTAATGGTTGCTGAAATTCTCAAGCCGACCGTCCAAGACTTGCAAAAAGACGTTATTGAATTGCTAGAGCAAATCAGCGCCTTAATGAACCGTGCCAGTACAGCACTTGATTCTGATAATAATGAGAACAAGTACGGAGAGTTTCAGAAAGATGTAATTGCCGCAGTCATCAAGGTTAAAAAATTAGAGTTAAGAATGGCGATTGTTGCGCCGATGAAGGCGGGAAAATCTACTATTATTAATGCGATCGTTGGTCAAGAAATTCTACCTAGTCGTAATGCGGCAATGACAACACTGCCCACAGAAATTATCTTTAATGCCGAGCTAGAAGAATCAACTTTAACACTAAGTGCTGAAATCTTAACAGTTTTTCAGGAGACGGTTATAGCTTTACGTCAAAAAATTAAGGCATTAGGCACTGAGCAGATGAAGGAACAAATTGCTCAGTATCCACATTTAACTCAGTTATCACAAGAGATTCAAAATGCAGTAGGATTCCAAACTCGTATTAAAACTACTGGACGCGAAGAAATTATTAAGGCGCTAACAGGTCTAAACGATATTATCCGTTTGTGTAGTTTATTAAATCCTGCTAAAGATCCTCTTGGTCAGCTAGAGGATGTTCCTTGCATTGATACATCCTTTTGGCGATCGCAGACGACTCAATTAGACAAGCTCGGCAACTTAGTCATTGTGGATACTCCTGGACCCAATGAAGCAGGAGACAATCTTAAACTAGGAAGGATTGTGTCAGAGCAATTAGCAAAAAGCTCAATAGTATTAATTGTTTTAGATTTTACTCAACTAAAAACAGAAGCAGCAGAGAAAGTTAAAAAAGATGTTCAACAAGTTATTAATCTACGTGGCAAAGAGAACTTGTACGTCTTGATTAACAAAGTTGACCAGCGCCGTGACGGGGACATGAATCCTGAGCAAGTGCGACAGTTTGTAGAGGCGGAATTAGGGCTTGGAGATGCTAGAGATACAAAGCGAGTGTTTGAGGTATCAGCTAGAAGGGCGTTTTCTGCGGCTAACTTTATGCAGGAGCGAGAACGCAAACCTAATGCCGAAGTTACTGAAATGCAAACAGCACGTTCACTAGCTCAAGAGGTATTCGGGATTGATTGGGAAGAAGAGCTTGAGGAGACCTAGCAGTAGATGAAAATACATCAAAAAAGCGCCAAAAAACTATTGGAAAAAGTCCGGGAGATTTGAGCCATTTCTAGAAGGAGCAATTAATGCACTTATGGAAAGAGCGGCTCCTAAGTGTATAAAGTCTGCGCTTAATCTTAGTCGTAGCCGCTTGATAGAACTGCGTGATGATGTAAAACTTCGTAGCAGTGCCATCGCTCAAGATGCAGAAAAAATCTAAAATCTGAAGTTGATAGCTTAGAAACTGGACTTAGAGCGTCGTTAGTTTTTTGTCAAAGTCATCTACAAGAAGTTGATAAAATTAAAAGCCGACTTCAACAGAAACTTGTTTGTATTCTTGAGAATATTAAGGGAGCAAGCTAAAGTTAGCATTGGAACACTACTTTCAAAAGAACAGCTCCGAGCGTGGTAGTTGCGCGCTTGCACCTCAACACTTTGAGGCTGCATTTCTAAACAAAGATATATCACTTCCAAATCTTAATCTTATAAGTTGGTTTAATTGGATATATAAAAAGCTTAATTCTAAAGTAGATTATACAAGTTCGGGGAAAGTCGAATTTAAAAGTAAAGTTGATGCCAAAGAGTTTACAGACCAGGCAGTTGCGTGGGCTAAACAAAGAGCAGAAATTATACTTGCTGCTACACGCGAACAAGTTGGAGAAGAAATCGAACAAGGAGCGTCAAAAGGTGCTTGATTGACTATTTCAAGTCAAGCCAATAATTTGGCGGGCGCATAGTCGTTTAAATGAAACTTTTAGTAACTTAGATTTAGCATTGCCACAACCTAACCTTGAAGCTGATGGAGTATAAATTTAGTCCAAACCTGACGTAGACCAGTCAATATCGAAATAATGATAGATGGCGGTTACGGAGAACGAGTCGTAAAAAAAAGAAAATTATCGCATTGGTTTGGCTCGTCCCACTTGAAGTCAAAGAAACTTTTAAACGACGACCTGATACAAAGGAAAATTTTTATACGGTTTCTTTAGAAGAATTAATTATTCAGATTAATCAATCAATGGAAACAAGCATTAATAGTATTAGTCAAGGGATTAACTCAGTATTTTAGATGAAGATTTTAAGGGAGAGGGTGGATGTCCCTATTTTACAAAGCTTGGATAATTTATCTTCGTAACTACCAAAATAGTTTAAACCAAGCTCAAAAAGACCAGAAACTTTTACTTGACACAGCAAGAGCAGTTAGTAAGTGAACTTACTTCTGTAATTCCAGAAGCAGGTGAAAAAATCAAAAATAGCAGATACCTATATTGAACGTACAGATTTTTTAATGAGAGATAAGCAATGGACCGATATTCTTTACTCTCGAACCTTCAAGTACGCAAAGTGCAGAATATAGGCGTTGCCAAGCCCGTCAACCGATCGCTTACAATATCCGCAGCGCCAAGTTCCTATCGTTGGTGATAAAGCCTTAGTCGATCTAGTTAATGGCATTCAAGTTAGCAAGATATTATCCGCTACTGCAAGAGTAGAGGCTTCTTTAGACAAAGTGTTTGATACCCTTGATAATAGCGACAATAAGCGAAGACTTTGCTTGATGGCACACCTACTTGCTGGTCAAGAAAGCCTTATCAAACCTGGGTGCTAGAACTTAGCGATTTGCGGCTGTGTATTAGTCCAAGTAGCCTTGCAAGTTACCGCAAACATCAATTATTAGAGGCGCGGGGATGCTATTCGGCACTCAAAATCAAATCGTGCACCAACAACACAAAACAATCGACATACTATCTTTAGGCAACAAACTTTGACCAACTCGCTCAAACACATCGAACAAGACTTGACGAGCAAGAAGCAAGAATACATAAGCTAGAAGTGCGTGTTGCTGCTAATGAAGATTTAGACCAATATATCCACGGCTTGGGCAGGAAGGGCAAACCTACAGTCAGCTAAATTGGTGTTGCAAGTTGCCATCACTACGCGGGAAGTCTTCAGGCAGTTCTGTTGTTAAGTACGAACTAGAAACCGGGAGATAAGGAGCGTTTATCGCCAGCTACTTGTAAATAAAATCCTGTGCTACAAGTAAAGAACTACCTAAAACTTTTTGCCGCTAGCGACCTGTTTATTATTAGAACAAGCTTGGTCAGAAACTAAAAGTAGCGAAGTCTTTCCCGCACGAGAATTAGCTGCGGGGTTACTTGAAGTTCGGCTCCTACTCCCCCATCAACGCCTTGTTCATACTCCTTACTTGTTTGCGATTGGGACAACGTTGGAACTCGCAATACTACCTGAAGAAGCCAAAGTTAATAAACCTGCGAGTAGTGCGATCGCATTATGTCGCGCTCAAATTGCTCCTATTTCGCGCACTACCGATGTCAAAGAGTTTATTACTGCGGTGGTAGAAGAAACAGCTAACGATTGTTTAGCGATAATGAGATGAGATTAGGAGCGAGTAAAAATGTCTTACAAAGTCAGCACAGTAATTGAATAAATATTTACACCACAATGAAATCTATTAAACCTAAAATTGGACTTGTACTTGCTGGAGGAGGTGCAAAAGGAGCGTATCAAGTGGGAGCATTAAAATACCTGTCCGAATTAGGGATAGTACCCCAAATTATTGCTGGTACTAGCATCGGCGCTCTTAATGGTGCAGTTTTGGCAACTCATTCACCATTCCCTGACGCTGTAAACCGATTAAGTGAAATGTGGCAGCAGTTAGGTAAAGCGCCAATTTTACGACCGAATACTGGTACAGTATCCCAAACATTTAGTTATGCGGCTCAAACTTTCGTCCCTACATTGCGCGAATGGGTGCTTGATTTTTTAGTGCAACAAGGACTAATAAAAGACCGTAGTGCTATATTTGACCCTGCTCCTATCGAGCAACTATTAAGAGACTCTGTAGATCCAGCTAACTTCGCTAATGGAATTGAATTATGGGTAACAGTATTTCCTTCTTTAAAAATTCCTGGGTTGGGCTACGATTGGTTAATTGATTTTGTTCGCGCTAAAACTGGAACTGATTCTCATTGGCTGTGCGTCCAAGACTTTAGAGACACAGAAACTATTTATAACTTACTGTTAGCTAGTGCCGCTATTCCTTTAGCGTTTCCTAGTCGAAAAGTTAATGGCAAAGCTTATGTAGATGGGGCTTTAGCTGACAATGTACCGCTAAAAGCACTAGCAGCGCGTGGATGCACTCATGCAATTGTAATTCACTTGTGCAATGGTGCAGTGTGGAGTCGTCACGACTTCCCAGAGCAGACAATTATTGAAATTAGACCAGAACAACCAATTGATAGCAGCGACAATCTATTTTTAGGTTCAATTAGTAGTTTACTAAATTTTAAAAGCGATCGCATTTACGAACTACAACAGCAAGGCTACAACGATGCAGAACGTTGTTTAAAGCCAATAATTCAAACCTTAATAAATACTAAAAACCAGCGCCTTACCCATGATGCGCTAGCTAATTCTACCCAAAGTTTATTAGAAGACTTGCCCCTTTAACCCTCTTTAATCACTCTGGGTAAACACACACAAAATAACCAAGACTTGAACAAGCTTGTAATGTAAGGCTTTCAAGCTTAATTTCATCACAGATGAACTCACTTACGCCAACTTTGCCAAAATCCTTATTCACAAGAGGTTCCAGATTTTAATCTTCCGAAAGTGACAAATGAGGAATATCATCTCTGTAAATCTTTCTTTGCCATGAAGCGATTGTTTGAGTTAGTAACTCACCAGCAAATTTTTAATTTCCCAAAGGTATTCATGTATGGTGTGTTTTCATAACTGATTCAGGATTGCTATATATAAATGTTGCCACTTGAATAGGAACTTATAATTCGTTGAATATAGACAAAAGTATTTCATTTATTAAAATTATTTTAATTTATTATTTCCTTTTAGAATATAGCAACATTTTACTATCAGCACAAAAGCTGACAATGTTCTTAATCTAGTTTCATAATGAGATATTTATGGTCAAAACGATTATGATTCCAGGTTATTATGATGAGCATACGTTTTGCTTTGATACCCCAATACTTACTCAAATATTAAAAGAGTGAAATCAAAAATTGTTAGTGAGAGCAAACCAATCTCAAGAAACTGATTTAGCTTATCTACCCTTCTCAATTCAATTATTTTAAATCTAACTTAACAAGATTATGTTATCAATCAGATCAAGTAAAGTTGTATAACATTTTCGCTCATCAATTTTTTGCTTAACCAAGAGCCAGCTTTCTTTTACAAGCTCAGTTTTGGTAGTTTGTTCAAAAAGATTTACCATAATTTCTGGAATTTCTCTATCAGCCGAATAAATCTGGTCGTTTTGCCAAAATGCTTGTAATATAATAATTAGTTCTTCTTCAAGAAGCCATGTTGATATTAAAAGTAACTTTTTACCGTAGAAACTGCTTGTAGCAAAGCTTTTAGATTCTATAAATTTATTAATTGTATAATTTTTGTAAGTGAATATAATTTCAGTTATCTTTTGAGATTTAAGTTTTATTTTATTTTTGTCAATAATTTCTATTGCAAAAGTTAAATCTTCATTATTAAATTCATTAATTTTCTCAAATGCAGCAGATTCAAAAATAGGTATTTCTAAAGCATGAACTAACAACACTGCATTATAATTATCACTGAGGTTTTGAATATTTTTTAAACAAATCTGAGCTTTTACTCTCTGTCTTTCATTTA
Organism: Synechocystis sp. PCC 7509; assembly: GCF_000332075.2. Taxonomy (NCBI): domain Bacteria; kingdom Bacillati; phylum Cyanobacteriota; class Cyanophyceae; order Synechococcales; family Merismopediaceae; genus Synechocystis; species Synechocystis sp. PCC 7509. The sequence continues at coordinate 268,347 of NZ_ALVU02000002.1, read as the reverse complement.
GAGCTTCCCACACTTGCATACGACGTAAATAATTAAAAACTTTGTACCACTCTACATCAGGCACAGAATCAATAATTTTGGGGAGTTCAGTCTTGATGACTTCATGAAAGTCAGCAAAATAAAGTTCTGATATTGCTTCTAAAGCAATATTTACACGATTGCGTTGTTTTCGAGTTATTTCATTTTCAACTAATAACCTTTTTGTTAATACAATTATTATATTCCTAACTAATGCTTTACGAGCATGACCTAAAGGACTTGACTTAAAAATTTGAATCGCTTGCTGTTTATCTTGTTCTGGAAAAAACTCAGACTCTATATCCTTTAAAATGTGATTAAGAGCAACTTTGCCTTGAACAGGCGGATGTTGTAGTAAATATATTATTGCATTACGTAAATGGTAACGTGCTAACTCAGGTGTAGCCTGAAATGGTTCTTCTAATGATTGCATAGAAGGATGAGCGCAACGATTACGGTCAAGATTTAATCTTCCCAAATCTTGACATTCTATTGGTGAAATAAATTCAAGTTCTTGAGCTAATTCAGGTATGCTGATTTCAAAATTCCATAGCTCTTTTGGATTATTTGATAAACGAAGGGTTTCAAATCTTGCTAATAATTCTTTTGCTCGTTTATCTCCAGTTAATTCAAGTTGACGCAACTTGAAAAGAACATCAAATACTACTGCATTCCAAGTTGAAACTATACAAGAACGAAAAGCACCTACTCGATAACAAGAAACAGCCTCTTGAATGTACTCTCTTGTTGTTTTGTCTTTACAACGTAGGATTAGCTCATCTAAATCAACTAAATGGTCACTCATATGTCTTCAACTTAATTAATAAGCAGTAATTGGAGTTAAAAATATATTTCCCATAAATATGCCTTTTCTAACAGTTTTAGAGAAAGTAAGACTGAATCAGCAAGTTCCAAGATGTAATGAGCAAGAATGCAGAAAGCTACTTAACGTTAGTTCGAGATAAGGAAAGAGCAAAAAAGTAGTCTGAAAGTACCAATTAATTAATTTACCTAACTGTTTTATGTTTTAGATATTTCTTGGGCTACTGCTGGGTATTAATTTTAGTAACATTTGTAATGACGATGGAGCAAATACACTCTAGGGTATTGATGCTTAAAACTATTCGCAGAAAAGCTTGTTTAGCAACTCCCTCAATACAGTAAATTAAACCTTACCTCAATAATCTTCCCCACTAAAGACCCATTGGTTTCAGAAACGATATTCCCTTCCTCGTCCTCAAATACAAGCTTTTGCACTATATCGATGGCAAACACTTCACAATGGCGATCACTATCAATCAATGCCAGAAATTCATATCCGCACTTCTGAGCAATCCTTTGACGTTGGGCTAAGGCTTGTTTCCGCACCGCTCGTAGTTCTAACTCTAACTGGGCAATGCGCTTTCTTAGCGGTTGGGTACGATCGCTCATTCTAATCCTCCATTAGCAATAGGCTCAACCTCCGCCCACGAAAGTAATCGCAACTGACTCCACAATGCCTGACCGCCGCCCACGAAATGCACCATGATATCGCCGTCCTGAGAGTGTGAGTATTGCATCAACCGCCGCTTTATCGCTTCGTCCGCCCACTCTTTCCAGCCGAAGAATGCACAAGGCGGAGTAGCATCTTCAGAAGGTACGCCTTCTTTCAAAGCCTTAACCAGCACTCCAGTCAGGTTACAACGCCAATTTTCTTGTACTGCAATTTTCAGTCTTTCCAGCGCCGCCGGGAAATTAGACCAGTATTTTTCGATGGCGGCTTTGACCTGAGAATTAGTTTGAACTTGCGATGATAAACGAGAAATTTGAGTACAAGCACTTTGCAATTCTTCACCAGTTGGAGGAATTACAATCTTTTGTTCAGGGATAGGTTGTTCTTCCTCTTTAACTTTTTCCCCAGCAGCAGGCAGGCTGTGTTGTGGTTGTACTTGGGATGAATTAGGAATTAAACTTATGTATGCTGTCTGATTTTCTGCTATCGGCTGCCTAATTTCAGACTCCCGGCTATCTGATTTTAGGCAGTCGGCTGTCTGATTTTCGATTGTAGAAATATCTACAAGCGGCGCTAATTCTTGTTTGAGCCTGTCAAAATCAATGGAGTACGCCCAAATGTTATCTGTTGCCCAACGCTTGTAGGGGGTCTTCCTCAGTATTCCCATTTCGCACAAGTCTTTGAGGTGGCGGAAAACTGTGTCTCGACAACAACCAAGAGCTTCGGCTAATTCTTGGTTGATTACATAAACCCAAGGGGGCTTTCCTGCTTTCAATTTGTTATGAATCCAGCCGTCTAACCAGGAGAGGATGTATGCTTTGAACTTTTTAACTCCCCTAAACTTACTAAGATATTCAGTCAAAATATTAGTAGGGTGCTGCACTTGCCCTAGAACTGCTGAGGTAAATGTCATGGCTTCACCTCCTCTATCTTTTCGCCCGTTTCAGGACTGATGACCCAGAGGACAGGAAGACAACTGCACCTGTAGATAATGCCGTAGTATTCGTCCATGCCAGAGACAATGCCAAAGCGATTGCACCTGGGGGCAACGACATCTCAATAAGTCAAGTTGGGTCTGAGCGCGATCGCTAGTCAGCGCCTCTAAAACCTGACGGTAATCGCCAAGCTCGTTTACGTTTGTTGACATAAATTTATCTTAATTTTGGTTAGGTGTAGAAAAACTTGGCTACTGGGAAAAAGAATGCACTCACTCGCCCAATATTCGTTGCCTCGACCCTTGCCGTGCTGCCCAAAGCCTGTCTAACTCCGGGACATACTCGAACGGTACAAACTGGCAGGGAGCGGCAGTCATTGCTGGCTGGATGAAATGATCTTTGCCCATCGATTGCAGCCAATTGACCAACTCTTGGGGCTTCTTCATCCCATAGCGTCTAGCGAGTTTTGTTTTTGATAGCCCTTCGTAGGTTCGGACGGGTCTACCTGAACGATCAACCAGGATATTTTTCTCGACAACAATTGGCGGTTGTTCGACAATTGCCTCTGGTTTACCCAAGATTAGCCCTAGCATCCCAGCACCGTGCATCGTTACGATAGCGCTAGAGACTTGCATCAGGCGCTCTTGACTCTGGGCGGCGGTGGCTTGGGCTTGCGCTACTTGTAGCTCTAGCTTTAGGCGTTCGATTTCTTGGGATTGGGCGGGGATAAGTTGTTTGGCTTTAACAAAAGCATCAACTAAGGCATCCTTACAGTTAAGGACTTGTTGGGTATTGCGGCTATAAGTCATTAACAATGTTGACTGCCGCTCATCTAGCCAAGCATAACGAGTATGAGAACCCCCGCCCTGCGGACGTTTGACCACATCTACTTCAAATCGAAGTGGTGATTTTGCTTCCAGTCGGGCTGAATATTTGTCGATTGTCTTAAGTAAAGTATGATGTTCGATTCCTAGTTCAATCGCAACTAACCGGGAATCAACAACTAAAATACCATTACGCTCGGTAACTGTTAAATTAGACATTGGCATAACCTCTACGGTTAAAAGTTAGGTTGTGGTAGGTAGCGATCGCATCTCCGCCAAGAGTCAGGCGATTGCTACTCTTTACAGCTAAAAGTTTCTATGACAAAAGCTGCTTGGAAAGAAAAACCATAATATTTTGCAAGCTATAAGAAATGATGATGTTGGCTAGGATTTAGTAATTAGTTGTTAAATCAATTACTGCTGACTAATCTCCTTCTTCAAATATCACTTCAAATAGATCGCCTATGCCTTTGCGAAAAAATTTGCATAGAACCATTAATGTATCTTTATCAATTCGTTCAAACTGATTACGATATAGCTTTCCTACAGTTGTAGGGCTTAATCCTGTTGCATCTGCAAGTTGACTTTGATTAAGACCCTGTTCGTCCATTACCTGTTTAAGCTTACAAATCACTTTCATCCTAAGAACTCTGCCCGTATTATAACAGCTAGCTAGCTAGTTAACAGAGTTATTAGCTAGCTTTATATATTACAGGTAAAAGATCACTATATCTAATAGCTAGTTAACTTGACAGCTAGTTAACTAGCTGTCATAATACAAGTATGGATGAGGAAAGCAAACCGCCTCACCGAGAACCAAAAATAAAGAGTTGCACTTTCATTGACCGATTCACAACTCTAGACAAAGAAATAAGGTTGTTGTTAGCTCGATAACAAGGGAACTGGAAACGGGGCATCGCCTGCAACCCCCAGACGAGAGACAAACCAGGTAGCCCGGAAGGGATGAACGCTGATTAGAGATGCCCTGGTGGATTAAAAATTTACTTTAGACAATTTGTACAAACAACAAAGCCTGTAGCGTTCGACTTTCGACGGGAGAGCGCTTACAGGCTTTGTTTCCTATTACCTAGGTAACTTAAATGTTAACTCAAGCAAAACCTACAATTCAAGTCTGCTCTGAATCTACCCCGAAAATCTGGGATAGAGCAACAACCAAGGCAAACATCGGCGACATTATCCACGCTCCTTTTACACCTGTCATGCAGATATTGAACAAAGACGTTTACGCCGATGGTCGAGTATGGCTGAAAGTTAAACCTACAACCGCTTCTTATCTAGAAGAATGGGTACTTGATAAGGAAGACGATGACGTACTACCACCGCCCCAAAATGAGTTTGAGCAAGGATTTAATCACGGACGATTAGAGGCGATAGATAAAACAAACCCACTGTATACAAAAGCCGAATGCGAATACACCAGAGGATATACAGAAGGCTATAAACAGCATACAAAACCATATATACCAACTCCTCCCCCTAAACCCCTTACCTGGTCAGTAACTTATGACCACAAGTGGCAATGGTATTGGGTCTGGGTAGGCGGTCGCGCTATTGGTCGAGCGGACGACCATGAAGAAGCCGAACAGATAGGACAAAAGTATCTGGGGTTGAGCCGAGATAGCTGTAAAAAAGTGCCACTTACCTTAGCAGACATGATTTTAGGGAGTTTTGAGTAGCATTAGCAGACATAAAACCCTTGTTTGAGTCAATTTACATCTGCTAATAATAGTTAGCAGACATTAGCCGAGCGGAACAAACTATGGCTGAAATCTAGACCTAGTAGGTCTTAAGAGCAAAGTGGCACTGAATTACACGTATCTCGGCTCAATCCCTAAATAGAGCCGTTGTGCCGCAACCGTTACACTCCGTTCTTGAAATAGTGATTCAAAAGCAACCAGCAAATTTAAGTCTATTGCTGCTAAGTCAATTGATTTCATTGATACCTACTATATTTATAATCGATTTGATTAATTTATAGGATTTTGATAGGGTAAATTCAAGCTTGATTGAGTAACGAATATCATGAAAGAACAATCTAGAATCGCGGTTGTAACGGGAAGTAATCGCGGTTTAGGCTATGCGATCGCTAAAAAACTAGGTCAGCGTCAAGAAGTCCAAGTTGTTTTAACAAGTCGTGATGAAGCGTCTGGTCGTGCGGCTCACGAAAAACTAGCTCAAGAAGGTGTAAGCGCTGACTATCATAGTTTAGATGTCAATAGCGATCAAAGCGTAGAAACCTTTACACAATGGTTGAGTCAAACTTATGGCAAAGTTGACATTTTGATTAATAATGCTGGAGTCAATCCTACAGGGCAGATTGAAGAATCCAGCGTATTAACTGTAAAACTTGAGACGATGCTCTCAACCTTTACCACAAATGTTCTCGCTGTCGCGCGCATTTCTCAAGCTCTAATTCCCTTGATGAAAGAGCAAAACTATGGGCGGATTGTGAATGTTTCAACGGAGATGGCATCGCTTACTATCACACCGAATGATTATTATCCTCTTGCTCCATCCTACCGATTGTCTAAGCTGGGACTCAATGGACTAACAGTACTTTTGGCAAAGGAGCTACAAGGAACCAACATTTTAGTGAATGCTTACTCACCCGGTTGGATGCAAACTGATATGGGTGGCGAAAATGCGCCCTTCACCGCCGAAGAAGGCGCGGAAACTGCGGTGTATCTGGCAACTTTGCCCGATGGTGAAGCGCAAGGTAAGTTCTTTGCTGAAATGCGAAAATCTGGCGACGCGATCACACTAAATTGGTAATCCTTTAAAAGAATTGAGCCACTATCGAATCATTAACTGAGAATAGCCATAATGACTGAGAATATCCGCGATTTTAGCAAATACTGGAATGAAATGAGCGCAAAAAGAAATCTGCCTGGAATAGTTGCGCTCCATACCACAAATACCTGGTGGCTTCCGCATAATGATGCTCGTTCTGTCGGCACTAATAAAGTTAGAGAAACCTACGAACGACTTTTTCAAGCTCAAAATATGAGCCTTGTTCATACGACCGAGAACATTACAGTCAGCAAGTCGGGTGATATGGCAGCCGAAATCGGTGCCTACGAACTTAGCATGGACACTCCGCAGGGAGAGTTCAAAGATAAAGGCAAATACTTTTTTCTGCTAACCAATGTTGGTAGTGAATGGAGAATCGCCGCCGATATGTTCAATAGTGATAAACCAATTTTGTAGCAAAGGAGCTGATACAAATGCAACACGACAACATTACTCTTGCTCGTCGTTTCGTTGAAGGCGTACTTGGCGGTCAAAACCCTGCCGCTTTTGACGAAATAGTAGATGAGAATATAAGAATTTCCACCGGACTGAAGCCGGATGGGGATATCAGAGGTAAGGAAGAGTACCAAACTATATTAACCAAGTTTGGTTCAGCTTTCACGAACGGTCGTCTGACGATTACGGACATTTTTGCATCCGCAGACGGCGAGCGCGTGGTAGTAATGTTTGATGCCTACGCTACTCATACTGGAGAGATGTTTGGCGTGTCAGCCACTGGCATTGAAGTACCTATGATTGAAACTCATGTTATGCGCTTTGCTGGTGGTAAGTTGGTTGAAAATATTGTCGGTGGCAATAATCCGCTCGGCTTCGAGATGCTATTGGCAGACGCAATACGACCGCTAGTGTTACCAGAGGTGTACAGCAAATAAGCTTCCTCACTAACGAACTATCAGTCTCAGAAATAACATTTCCCTCTTCATCCTGGAATATAAGCTTCTGCACTGTGCCAGTAATAGTTACCTTAGCACTAGCATCAGGAGCGTTATCATCAGCGCAAGAAATTTATGCCCGTATTTATCAGCAATTCTCTGAAGTTACCTCTGCCCACTAGATGCACCATGATGTCTCCTTAAGTGCCTTAAATATTCTCACTTGACGCAAATTTGGTGAATATTTCGGCTTCTGTCATATTCAAGGTTTGGTTAGCAAATTCGTAGTAACTAGGTTTCCTGTCGATAAAGATTTGCTCCTTGAACTCAAACTCAAGACCATCTTGAAAAAGACCTACTGGGACAAAATATTCATTGGTAGACAATAACCTGTAAAAAATATGCGTACCACATTCACTGCAAAAAGCTCTTTGCGCCCATTCTGAAGACTTGTACACTTTTAGTTTATCAACGCCCTCTATCTGCACTTCTAAGCCGCAAGATACAACTAATGCTGGTCCGCCTCCCCATCGCCGACACATCCCGCAATGACAGGCATCTATGCTTTTTTTATCTGGCGTTCTGATGGTTACCGCACTGCAAAGGCACTGACCCTCCATCCCTATCTCCTCAAACTTAATTGACTACCGTTTGATTTTGACACATACTACTGGGGGTAGGGTGTAATTAACACCACGAATTCTCTCAAGGGCTTTCCAGATTTTCGGTGACAACCACTTTACAGTTGCGATCGCTATCAAATAAAACTAAAAATTCATGTTCGCACTTTTGAGCAATCCTTTTACGTTGAGCTTGGGCTTGTTTCCGCACCGCTCGGACTTCTGTTTCTAACTGGGCTATGCGTTTTCTGAGTGTGTGAGTGCGATCGCTAACGGCGGAAGGCAGATCCCAACCCCAATCTGTCTGCTCATCACTTACTGATTTGTGTTCTGCTACGAGCGAAGTGCAGAATTTACTTAATCAGCAACAAAATCAAATGCAACCGCATCTTTGAGGAGCGCAAACAAGGCATTTTTAACAATTTCGTGATGGGGATGAGGTAGATAGAAGTCGCGGGCTGCAGCGTTTTCAAAAGTGGTGAGAAAACCGTGCGTAAAGCCTTTGTTAAATCCTTCAGGACTAGAATAAGCACCACTGGAACAGTAATCAATTCCAGGAATAGAGTGCTTTAATTCCTCAACTGCTTGCAGAACTTCCGCGATCGTCGTGTCGTTCACATCTTGCTTAAATTTGAGCAGTACCATGTGATGAACTTGAGGCATAGCGATCAGGCTCCAAACCTATTAGTGTGCAAACTGCATGACCAGAAATTGCAATTCTGTTCAGTCTAGATTACATATTGCAAATCATAGCAGTAGGAGTCCTATGCAACAAAAGTAAGTTGCAGAAGCAAGTTTAGACTACGAACAGTGCAGTAGAAAAAAGTATCAACTGAGCAAAGCTTGAAGATTGGTAGCGATAGCAAATATATCAGCAATTAAAGCTGTCAACGATTGTTCAATCCATTCTTGTTTTACTTCACCATCGCTGAGAAGATATTCTTGAATAATTATTCCTCCTAAGTTAGAACCTAAAACTAATTAAAGCCGATTCTCAATCTCAAGCTGAAATTAGCAAATCATACTGATTAAATCACGCTATGACTATAAACTAAATAACAAACGTCTTTTGCGGATGAGAAAATCTCATGACTCATTTTGGCATCATTTGTCCTGCGGCGACGGGTCATCTTAATCCTATGACGACTTTAGGTTACGAACTTCAAAGACGCGGTCATCGTGTCACTGTATTAGGAATTGAAGACGCTCAACCAAAAGTTCTAGCCGCAGGCTTAGAATTTCAGGTGATTGGCAAATCTGATTTTCCTAAAGGAGCAACCAAAGACTTATTTACTCAACTTGGTAATCTGAGTGGGTTTAAGGTATTGCAGTACACAATTAAGTGGATTACTAAGGCAGCCAAGATGTCTCTTCGGGATGCTCCAGAAGCAATTAAAGCAGTAGGTATAGGGGTTTGAGTAGCAAGTGATACTGTTGGTTAACTTAACAACCCATTGTTAGGACGAAGAAAGGCGAATCGGGATATTCGTGTCTGAGCAAAAGGTACATCATCAAGCCAAGCCACCATCCGCACAAAATTAATAGCCGTTGCCGTAAGAATATGCTGTAGTTGAACTTTGGCTAAACCGTGATAACGGGCTTTTCGTAAACCGAAGGCTCTAACTCCCTGGGAAATAGTTCCTTCTACTCCTGCTCTGATCTGATAAATTTCCTTCCATGCGGGAGTTTCTTGTTGAATTCTTTGGGATTGAAGAAGTTCATGCTCGTTCTGTTGGCGTAGAGTTAGTCTTCGGGCTTCCGTCTTTGAGTGAGTACATAAAGCCCGACTTGGACACAGTAAGCAAGTCTTTCTAGGAAAAGAAACCCGAATTACGGAATTGCCCCATTGATCTTGATAAGGAATCCATTTTTTGAGGCTTTTTTTTCCTTGAGGACAGGTCACTCGTTTAGTGTGCCAATTAATCTGGAATTGGCTGATGTCATAAGCCTCGGAATTTTTGGACTGCCAACTCGCATTAGGACGCATGGGTCCAATAATTGCCACCCCGTAGTGCTTCTGACTCTTAAGCAATAGAGTTGCATCAACATAACCCGCATCCACAAGATGCTCGTCAGGAAGTAAAGCTTTCGCCTCTAAGGATTGATGAATAAGTTCTGTCTGGTCAACATCGGCGCGATTAGCTGGTGTTGTCTCTACACTAGTGATGAGATGAACTCGATCTTCATCGCAGGTTTCTGTAAGATGAACTTTGTAGCCAGTCCAGGTCGTCGTGCGTTTGTTGCCATAACGAGCATCTGGGTCGTAGGGCGAGTCAAAACGTTTTCCCGAAGGCGCTAAGTCTTTTGCCTGCCGCCAGTGCAGTTGTCCGTTTTCCACAAAATATTGAGCAATCCATGTTTGACGCAGAATTTCAACTAATTCCAACTGGCGCAGCCATTCGGGAGTGGTCGGGTCATCATAAATGGCATCAAGCAAGCGCATTCCATCTATCCCGATTTTTTCGCCATAAGTATTACGAGCTTCAATCCCTTTTGGTAGACGTTCCTCGCAGACCGGACGACTGTAACGGTCAAACCAATCTGCCTCTATTTGAGTCCTTAGCCAACTTGGGGCAACAGTTGCCAGAGTGTTGAGAGCAGCTCTCAAGGTTTCCCCAACACATTCTAGGCGATTGAGAGTCCGAATTGCTCCCAGAATATGGGTTGAGTCTGTTCGTTGTTTACCCTTGTTCTTCAACCAGCCTTTTCTCTGGCATTGTTCTAAGAACTTATCTAAAAGAATGTCTACAACTCCTCCCTCAATGAGGCGTGAACGGAACTCACTTAGAACGGAAAAGTCAAATCCACAGTCGGTTAATTCTAGTCCTAACGCATATTTCCAGTCAATACGACCTCTGACTGCTTCGGCTGCTTGTCTGTCTGCTAACCCTTCTATATATTGCATGACGCAGATCAAGACTAACTGCCAAGGAGCAATCGCCGGATGCCCTTCCAAGGAAAATAAAGCTTCAAAATCCTTATCTGTGTAAATTGTTCCTAATTCATCCCTGATGGTTAAATATAGATTCCCTTTCGGGAATGCTGCTTTTGCCACTTGCTCTGTTTCTTTTGGGACTGGCTTGATGGGTTTTGGATGTAAGGACATACCCTGACTCCTTTACCTGACTTGGTTACTCGAATAATTTCTAGGATATCTGTTGCTATTCTTTTTATAGTCCTCTTTTTCTTGGTTTTGTTAAGTTAACCAACAGTATCCACTTGCTACTCAAACCCCTACATACCGAGAGCGATCGCATTCCTTTAGTCGCCATCCGTGCTTTTCTGCCCGACAACATTGCGATGACGGTAATAGACGTAGATAGCCTACCGGAGAATTGGCAAAGTATAGAAGCTTATTCGGTTTTGCAAAATATCGGAAAGCAGTGGCTTCAAAAGCAAGAGACAGCCGTGCTGAAAGTTCCATCCTCTATTATTCCCGTTGAATTTAATTATCTGCTTAATCCTCAGCATCCTGACTTGCAGATTAGTTTAGAGCCACCACTGAAGTTTAAGTTTGACGACCGGATGTGGAAGGTTAATCTATAAAATGTTCAACGCACTAACATTTTGGGAACACTGATAATATCCACCGCCCAAATCTTGCTTAATCCCCTTGAAAAACTTATTAATTAAAATCTCGTTAGTTTTTCCTCTATTATTTTCTCCCTCCCTAGCCTTAGCTCAGAACGCCCCCGCCACCGTCATTAGCATAGGCGACGGCGACACCTTGCGAGTCCGCCAATCAGGACAGGTGACAACAATCCGACTTGCTTGCGTTGATGCTCCTGAGCGATCGCAAAGTCCTTGGGGACAGCAATCGACATCCAAACTCAAGCAACTGCTACCCCCAGGTACGCCAGTGCAAGTCCGCACGATAACGCGCGATCGCTATGGGCGAACTGTTGCCGAGTTATATGTCGGTAAGCAATCGGTTAATCTCCAAATGGTCAAAGACGGTCAAGCAGTGGTTTATCGCCAATACCTCAGTGGATGTGCTGCCACTAAAGACCAGTATTTACAGGCAGAAGTTCAAGCGAAAAAGCAACGGTTGGGCTTCTGGAATCAAAAGTCACCTGTGATGCCTTGGGATTACAGGCGGGGGAAGCGTAGCAGCAATCCTCAAATAAATAAAGTCGCTTCATCTACACGAACTCAATCTCTACCAAATTGCACTAATAGCGATTGCAATTGCAGCGATTTTCAAACTCAAGTCCAGGCGCAGCAGGTGCTAAAGGCTTTCCCTGGGGATAAATTTAGGCTGGATAGCGATTCGGATGGGGTAGCTTGTGAAAGTTTGCCATAGTTGAAAAGCGATCGCTCGTGGTCAATAAAACAAGTTACAAACATCATTTAGTTGCTTGCTAGAAAACTGACAGCAGCGATATATCACTTTAATAAGCTCTTTAGATGCTCAAGCGTATTTTCAAGAGTTTGTTGAAGTTCCAGTAACTGTTCTGATGTTGCCTCTCTATTTGAGAGATCGAGCTTTTGAACACTTGCCAAGAAACGATCTACCTGCCTATTTCTACTAATAGATTTAGAGGGTTGTACATACTGTGCTTCTTGTTTGATTACCCATTGTTTAGTTTGCGATATGGAAAGGTTTTGAGCGCGAACTTCTTTAATTCCTTTTTCACGCAGCGTTTTTGCTTGTCGTTCTGTAATACCAAGTTGTGCTGCGGAAAGTCGATTAAGAATCAAAGCCTGGGGGCAACCTAGGGATTGTTCGCGCACTGCGGTTTTCAAGTCTGGAGTGAGATTTAAGATTGGAAAAACATTTCGATTTAATGAAACTGGATGCTCTTGCAAGCTTAAAAAAATACTGAAAACTTGGAGTTCTACTTTCTCCATTTCCCACTGGTCTAAGACAACCTGCCAATGATCGCTTGGTTGTAAATGAAGCCGTTCTCCAAGACTCTGCTTATTTCGTTTCAAGCGAGTCAAAACCCTATTAATAACACGTGGGACTTCTTCTGGAAGAAGTTCAGGAATCTCATCGCACGCAATCGCTACCAACGTCTCAGCTTTATCAAGAGTATTTAATCCACGTCGATGCAAGCTCGTCAGATACGCTCTACGCCGTAGGATCTTTGACAGGTCGGGTTTGGCTGTAAGTACAGTATTTATTGTCTCCCATCCTAAGCTTTTTGCTGCCCGCCAACGGCACTCCCCATCAAACAACATTCCATCCTCAAACAAAATAATTGGATCGAGTTGTCCTTCTTGTTGCAAAGAAAGTGCCATCGATTCTACTTCTTCGGTAAAGGTTTTACGCGGCTGCTCTGGATTTGGCTGAATTTTACTAACAGGGTACTGGATGGTTCCTTGATTTTCTTTTAAATGTTCTCGCAGTTGGCTAATCTGACTTTGCAATTGCGAATTGCCTGGTTCAAGAGAACGCGATCGCAATTGTTCGATCTCGGTAACTAGATGTTGCTCGCGATCAACTTGTTGATTTAACTGATGCTCTAATATCTTAAGCCGCTCTCGTAAATTGTGTACTTCTTGATTTTGATCGACTTCTGAGAAAAAGCTATCAACGTCGAGCCGATTTTGTTTTACCACGTTTCCCTCCTTTAATTTTTTCTCCGATTGCCAGAGCTATTGTTTCAATTGGTTTTAATGCTGGATGTGTTGCACGATGTACTCTCAAAGGAATAGCTTCCGACCAGGCATTTGTAAAAGCCGTGTAATGTTTAATAGCAGGAAATACATGATACCCCCTTGCCTCGTATTTTGGTGGCAGTTCTTTAGAAAGGCGTTGATGTTCTGCCCCATCTTCCACGTTATTAATAACAAATCCTAGAAATGCGGGTGCTGGAGACAGTTGAAGTTCTTGAACGTTAGCTGCGTACCAATCGAGCAAAACCCTCGTGCCATCAATTGCTTTAGCATCTGGCATAAGCGGAACTAGCAAATGCGTAGCAGCAATCAAAGCAGACTTAGGAATTTGCTCTAATGTAGCTGGGCAATCAAAAATAATTAGATCGTGAGGCAGAGGATACTCAGTTAAAGCCTCCTGTAATAGATGGCTTCCACCAGCTTGAGCAAGATTAGACATAACTTTAAACAAAGCACTTCCACCTTGGAACACTTCTAAGCTCTTTACGTGCTGTTCCCATACGTGAATTAAAGTGTATGTTCCATCAAAAAAACCAGAGTAAATCCAAGCGGTAGTGGCTTTCGGAGCCGGAGTTTTGTTCAGTCGGCAAGCTACATTGAGAGAACCTTGAGGATCAAGGTCAAAAATAGCAACTTTGTATCCCAACCGAGCGACTTCGTAGCCGAGGTTGGCTGCTAGGGTCGTCTTTCCAACGCCTCCTGCTCCAGTCATAATTGCAAGTCTTATTTGATTGAGCATACTATAAAAGCATTTAGTGACTGAGTTAGATTTTGTACCGTAATGCTACAGTACATTTTACACAACGTTTTTATCGCAGTATTTCTTAAATGTGAATATAGTATCAGGATCGGTAGCAATTAAAAATTTGTATTCAGCGAAACGTATTAATTTTGTACTGTAGAGTTACAGTACGCCAACTAACTTGTTCATCCTAAATCCAAAGTATTTAAAAGTAAATAGAATAGTTAGTCCCTTAAGGAAGATCCATTAGCAAGCTTGATGATCTGCAAAGGATATCCTGTTAGCAAATTAATAATCATCTAGCAGCAGCAATCATCTTATTTTTCCAGGCTGGCTATATAAACTCCCAGTTTGCCCGGTACTCCCTGCCAGCGTTTTTCATTAGCTCCAGACCAAAGAGCTTTGCCTATCTTATTTTTAGCCGCAGCAAACACTTCTTCTTCTGCTTCGCCAAATAAAACTCTTGCTACCTTCTCTGAGTTCATAGCTTGCCCAATATTTTCCTGTAAAACTTTTTCCACAGCTTGCGTCAGCTTTAGACCGTGATAAGCCGGAGGCAAAGCCTCTATTAGAGCGATCGCAGAAATTTCTTGCTGTTTGGTATTAGTTTTTTTTGTCTCTGGCTTTTTAATCGCTTGTTCTAGGACAATGGTGTAGCAGCCAGAGCGACCTGGTACTTTATCCCACAACCCGTTTTCTGTACCTTGATTCAGTGTATTGTAGAGTCTATTTTTTTCAGCTTTAAATGCAGGCATCTCCAAATCACCGAATAGAGACTGAATAATATCATCTATGTGTAGAATATTACCTGCTTCTTCCTGTAGTAATTTTTCTATGGCTTCAGATTTGCTCAAATCCTGATACTGCGGCAATAATGGTTGTTTTAAAGGCTTCCTAGCCTTTTGGGTGGGATGAATAAAAACTTCTTGCTCTAATATTTCAGGTGTTGTCTTTTGAGAAAGGTTGTCTTGGATAGCGGCATCTGGTAATTCTTCATCTATAAGCTCTGGGGTTTCAACTACTGGCTTAGTAGTGTCAGCCTCTAATTCTATCGGTAGCTTTTGGTCATCAACATTATGTGTAGAGGTTAAATCAGCTAAAAGGTCTTCTGACGAACTTTGCTCCTGGATATATTCTTCTAGTGATTGTAATGGTTCAACTTCTTCGGCTTTTGGTATAGCCTCGCTTATAGATTCGGAAATCTCATTAGCTTCTTGTAGGGCTAAATCATCGTCTACGGGGCTTGCCTGCAACAAAATAGCATTGTCGTTTCCTTGCTGGATTATTAATTGATCGGCGAGTAAAGCATTGATGTGATTTAGCTGCGATCTCGCACTACTTGAAGCACGATTGTTCTCCTCAACAATAGTTTGATAATGCACTCGCATTTGGGTCAAATTTTCTCTAAACTGTTGGCTACCTGATAATTCATTAACAAGGAGAGCGTTAATGTGGGTTAAAGACTCCTCGGCAAGTTTTATCGAGCGATCGCTCTGTTGGATTTGCTTGGTGTAGTGCGATCGCATTTCAATTAAATTATCAATGAAGCGCTCAAGTTGGGGCATTAATAAATTACTCTTTCTCGAAAAAACTGATATTACAGTTAATATACTAATCCTAATGCTTTTTCTAGCTGTAAAGTACAGGACGCGCTACCGCGCGGAAAAGGCGGAAAGGAAAAAACTTATGATAAAAGTAACCAACGGCTACATCGTGGGTTGGGATTCCGGTCATTATATCGGACGCGGTGGCAAAGGTAAAAAAGGCTCGGCTTTAGCTAATCCCTTCAAGTTGGCAGATACCAGCAATACTGAAGAACGCGATCGCGTAATCGCTAAATATCGCCGTTGGCTTTGGCAAAAGATTCAAGAAAAAGACTCGGCAGTGATGGCTGAGTTATTCTATTTGAAGGAACAAGCGATAGCGCAAGCACGCACGCAGGGCTTCGCAAACGATTTAAACTTGCTATGTTTTTGTAAGCAACCAACGCGCGAGGTTGCTTGTCACGGGGATGTGATTAAGTCATGTTTAGAGTGGATGATAAACCAAGAAGAATAGCTTTTGGAAAAGTTGAGTGCGATCCGCTCATAATACTTCTCCCCCACCAGCAACAAGCTCAACCTCCGCCCATGACAATGACCGTAACCGACTCCACAATCCTTGACTGCCGCCGACAAAATGCACCATGATATCGCCGTTCTGGGAGTGCGAGTATTGCATTAGCCGTCGCTTGATTGCTTCGTCCGCCCATTCCTTCCAACCGCACCCAGGTTTGGTCAGTGATGGCTTTTGTCCAGTTTTAACGGCATGAATAAACAAGCCAATCCCTGGTTTATTTTTCCAAGTAGATAGAGCCTGCTGAAAATACTCCAAAGCATCAGTCGCCCTGTCGGGATAACGGTCAAGGGCAGAATTAAGGATAGTATTGAGGCGCAGAGTGTCTACAGACTCAGTAGTCAGGGCTGATAGTTGGGTGAGCAATCCAGCGCGAGCAGGCGATTCAAACAGTCTTACTTGTGGAGGTGGGCAATTTGAGTGATCGCTATTGGGTTTAGAAAGCTGGTTAGCTGGGACAGGTTAAGGTAAGCCGTTACTCTGTTCATCGGTTATGGATTGGGAAGAAGCAGAGGAGTCTACAGGAGTATTTGAGCAAGGCAACCCATCAAAATCGTTTTGGATATGATCGCCAGAGGCGGAACGTAGATCCCGAACAAAATCTGGCTGCTCGTTACCAGACAACTTATCTTGCTTTAACGATGGAGTGCAGGATCTAGCTATTACCGCCTTATTTAACTTTTCTTGTTTCCTCTCCTCGCTCTGGGGGGAGGTATTTTCTGAAGTAGTAATTGTTGTAGTCTCTGTAGATGAACTGCTCAAATTGGCTACATTAAGGTGTTCGATTTGAGCATATTGAAAGTGCTGATTTGAACAAATGCTAGAAATCAATACTTCCAGCCGTTGGTAGTTAATGCTGTACCACTTCGTCTGAATCCAACGCTGTTTGTCGAATCGCTCGGTCTTAAGTAAATTCAATCCTTCTAGTCGAGCGATCGCCTTGCGAATTGCGCTCAAGCTCAAGAAGGGGAACTGCTGCTGCCATGCTTGGTAAGTGTTATAAATCCACCGACAACCGTTAATTAAGTGGTTTGACCTTTCCAACCAATAGTGAATTTGCTGGAGGATGACCGCTTCGTGTAAACCAATCTCCTTAGCTAAGTCTGGTGGGATAAGTAAGGGATGCAAGGCAAGTGATGTTGTTGTCATACTACTTTAACCTCCCTTTAGCTTCTCGCCTGTTTCTGGACTAATTACCCAAAAGACATCGTTGCAGGTGCAGTGGTAAATTTTACCGTAGTATTCGTGTACACCAGAGACAATGCCAGGGCGATCGCATTTGAGGCAGTAGTTGTTTCTTTTGAGATTGCCTTCAGTTAGGGCTTTTATAATGTGGCGACTATTGCCAGGGTCGTAAGATGGCATAAATTATTCCTCAATGCGTAAATGTGTATGGAAAAAATTTGGCTACTGGGAAAAAGACAATTGCTCACCAAGCAACCGTTGCCGCGACCCTTGCTGTAATGCCCACAGCCTGTCTAGCTCTGGTACATACTCGAACGGGACGAACTGACACGGCGCGGCGGTTAACCCTGGTTGGATTAGATGATCTTTGCCCATAGACTGAAGCCAGTTGACTAAATCTTGGGGCTTCTTCATCCCATAGCGCCTAGCGAGTTTTGTTTTCGACAATCCCTCGTAGGTTCTAATGGGTCTGCCTGAGCGATCCACTAATATATTTTTCTCAACAATCGGCGGTTGCTCGACAATCGCCTCCGGCTTACCCAAGATCAGCCCCAGCATCCCCGCGCCGTGCATGGTGACGATGGGGTTGTGTTGCAAAAAATGGTAGGCTGAAATAATTCCGCTAGAGAAAATCATTGTACCGGCCTCTAATGAATTCTAAATCCCCCTTCAAGTGGCGGCATTATCAGTCAGAAATCATCCTACGTTGTGTTCGGTGGTATCTAAGCTATCCGCTTTCCTATCGCCAAGTAACAGAGATGGTGAACGAGCGGGGATTAGATATACATCACAGCACCGTCTTCCGTTGGGTGCAAGAATATAGTCCAGAAATGGACAAACGAGTCAGACCGTATCTAAAGCTTACTAATGACTCATGGCGGGNAGATGAAACCTATATTTTGGTCAAAGGCAAGCAGAAGTATTTATACCGAGCAGTCGATTCGGCAGGGAACACCTTAGACTTCCTCCTCACAGCGAAGCGGGATGCGAAAGCGGCGAAACGGTTTTTGCGTAAGACATTGAAAGCAATTCACACTTCCGTACCAAGAGTCATCACTGTGGATAAGAACCCTGCTTATCCAAAAGCGATTAACGTACTCAAAGCTGCCAATAAGTTACCCGAAGTAGTGAAATTACGACAGATTAAATATCTCAATAATATTGTGGAGCAAGACCATCGGGGGATAAAACGATTAGTCAAACCAGGAATGGGATTTGGCTCCTTCAACACTGCAAGAAGAACCATTCGGGGATATGAAACTCTGAACATGGTTAGAAAAGGACAAGTTATTGGTGTTCCCAGGGGAGCCATCAAAGAGCGACTTGTCTTTATCTATCAAATCTTTGGGGTAGTTGCATAATTTCAACTCCTGCCACAGGGGTTTTCTGTCTTCACTAAGTTTTTGCAACACAACCGATATTTTTCCCAATTCTGATTTATTGCTTGGATTTAATCATCTAATCAGTGCCATGAATCAATTCAAACCCTTTTATTCTTCTGGATGAAATGCTTTATTTACTACTTTTTAATCTCGGAAAGTGACAGAAGAGGGTTATATGACGAATAGTTCTAGTAGACAGAGGGGCTTTGCGTTCGGAGACAAACACATACTGGGTTTCGGGATAGTCTCGCTGAATCTGACGTAATGCTCTCAGCTCAGGAGCGCGTAAGGGATGGGTGCTATCATGTCCGTGTTTTACTCTTCGGATCTCAATGTAGCCTCCACTTAAATCGACCTGTGACCATTTCAGTGCAACTAACTCTGCCGTGCGCAACCCATGCCGAAACATGAGCAAGATAATCGCTGCATCTCGAACTCCATGCCGACCAAATGAATGAGCCGCACTGAGCATCGCTGCAACTTCTGAAGGACGCAAATATTCCCGCTCTCGTTTTGAAGGGACTTTCACGGGTGGAGGAGAGCGAGAAACAGACTTTGCCGAAAAGAGAAGTTGGTCGAGTTCGGTAAGGATGGCTAAAAGCCTCATAATAGGTTTCTTCTTCCATCATACATTGCCTAAATTGACTCAAACTAGGCGATGTTTTTTAGCCTTTAATACATTTCTAATTTACGAAACTTTACATCGTGATAAATTTTGCGCGTATCTTGTCTTTACCCCCTAATGACTGGTGACACCTCGCAGAGTACCTATGAATAAAACAGTTACAAGGTACTTTAATTTTTTCTAACTCCCTAGCAGGCTAACTTATTAGTAATACTGGATTAGAAAACTCACTTCCAATAAAAGCAATCATTTTAAGCTATCTGTTTCAAAGAATTGTTCAAGATAGATAAAACAAGATTTGCTTTTTCTGGAATATCTTTTTACCCTTTTTGTACTTAAATATGGCTTAGACCTGGGCTTAACACAATTGGTTTAGTTAATTATGTTAAGCACTGTCAATCTTTTTATTGTTTACAATCACGGCTAGTTATGCTTATAAGTAAAGGGTTAAACTAACTCACCTTATCCACTATTACTTGAGGACAGTTGAGGTGTTAGGAGCGGTCTGTACAGGTGAACTATCTTTGTGCAGTTTAACCCTAGGTGCAAGGCATTGATACAAGCGTACATTAGCTCAAAAGCAAAAGTTGCTGATAACTGCTGACTTTTGCTGTTCGACAAAAACAGACATCTCCTATGAAACCAGCAATAAAATTCAACCAGGAAGCTGCTAGACTTGAAGCACTGAGACAATACAGTATTTCAGATACTTCTTCAGAACAAGCATATGATGACTTTACCTTATTAACCTCTTTTATCTGCCAAGTTCCGATTGCTCTGCTCAGTTTTGTTGACGCAGAGCGTCAGTGGTTTAAGTCAAAAATCGGATTAGAGGTAGCTCAGACTGCTCGAAATATCTCGTTTTGTGAAAACGTGATTTTAAGTGAGCGAACATTGGTGGTTAAGGATACACTATGTGATGAACGCTTTTGCGATAATCCTCTTGTTACCTCTGCACCGGGTATTCGGTTTTATGCGGGCGCGCCGCTAATCACTTCGGCAGGATATATCCTTGGTTCATTGTGTGTAATCGATCATCAACCACGAGATTTGTCAGACTTACAAAAGATAGCACTGGAGGCTCTGGCGCGGCAGGTAGTAACCCAATTAGAGTTACGGCGGGTGTCTTTAAATCTAGCCAATGCCCTCAATAAGATCGAGCAAATCGCAGGATTGGTGCCAATTTGTTCATACTGCAAAGGAATTCGCGATGACCAAGGTTATTGGTCAACGGTCGAAAAGTTCATCATGCAGCATTCAGGCGTGGAATTTACTCATAGCATTTGTGATAATTGTGTGCGCCAGCATTTTCCCGACGTGGCATAAGTCTTGCTAGCACCGCCAACACAGGAGTCATCGAGCGCACAAAATTGAGGCAGAAAAAGTATATAAATAACCTTATTGAATCAAACTAAATCATTGGGACGCTCGATAAGTGAAAGTCTTTCTCAAACCTTCATAAATTGAAGCGTGACACTGCCTATTTTCACATTAGTAGGCTTACCATTAGGCTAAACGATTCAAGCAATCACTTGAACACTCATTATAACTTGGCATCCACCAAAAATCACTTGAGCGGAGACTCGTCGTAGTGTGCCATCAGGTCGGCGGCTATATCTTGGTAGATGGCAATGCAACCTGCCCGGCGTAGTTTTTCTGGGGAGAAACCACCAGAAAGTACACCAATCGTGCGTAAATTCGCCTTAGCTGCCGCTTCTGCGTCATAGGGTGTATCACCCACCACAATGACATTATTAGGAGCAACGTCCCCTAACTTATCCAATGTGACCAAGAACAAATCTGGATCTGGCTTAGACGATTTCACCTCCATAGTAGTGGTTGCAGCATCGACCAGTTCTTTAACATTCAGGATCTTTATGTAGGCTGCCACATCGTCCTTGGTAGCCGAGGAAGCTAGAGCAATGCGTTTGCCGTCTGCTTTGATTGCCACGAACAACTCACGCACTTGAGGAAAAGCTTTGATCCGGGGATGATATTCGTTCTTGTACAGTTCCCTGCGATAATCTCGCATCCGTTCGTCGAAAGTGGGACTTTGACCATCATTTGATTGGTTAAGTTCTTCCAGGGAAAAAAAGACTGGCATTAACTTGTCACTGCCTTTACCAATCTGGAAGCGGATCTGCTCATAAGGAATCTGATGACCAAAGTGAGTAAAGGTTCTCTCCCAGGACTGGGCATGAAAGTCAACAGTATCAACCAGTGTTCCGTCGATGTCAAAAATTATAGCTTCAATCACAAATTACTTGCTCGGATGTCTAGTAATAGAACGTTGTTGTATATTGCAGCAAAATTAGCCGCAAAAATGTTCTTCCGCAAGATAGGTAGACTGGCAATTGAAGGTATCTACGAATAACTTAAAAGTAGGATGAGCCTAGATTTTAGTCAGAGAATTCGTCGTGGCTTAAGGCACTTGTTATTCCAAGCGGAGGCGGCAATGATAAATTTTGAGCAAGCAAAATTACTCTACCTCAACGCGACTAACTCTGCTAAAGTTAGCGCTCAGGAAAAAAGTGGGGCATGGGTAAAGTTGGAAACGGTTGAACAGCATTTATTATTATTCAAACCCTAATCACGAATAAATGCACGGCTTTAGAACCTGCCCCAACGAGATTTTACGCTCCAATAAGACTATTTACTGACGAAGATTTGCGCCAATTGAGCGCCGAGTGCTTAGGCGAAGTCATCGTTTCTCCTGGTGGCAGCTTTCGTTATCAGGTGATTTCGGACCCACTCTGTCGGTTGTATTGGGAGCGTGGGAAACCACAACCAAATATAAATGAATCGGCGTATTGCCGAAACTCTAGCGGCAAAGGTTGGAGGCGATCTCATCCTAATTTTCTTTCCTATCAGATCGCCGACGGCAGCTTTGTAACAGTGCGATGGCAGTTGCCAGTACAGCAGACTATCGGATCTATCAGCGTAAATCTAGTAGCCGCTTGAAGAATAAAGTGCGGTGGCTTTGACAAAACAAGCAACATAATCATTTCCAGCGTTTTAAAAGGATTCCGTTTTAAAATTGAGGGATGATAATATGGTTCTGCTCAGGAGAGAACAATGATTGACGACAAAACTTTTGAAAAACTACAAAATGCCTCGATTGAAGATCGTATTAGTGTTATTGAGGCAATTTTGGGATCGTTGAAAAATGACATTAAACAAAACAGTACACCTGGTTATTCTTTCATTTTGGATGCCCTATCAGCCCTAAACACCGTTTAAATTGGTATGAGCTAATTGAATTTATCCTCTGGGTTAGTCATTAGAAAAGTTTTGTAAAGGTAAAATTGCCGTAAATACACTACCTATACCGATTTCACTTTGCACAGAAATTTGACCGCCGTAAACTTCCACGCACTTTTTAACAATCGCTAGTCCTAAACCCGTACCAGGAATTTTGTCCGTATTTTCTGCCCGATGAAACGGCTGAAATAGCTTTAAAAAATCCGATTTTGGGATACCAATGCCTGAATCTTTGATTTGAAAAGTTACGGTTTTTGCTTGAAAAGTTAAATCAAAATGGACTGTACCGCCGCTAGGTGAATACTTGAGAGCGTTGGAAAGGAGATTGGTTAAAATGTGTTGCAGCAAGCTTTGATCCCATAAACCTACTGTTAATTCTCCGGTGCTGGTAAAAATTAGTTGATGGCTGGGAGAAAGGAAAGGCTGAGTTTCCGCAACTATTCGACGACAGAGAGATTCTAAATTGAGCGATTCAAGATTGCACTCAAGCTTACCGACATCGGCTTTACCAATTAATAAAACTTCTTCTAGCAAGCGATCCATATTAAAAATCGCTGCGCGAATTAGCTGGTATTGATTAGACTTTGTTTCTTGACTCAATTCATGCTCGTGGTCTTGCAGCAGTCCTGTGGAGAGTAAAATTGCTGTTAACGGGTTGCGGAAGTCGTGAGAAAACATCGAGACAAAAGCCGATGTTTGTTGATTTACTTCCTTGGCTTTAACCAATTGCGCCGTTTCTTCAATAACTTTCCCTTGTAGCGTCTGATTTGCCGATCGCAATTGCTCTGCTACTTGTTTGCGTTCGATTGCGTAAACTAGCGATCGCACTAAAACTTCTGTATTGTTGACTTGACGCTTGACTAAATAATCTTGCGCTCCCTGACGTACTGCTTCAATTGCTAATTCTTCATCATTAGTATTTGTTAGCACCACAATCGGTAAACTAGGTGCTAAATCCTTTAAAGGGGTCAAAGAGTCTAGTCCTTGACTATCTGGTAAAGTTAGATCCAACAAAATTATATCAAAGCAACTTTCCTCAAGTTGCGTTAAAGCTTCTTTTAAGCGCGTGACATGAACCAGACTAAACTGTTTACTCTGGGAAGCTTGCAAAAATTCGTGCAACAGTCTAGCTTCGGCTTTGTTGTCCTCAATTAATAAAACTTTGATTGCTGTAGACATAGACTGCATTTATTCTGAAGGTAAAGTAACAATTTCTAGCCAAAATTCTTCAATCTCTTTAATGATTATAAATAGCTGGCGGATATTACGAGGTTTTGTAATGTAGCAATTTACCTGCAAATCGTAGCTTTGAGCTATGTCTTCATCATTACTAGAAGTTGTCAGCATTACTACGGGAATGCTTTTGAGCAGAGGGTCTGCTTTAATTTCTGCTAATACTTCTCTACCATCTTTCCTCGGCAAATTCAAATCCAGCAAGATCAAGTCAGGACGAGCAGCAAGAGTGTACTCGCCCTCTTGACGTAAATAAGCCATAGCATCTATACCGTTTCTGACTGCGACGACTTGATGGGTTACAGTGCTACTTTTAAACGCTTCTTCAATTAAACGAATATCGGCTTTATTGTCTTCAACTAAAAATATCGTTTTGTGTCTTTTGTCCGTTTCTACGCTCATGCTTGCGCCCTCCTACGGGAATAGTAAAGTAGAAAGTTGCGCCTTGTCCTAATTTTGATTCTACCCAGATTCGTCCTCGGTGACATTCGACGATTTTCTTACATATCGCTAAACCCATACCTGTACCAGGATACTCATCCCGCGTATGCAGGCGTTGGAAAATTACAAAAATGCGATCGCTAAATTGCTCCTCGATCCCCATACCGTTGTCTTTAACGGCAAATAACCACTCATCGTCTAAGCGAGTAGCACCGATATGGATTTGAGGTAAATTACTACTATGGAACTTAATGGCGTTACTAATTAAGTTTTGGAATAGCTGCATTAGCTGTGTCCCATCAGCTAAAACTGTTGGTAGTTCGTCGCTCGTAATTGTTGCGCCAGTTTCGTTAATGCGTCCTCGCAGGTTAGTTAGGGCGCGGTTTAAGGCTGTTTCTACATCTATTGGCTGAAACTCAACTGAGAGCAACTCTACTTTAGAATAGGTCAGCACGTCGTCAATTAAAGTTTGCATCAAGCTAACTCCTTCTACAGCAAAATTAATAAACTCTTTCGCATCTTCACCAAGTTGCTCTTTGTAGCGCATTTCTAATAGCTGCACGTAGTTTGCTACTTGATTGAGGGGTTCTTGCAAGTCGTGGGAAGCAACATAAGCAAACTTTTTTAAGTCCGCATTAGAGCGTTTTAAGTCTTGAGCCAATTGAGCTAATTCGTCAGCTTGACGTAGAACAATATTTACAATTGCCTTTCTCAGTTCAAGGGCGGCTTCAATTTCTATTTGTTTCCAGGGTAAAGAAGTTAAACGTACAGTTTCTTTCCATAAATCGAAGGATTTACGTGGAGATAGGCGGATATTTCCGTTTGATTGGATAGTTTCAAATGCTTTATTAGGATCGCCTCCCCAATTTACAGTTTGAATTACTTCTTGTCTAAACCAAAGTACATAATGACGCTTAGATATTTGAATTGCTAATAAACCACTAGCAACATTTTTAAACTTTTCCGCATCAGGATAAATTTGTGCCAAAGAATTAGTATAAAAAATTTCTTCTTTAACATTATTTTTTAGCCATTCAACTAAAAAATTAATCTCGTCTTCTTTAGGAGTATTTCCGATTACCGTGCAGTTATTGCCAACACCAATGGCGGCTCCTTGAGCGCTAGTAAGATTGAGAAGATTAGGCTGGTATTTCACTAAGCCATCAATAAAATTTTCTTCTTGAGACATATACTCAATCAAAGCTAACTGAATATGACTTAGTTGGATTCGATAGTCGTAATCTTTTGTTTCTTCTTTTGTAAAAATTTCGGCAAATATTACTCGTCCCAAAAATTCGCAAGCTTTACGCAGTTCGTAAGAAATATATTTGGGTGTTTGATGATGACAAGCTATTAGTCCCCAAAGTTTGCCGTCTAGGTTGCCATCTTTAGTTAAAGATATAGTTAAAGAAGCCCCAACACCCATATTATGCAAGTATTCTAAATGACAAGGGGATGCGCTTCTTAAAGTAGAATAAGTTAAATCTAGTGGACGCTCGTTAGTTGGATTTTGGGCGGGATAAATTTCTACAGATTCCGCTTGAGTGTCAGGGATTAATCTCATCCAATTAGCGCTAAATAATTTTCTAGCAGCTTGGGGAATATCTGATTCTGGATAGTGCAACCCTAAGTAAGTTTCCATACTTGCAAGTTTTTCTTCCGCTAGCACCGAACCATGTCCATCAGTATCAAACTTGTACAACATTACTCGATCAAAACCCGTAACCTTCCGTACCTCTTTAACAATAATTTGACAGAACTCGCGCAAGCTTGAGGTTTCTTGAAGTTGATTGATAGATGCTCTAGCTAAGTTGTAAAAACTGAGAAAAGGGATATTTTCTTGAGAAATAGCTGGCTCTAATTCTAAAATTAAAAATCCGTCAATATTGCGATGAAATATCCCATCAAATATTAAGTAATCGTTGGCTTGGTTTTTTACCCAAATTTTGGTGGAATTAATATAATCAAGACTATCTTCTGCTAATCCTACCCGGATTTTTTCTACTTGAAAGGGATCGAGTAATTCTTCTAAGCTTTTGTGCAAAACTTCTTCACAAGCCAAGCTAAAAACCTTAGCTGTATTGCTACTAACTTGAACTACAGTCAATTCTGGCTCTTGCAAAACTAAAAGCAAGCCGTGAGCTTGAATTTTACTTGCTTTAATCACTCTTTCTTCAAAGCTGTTGATGCCTTGAACTTGTAAATCGATTTTCATGACGATTCTCTTATTTTGCCAAAAGGCGATCGCAATTACAATAGATCGATGGTATTCACTGTCTTAGCAATCAACTATTACTTAAAGCTCCCTTAAAGTAGCAATTTAATACTTACCTTGCAAGTTGTTATTATAACCTTTAGTTCAACGGTGCGATCGCCACAAACTAGGTAGGGTTTCACAAGCAAATGTTGAAAATTGATTTGTCCATCGACTTATTGATAATTTATACTTGTTTTTGGCTCGGTAAGTGCAGAATCATTGATACTTGTCCGACTTATTTTGTAAGTTGCTACTAACAAACAGTTTTTTTATTTAACTAAAATTTTAAGTTTCTTATCAATTTTTATCAAAGTCGTAATTTTACATAAAAATATGCTACCCCGTAGCAATGAGAATGTCTGAAGAAACACGAGCCACCTTAGAGAAAATAGCCCTTCAGTATGGGTGCAAGTATGGCAATAAGCCTTGGATTGCTGGATTACTAGCCAAGATTGCAGAGGGTGAGTTGCTGATTGTTCCTGCCCCTCCTGGTTCACGCTGATAACCCAGCCTGTCGAGCGTTGGAAGCTTGGCTACGCGCAAATTCCTGTCGTTCCACTTTAGCAATGCTACTTAGACGCTCTTGCAACTGAGGAGACTTTAGCCCTTGGGCAAGACTCCGCATCTCCATAGTTTGCGATGCTTTATCCCATAAAGAGTAAGCTCTTTCCAGCTTATTCCATTGCCCTAATTGGTGTTCTCTTTGCTGCAAATGGGCGATCGCATTCTCTAGCTTGTTTGCCGTCTGTTCTACCTGGGCAACAGCTAAGTCGTATTTCCCATTCCAACTGCGGAAAGGGCTTTTCTGCATAGCTTCAACGGTCGCTAACTGCTCAGATTGCTTGCTTCCCAAAGTGTTGATATAGTCCGTAATCTGCTTAACCTCCGACTCAACTTTTTGTCGGTCAGCTAGAGGTGGAGATCCCGGTGGAGGCGTGTTTAAGTAGTTGGTGATATTTTGGTTGAGGTTGACCAGATCCCCATCGCTCAGGTTACTCAACTGCTCAACCACCATTAATTGTTTATAGTACGCCTGAAAGTCTGTCTTCATAGCTGTTACAGCTTTATCAGTTAAAGGTATTCCTATTTTGAACTCGTTACCAATTTCAGAAATCCGGTCAAGATGCTTTGGGGATTTATTTAACTCCCTGGCGGCTCTGTACCAATCGCGCAGCGTATTGAGCGATGGGCTAGAAGACTGTAAGGTAGCCAGCATTTCGTTAGTCCGCTTATCAACGCGCTCTACTACTGGTTGTGTTGCAAAAAATGGTAGGCTGAAATAATTCCGCTAGAGAAAATCATTGTACCGGCCTCTAATGAATTCTAAATCCCCCTTCAAGTGGCGGCATTATCAGTCAGAAATCATCCTACGTTGTGTTCGGTGGTATCTAAGCTATCCGCTTTCCTATCGCCAAGTAACAGAGATGGTGAACGAGCGGGGATTAGATATACATCACAGCACCGTCTTCCGTTGGGTGCAAGAATATAGTCCAGAAATGGACAAACGAGTCAGACCGTATCTAAAGCTTACTAATGACTCATGGCGGGTAGATGAAACCTATATTTTGGTCAAAGGCAAGCAGAAGTATTTATACCGAGCAGTCGATTCGGCAGGGAACACCTTAGACTTCCTCCTCACAGCGAAGCGGGATGCGAAAGCGGCGAAACGGTTTTTGCGTAAGACATTGAAAGCAATTCACACTTCCGTACCAAGAGTCATCACTGTGGATAAGAACCCTGCTTATCCAAAAGCGATTAACGTACTCAAAGCTGCCAATAAGTTACCCGAAGTAGTGAAATTACGACAGATTAAATATCTCAATAATATTGTGGAGCAAGACCATCGGGGGATAAAACGATTAGTCAAACCAGGAATGGGATTTGGCTCCTTCAACACTGCAAGAAGAACCATTCGGGGATATGAAACTCTGAACATGGTTAGAAAAGGACAAGTTATTGGTGTTCCCAGGGGAGCCATCAAAGAGCGACTTGTCTTTATCTATCAAATCTTTGGGGTAGTTGCATAATTTCAACTCCTGCCACAGGGGTTTTCTGTCTTCACTAAGTTTTTGCAACACAACCGTTCGTACTGTTTAATACCTGGCTAAAGTATCGGGGTGAGTATATAAGCTCCGCGACGAACCAGAATTGATATCAAAGTAAGTCGCAAATTTTCTCAACCCCCCTGTTAAAGTAAGAGCTAATAGATATTCACTGGCGATCGCGGCAACGTGCTGATTGACAAACAAACTCTGTTGGTTTCGAGCTATTAATTCCGCACAAGAAAGAGGAGTTTGGGCAATCTCCTCTGGCAAAGGTTGTAGTAATTCAGGATGAACAAGAGCGGGACTAGGCAGATGCTTACAGAAGTTTGGTTGAGCTAAGTTATCGAAGGCTTTTTCAAACTTGAAGCAACTTGACGAACCGAGTAGAACTTGCCCAGAAGTACGGTGGTTGCCGCAATCGAGCCACCAAGTATCGGGCAAATAATAAGTTCCATTTCCTCTACCAAGACTTTCAGCAATTGTCTGACGAGCGGCGGCATTGTCTACGCAACCAACTACGATGATTAGAGTATGCCAGTGTGCTTTTGCCATTTCAATCGTAAAGTGCTGATTAATAGCACCAATATTACAGCCCATAGCAAGAGCGTACCTTGCTGCCAAGACTTCGGCTTTCGGTAAACCAATATCTCCAGGTTGGAAGTTTTGCCTAGGGATATTTTTTGCTTCGATAATATCCGGGTCAATAACTGTACATGAAGTAGTTTTATTAGTAGTTGCCTCAATTTCCTTCATTAATCTGGCGATCGCACCAATTAAAAATCCTCCCGTTCCGCCTGCACCAACCAATAGAAACATTACATGGTCATGCTGGGAGACAACTAGCGGTACAGATTGGCTATAAGACAAATCTATTTGCATCGGTAATACCTGGTGGTAGTTGAAATACTTTAGAAGCAGGTAGAACTTGAAAATGATTGTAGATACCCACCCGGACGCTAATGGTGGAACTTGTAAATATTTCTCCCAAAACTGCAAACAGCCTAAATTTGCCAGATTCTTCTTTATCGTCAGTAAAAGAAAATTCCGCTTCCATCTGGTGATGAGAGTGAACTTCTATGATCGCTGACTCGTAGAAAGGATCGAGGGGATTAGTTGGGGTAACACTATACTCTGTAGCAATTTGGTCGGGGATTAATAGCTGCCAAATACCTTCTGTAAAAGCCAAATAGAATAAAACTTCCTCTTGTCCGGCAGCAACAGATAGTTCTAGCATCGTAGATAGTAAATGCGGCGGTACGCAAGGAAAGGTGAAATTAAAGTAAGGCTCAAGTTTTGGCAAGCCTGGAATATTTAACGCGCATAAGTGAGCGCATACATGAATTCCATTTCTAGCTCCTCTTAGAAATACTCCGTTTCCTGCTAACCAATACTCTTGAAGATTGGAGCTAATAGGCGGAAGCAAAATGCTTGTAGCAATATTGTAAGATACAAACGTACTACCGAGCTTCAATAATTGACTTGATAACACTACTGACATTTTGTTTAAAGCTGATTAGATCGCTAAGGGGATAAGTTCTGGCTTTTTTTTCTTTTCCGTGCAATTGGAGTAGTTGAGAACGCACATCTTTGGGGAATTTGTTAGATTTCGATTGCACTACATGATCGTTAAAAGGACTGTGCCAAAATCCATCCCAAGTTTTGACTATGTTTGAAGCAGAACAGGGACTAAACGGTGTGGTTCCAAAACAAATAGCACCAGTTTCCATCACGTTAGGCAATGGTGCGTGGAATAGTTGCGACTCTGGGGTAAGTTGCTTATCTTTTACCGACCAAAGCCAATATTTTAGTCCCCAGCCCATAAATAGCATTCCAGGAATTGGTATCGTAATCGTCACTAAGCGATCGCCCCCAGCATTACTAAGAGTTAAAGCTTGCTGATGCGGTGGGATATACTGCACTAGGTATTCGCAGGCATCCCGCATTCCCCATTGAATAGTATTGGCGGGTAAAAATCCCGAACTCAAAGGGAGATTGCTAAAAGCTTCTTTAACGCTGCTAGGGGACAGAAACTTGTAAGTTTTGCGATCTGTTTGATTGTCAACAAAAAGGTACTGCCCCTCCATAAATAGGAGTTGGGCTTGAATATTTGGGTTATCGGTTCTATTTGCGAGACTTCGGGCAATGTCGCTAGTATTTAGCGCCTGTTTACTTATTTCTTGGCACTGTTCCATAATTCAACAACTTCCTTGCGGTTATTTATGTCGGCTTGCAGCCATTGGTCGAATTCTGTCATCTTGGTTAAGTAGGGTTGAGCGATTACCCAGTCTTGAGTTAAATAGTCAATAGATTTTTGCTCCCAAGTGAAGCATTCGTAATCTTCCCAAACAATATCGAGCCAAATGCAACCTGTACTGTGGTCAATTAGACTTAAAACATCGTATAGAAGTGATAAGGGAGAAGTGTGTTCGTCGCATAGCAACTTTAGCTTCTCAAAATCTATTTGTTCGGCACTTACTAACTTTTCCGGTTCAAACTTGAATTCTTCCAACCAATTGGTTAGCAAGTAACCACAGCCCAAAACTGAGATCAAAAATTGCTCGGTATCAGTTAATTGCTCAAGTTCCGCATCGTACCAATCGGTATTTTGCGGATATAGGAGGATTTCTGACAACCTTTCATCTCTATCGAGATTGTCTACTTCCCCAAGAGGAAATAAGCGATCGTTGACTAAAGTTAAAAACTCAATTTCACGATCGCTACACAAACAGTCATTAGTGCAAGTCAACCAATCTACTTGAGAGCTTGCCCACTCGTCGGGAAAATAGTGTTGATAAAGGGCAAGCAGAATTGTCTTTTGATTTAGGTTGCTTAAGTACGATACAGAGTCTGGAACGGTAAGAGGCAGCTTAAAAGCAGTTAAATCCCGATAATAGGAAATTGTGCAGGAATTGGCGAACATTTGCTTAAAACTTTTAAACTATCAGTTATTGTTCTTTCCCAGTCTTCGCCAGTTTTGACCGCGTTATCTATTTGGTCTTGGAGGCTAATTAGAGTTTCAATGCTCAAATTGCCTTGTTGTTCTAACTGCTTTAATTGCCAGGTTAGTTCTAAAGCTGGGTTAACTTCTGTCTCACTAGCCATCAAGCTTTGGAGAGCGTTATTTCCTTTTGTTCCCGCCCGTTTGATCAGGCGAATTTCTGTAATTCCATTTTTCTCTTGACGAACAATTTCCGCAGTGCCTACTTCTGGAAAGTAGGGAGCTATTGCACCTCGTAAATTGTCATCGGTAGCTGCAATTTCATCGGATAAGGGTATCTCTTGACCTTCGAGGAATAATTTGTAGGGCATGGATTATGTAAATAAGGTGAGTTGACTTGGTTCGGTTGTATTATGAGGAACAGGAAGGTCTGGGATTGGCACTTTTGTTTTGGTTTTAGTAGAAGCAATCAAAGCAGCTTCTTTAGTTGCGGCTTCCTTAGCTCTTTGTGGTAGCAACTGCTTTAATTGCTCTAATGCCTCAGCTAACACAGAACTTTGGGCAATTTCTGCCAAAACAGTGCTAGTGATAATTGGTGGCTCTCCTTTAATGCCTGCTGTAACTAACACTTGTCTACTGCCTTCAACTCCCGGTAGTATTTGCAAGCCTATTAATAAAGTCGTGGCATCAAAACTGTATTTGTCTTGAAGACCGCTTGAAGACGCGGCTTTATCGTTCTCAATGTCTTCAGTATCCTCAGTATCGTCATTTTCAAAATCTTCTGACATGGTTGATTCACCTATTTGTGTGCAAAGTAATAAAGCGTTCCAATGGTAGAACGAAGATTTTTAAACGATTGCCAGCGCCACTGACATTCTCCTGGTTTGTATTTCGGAGATTGTTGGCTCCACTTGTCCCAAGCATCTAATAGGTCTGGGCTAACGCTTTTTAGTGCCATGCCAATTTGTAGCCAAGAGTGGTAATCATCGGCAAAGTGAGCAGGAATCTTTTGGAGATAATGTAATGCCCTTTTTTCTTCCCTATCTGCGCTTTTGGGGTAGTAAGTCACAACAGTATTTTGCGCTTTGAGACTAGGCGGTGTAATCAACATTTGCGCGATCGCAAAGTCAGGTGCTGTAGCCACTTCAATTTGTTTGGGACTGCGCCCCGGTAGCCAATAGTATCTTCCAGTTATTGGATGTTTGGATGGTGGTAATACCGAAGCATGACCTGTACCTCGAAGCTCTAATTTCTCAATAGGTGTAATGGCAATCTTTCTTGATTTTAAACGGTCGCAACTGATGTTAGTTTTGTACAAATACTGCGCTCGTCCTGGTCGCCCCGAAGTAAAAGCGACGGTGGGTGGCAAAGTAGGAATTGCTTCATGAACCCTCTCGCCATCGCAATCAATGGCGATTAAATATTCAAGACTGTTTTGTCCGCAAACTATCGCAAAACCTGTGGGGGTAATGCTACTGGAGCCTTTTAATTTGCTTTTGACTCGTACTTGACCGCAGGTATTAAGTTGCTCAAAGAGGCTTTCGGGCGTAAATGGATGTTTTTGCCATTCAAATTCTACTGGTTGCTTGTCAATTGTTGGTGTAAGCAGCCAGTGAATTGGTAATTCTTTGAGGGCTAAAGCTAAAGACTGGATGTGAAATTTTTTTAAGCACTTAGATTTTTGAGTTATTGGTGGAGTTTACAGCAATAGCGCTCCGCGATAAAGGGCGCGAAGCGCTATTTGCCAAGCTAAGTTACTTTAACCTTGGGGATGTTCTAACCATTTTTCTAGGTCTGTTAGGTCGCCAAAGTCGAGTAGGTCTAACGCTAATGATTCGATTTGTTCGCTTGGTAATGCCGCAACGAGTGTTTGAACTGACTCCGGTACTTCTCCAAATCTGCGTGTAAGCTGCTTTTGAACCAGACTGCGTTCTGCTCTCTCTCCCCAACTTGTTTTAATTTCCATAACACGCTCCTGTTCTGATGTTTCTAATTTACCAACTTCCTCAGCAAACAATCTTTCTTCCGATTCGTCTAGAATCAAATAAGTATCGACAAAGCTTGAAATTAATCTTGTTCTAGCTCCATCTAATCGCAAGGTGGCTAATATTCGCAAACATTCTGCTTTAACTAAAGGGCGATCTTTTGGAGCAATTTGCATTTTTGCCATTAATGCTGCGGCAACTGGGTTTTGTTGATTAAGAAAATCCCGCCAGCTTAACCTATTTAACTGAATTGCCGCAAAGTTAAATTCCAAAACTTTCAAACCTGGGAAATTAACACTATGGGATTCCGGTTCTGGTCTTAAAGGTTCATCGAAGGAAAAGACAACAATGGGATAAATTTTCTGCACGTACTTTTGATACAATCTCGCAAAATAGAAAAACATTCTTCGGGCAAAATCTGCTTGCGAATAAGATTGTGCTTCAACATGAACGAGAAAGCCAATATCCTCCCCCGCCTGCTTAACCTCAACAAGCAAATCGATAATTTTGTCTTCACCTGCTGTTAAGTCTCCAAAATACTCTTGAGGAAGAAATCGAATTGAACTAAAATCAATAGTGTTAGCAATTTCTGGTACAAATAGTTCTAGAAATTCCCTAAAAAAGGTGGTAAGCAGTTCCTTAAATAAGCGATCGTGGTCAATCATTGTATTTCACTAATGCTCGAAAAGATATTTTTTAAAGGAAGAGACAGTGCAAACTATCTCTTGCTGCTGTGCTAAATTGGCTCTGTAATGTTAAGAACTCGGAATTTTACATATTCTTCGTCAACAAACCAAGCTAATTTTGTTTGCTGGCTGCCACTTAGTTCAGAACTTTTTACAGGGAGAATGCCGCTATCGGCATTTCCCAAAATTGCCGCTACACTCTCGCTGCGTTCGATAGTTCCTTGGAAAACTCCGTAACTGAAATTCCACTCGATTTCAGACAAAAAATTGATTAGAGACATTGATTTACCTGATAATTTTCACTTGCTGATTGCACTAGCAATTATTCAGGTTAACTATCTGATATAAAAAATCTGTTAAGAGCGATCGCATCTTATAACTTTCGGCACTTGGCAGTAAATCAACTAAGATAGTTTTTAGACTCGGACTGGAAGCCAGTGTAAAATGCGGATTGAAGTTCATTGGTTATTTCATCGGGTAAGTCACCCCATTTTGATACACCAGCGCTGGCAATCAAATCTTTTCTATCATCAGCCGTCATAAAGGAGGCTTTCTGATTAGCTCTAGCTTCGGCTCCAAGAATGCGAGCATAATTTAAAAGTTTTTGTTTATCCATTTTCTTTTTCTGCATCCTAGTAAATGAATAATAATAATGCCAAAAATCAACTTTTAGAACTACTCCAAAACCTTGGATGTAATAATTGTATTGATTTTAAGTTCATCTGTCTTTCGCCTAATCTTTACCGTTCCACAATTATAATAGAGTTTCCTAATGGTCAAGTAATTTGCGAAAATGTTGAGAATGAGAGTAAGTCTGAGGCTAATTTGCTAGTAGCACAGCATACTTTTGATCGAATATTAAGCAATTACCCGGAATTTTTAGTTAATTGGGACGAAATTAATATTGAGGCGCAGGCAGGCGACGCATTGATTAAATTAAGTGTTTATCTTTCTAATCAGTCAAAGAATTCGCACGATAAATCCAAACAACTACAACAATTGGAGTCTGATTCTAATCTTGCAAAAATATTTGACTGTTGGAAAGCTCAAAGCAACCCCGAATTAGCAATTTGGGGAACATATCTAAGTGAAAAGCGAAAAGCTACTTTAGTTGAAGCTTTACTATGGCGACGTTTCAGCAAGCAAATTCTTACTATTAATGCACCTATGGAATTAGAAGTTTTGCTTGGCACTTTACAGTCAAAAACGATCGCACTTTAAGCACAGATATGCTTTTCTGGTTCTACGCTAGCTTCGCGCATAGCGATCGCCAATGCCTCGTTTGTCGGTTCGCTAATTATTCCCATTTTGTGCCATATATCTAGCTGAAAATTGCGACCGCCTAAGCAAATAGTACGATTACTGCGATCGCTATTGCATAAATGATTTGCACCAGAAATTAAATAACTATGTATTTTTGCTATTTCCTCTGGTTGTAACATATCTGAGTTAACAAAAGGACACGTAGCGCAGTTTTTTTTTG
The DNA here is from genome assembly GCF_000332075.2 of Synechocystis sp. PCC 7509. Taxonomy (NCBI): domain Bacteria; kingdom Bacillati; phylum Cyanobacteriota; class Cyanophyceae; order Synechococcales; family Merismopediaceae; genus Synechocystis; species Synechocystis sp. PCC 7509. The sequence continues at coordinate 232,754 of NZ_ALVU02000002.1, read as the reverse complement.
TAATTTCATCATGTTTTTGTACTCCAAAACAACTTAGAGAATCTTTTTAGTGAAGTCAAGTTGATACTATTTGTAGCTTTTGGTACTACTAAAGTTTTCCGATGCACTAATCCTGAGATTAACTTATTTGTTTGACTATTATACTTTGCGGGATACAAAGAAGTTGCGTCTGGCAAGTAATCTGGATAATTTTTAACTATACTTTTAGCAGATTCCAAGTATTGCGATTCTATACGGTTCGGTTGGTGCTTGGATATGGAAGGTGGTCTAATTACCTTTCCATGTTGAGTCGGGATTGATAAATTAAAGTTTATCCTTAGTATATAAGGTACTTTACGGGTGTTTTCATTTTCTAACCTGGTGCAACTAATTCGTTCCGCTCTGTAGGTTAAAAAGTGAACAAGGCAACCTGGCTCAATTCGGAAATCGTCAGCCCTAGTCACTATGGCGCTAACAAAACCCCACTGCTTGCTTTCTCCCATACCGACGATTCCGTGCAAGTCATCATCAAACTTGGCGATCGCACACTCCAACCACTTCCCACGCCCATAAGTTTCCATTGACTCATGGTTGTACTGTTCAATTAAGCCTGTAGCGAAACACCCTACCTGCTTATTCAGTCTCAGCAAAAAGGGGCTTTCCGGTAGAGTAATTGATACTTTTCTATCTGGATGAAGTTCTGAACTAAATTCAATTTTCATGGTAGTAGTTTAAATATTAGTAACATTTATCTTTAGTGTTATTACTAATACTTAAAGGTACGATTAAAGTATTAGTCAATCTTCCAAAACAAGTTAGAAAGACCTTTAAGCGAAATAACTTTTGGTATTTCTTGGTTTGCAGTTGCTACTTCTACTTTTGGTAGTAATTCTCGTAACAATTGTTCGTGCCTATTAATTTCTGGAAGCTTTGATAGAATTACAAAAGGGTCGATTTTTGTACCTAAAGGAGTTGGGACTAGACTTAAGTATTCGTCGATAGTTTCGGTGTTGTAATAGCTTTTACTTTTTAGTTGTTCTAGTAACTCCAAAGCTCGGTGGATAAGCTTTATTTCTACCGACTTAGTATCAAGCACTGATGGTTTATAGCCTTTTTGCTTTTTTTGGTTGTGTTGCAAAAACTTAGTGAAGACAGAAAACCCCTGTGGCAGGAGTTGAAATTATGCAACTACCCCAAAGATTTGATAGATAAAGACAAGTCGCTCTTTGATGGCTCCCCTGGGAACACCAATAACTTGTCCTTTTCTAACCATGTTCAGAGTTTCATATCCCCGAATGGTTCTTCTTGCAGTGTTGAAGGAGCCAAATCCCATTCCTGGTTTGACTAATCGTTTTATCCCCCGATGGTCTTGCTCCACAATATTATTGAGATATTTAATCTGTCGTAATTTCACTACTTCGGGTAACTTATTGGCAGCTTTGAGTACGTTAATCGCTTTTGGATAAGCAGGGTTCTTATCCACAGTGATGACTCTTGGTACGGAAGTGTGAATTGCTTTCAATGTCTTACGCAAAAACCGTTTCGCCGCTTTCGCATCCCGCTTCGCTGTGAGGAGGAAGTCTAAGGTGTTCCCTGCCGAATCGACTGCTCGGTATAAATACTTCTGCTTGCCTTTGACCAAAATATAGGTTTCATCTACCCGCCATGAGTCATTAGTAAGCTTTAGATACGGTCTGACTCGTTTGTCCATTTCTGGACTATATTCTTGCACCCAACGGAAGACGGTGCTGTGATGTATATCTAATCCCCGCTCGTTCACCATCTCTGTTACTTGGCGATAGGAAAGCGGATAGCTTAGATACCACCGAACACAACGTAGGATGATTTCTGACTGATAATGCCGCCACTTGAAGGGGGATTTAGAATTCATTAGAGGCCGGTACAATGATTTTCTCTAGCGGAATTATTTCAGCCTACCATTTTTTGCAACACAACCAGTCCAAAAACGCTACAAGCGCTAATCAGAGAGTACAAGTCAAATACTCCCACCTATCAGGAGAAAGTTTACACCGTGATGCGCTCATCATACCTGCATCATTATCGGCGTATGGTACCCCAACTGCTGTCCACTTTAGAATTTTGCTCTAACAACAACACTCACCGCCCAGTAATTTCCGCCTTAAAATTGCTCAAAAGATACCAAAATAGTAATCAACGATATTACGAAGAAGGAGAGGAGATATTTATTGAAGGTGTGCTGAAAAGTGGCTGGCATGGTTTGGTTATAGAAATAATGGAAGATGGACAAGAAAGAGTTAATCGTGCTAACTACGAAATCTGCGTATTACAGACACTACGAGGTAAGCTGCGCTCAAAGGAAATTTGGGTAGTTGGGGCTAAACGCTACTGTAACCCAGAAGAAGACTTGCCCCAAGACTTTGAAGTACATCGAGAAACCTACTACAAGGCTTTAGGGCAACCATTAGATGCTCTCACCTTTATCAGCCAACTCCAGCAGGAAATGACTCAGGCTTTAACAATGCTAGATACTGGAATGCCCAGCAATACTAAAGTCAAAATTCAAAAGCAGAAAAATGGCTGGATTAGCCTCTCCCCTCCAGAAGCACAGCCAGAACCACTCAATCTCTTGCAACTTAAACGTGAGATAGAAAGACGCTGGCCCTTGACCAGTTTGCTAGATATGCTGAAAGAAGCCGACCTGCGGATTGGTTTTACTAATCATTTCAAGAATACGGGTGTGCGCTCTAACCTAGACCGAGAAACCCTACAACGACGATTGTTGTTGTGTTTGTACGGATTGGGTAGCAATACCGGACTCAAGCGTATGTGCGGAGGAATTAATAGTGACTTAGAGTACGATCTGCGTTATGTCAAAAAGCACTATATTCACCGAGAACACTTGCGGAATGCTATTGCAGAAGTTGTAAATGCTACTTTCAATATTCGTAAGGTAGCAATTTGGGGCGAAGGTACGACAGCGTGTGCTAGTGATTCTAAAAAGTTTGGCTCGTGGGATCAAAATTTGATGACAGAGTGGCATATCCGCTACGGCGGTCGGGGGGTGATGATCTACTGGCACGTTGAGAAAAAATCTGCTTGCATCTACTCTCAACTGAAGACTTGCTCTTCTAGTGAAGTGGCAGCAATGATTGAGGGACTCTTACGTCATTGCACTGATATGAAAGTAAAGAAAAACTATGTAGACACTCATGGTCAAAATGAAATTGCCTTTGGCTTCTGCCGTTTACTGGGCTTTGAGTTGATGCCTCGGATCAAGCGCATTGGTTCCCAAAAGTTATATCTACCAAGTGCTGGACAAAGACAAGATTTTCCTAACTTGCAACTTGTCCTTACTAAAGCGATTGATTGGGAACTGATTCGCCAGCAGTATGACCAGATGATTAAATACACTACTGCTTTACGTTTAGGAACGGCGGAAGCCGACACGATTTTGAAACGTTTTAGCCGTTCTTCTCCTCAACATCCGACACAAAAAGCACTTTCTGAGCTAGGTAGAGCGGTTAAAACCATCTTTCTCTGTCACTACCTCAATTCTGAAGCTTTACGGCGTGAGATTAATGAAGGGCTGAATGTGGTGGAAAATTGGAATAGTGCTAATGGGTTTATTTTTTACGGCAAAAATAGTGAAATTGCCACTAACCGCCTGGATGAGCAAGAATTATCGGTTTTATCCCTGCACCTATTGCAAATTAGCCTTGTTTACATCAATACACTGATGATTCAAAGGGTTTTGGCAGAAGCTACTTGGATGAAGCAAATGAGAAAAGAAGATTTCCGGGCGTTATCACCGTTGATTTGGGTACACGTTAACCCTTACGGCACTTTTCGACTGGATATGAACGAGCGATTACAAATTGATGCTGCTAATACTTAATTTTTTTCTGAAACCTAATCTGGGTAAGTTTTTCAACCGTCGCGCGGCGGCAATTTAGCTCTTCGCTACTTTTACCCCAATAAGCTCCACCATAAAGTTTTGAACTTCAGGATGGCAGGGATTCATCCAGACAAAATCATCAGGTACTAATTTTCCTGAATCATCGCGCATTAACTGCCCTAAATCATCTTCTTTAATCCGAATTTTCCCACCATCTTTAGTTCTGGTAATTAAGTCTTTGAATTTGCTTGGATCTTTATCCTCAAGCTTGTCGATAGGCGAGTTAGGAGGAACCATTAAACCGAATTCAAACCAAGGAATTAGTCGAAAGTCTTGTTCTTTTGAAACTTTAACGAGTTCTTCCATAAGCTTTCGGTCTTCAAAATCTTTGTCAGGTTTAACGGCTACACCCATAAAATTCTCAGCAACCTGACTATGGTAAAGGGTATGACCGCTATGCCACACAGCAGGATAAATAGTGTTGAAACCGTGGGACTTTAGCTTTGTCAGCGCCTCTCTAATATTTGTTTCCGATTTGAGAACGTTACTGTCATCAAGCGTCAGCCAAACTCCTCTAACTTCTAAGTCAACCATTGCCTCAATATCTCCAAATAATTAACGATTGGACTTTAGGATACAAGATTTTTTTTAAGCTAGTTCCTCATTGACAATCCGCCGGACGATTTCTGTAACGGCTGCGGCTAAATGAGTATCTCTAGATTTATTCGAGGCTGGAGTCGGACATCGCAGTGCCAAGGCAAATGTTCTCAGCTTAGATGGAGTTATTCGATTATCGACAAACTTTACTAATGCAGCATAGGTCATGGAACTATTACCCCAACCTACTTTAGAGATAATAACTGGTTTACTAATTACATTAACTATCCCTAAAGTTTCTAGTGCCACATCTACATAACGGGCAGTATCATTGCCCATAGCTCTAACTACACTTTCTAAACTTTTCCATTGGGCTGATGGTAATTTAGCAGTATTTGGTAAGTGTAAGTGCCATCCTAGCATTGAAATTAAACGTACTAAGTCGTAAGCAGAGACTGAATTGTTGCCAGTAGCACCTATACCACCAGAGGATAAAACAAAGTTTCCACTCGTAGTATCTTTGACTTTTGGATCGGCAATCAATGGATCTTCGCCATATCCTCCACGAAATTCAATCCCACTATTAACGTCAGTTCGGGTTAAGCAGAAGGCAGCAAATTATGGATGGTAGCAATACTTGGCTTCTTTGGTTGATGGCAATAAGCAATCAATCCACAGAGGATGTTGACAAAGCAGTTGACTGGCGAACGATGCCTTGAATGCTCTATCTGGGAGATATTTTTTAATTGGTCGATAATAGTTTCGATCACTGCACGTTTACGTAATAGCAGTCGTTCGCCTAGAGGCATTAAACGCTGCTTCATGTTGCGCTTGAGCTTAGTTATAAGTTGGATGCCAGCACTTTTCCACAAATCTTTGGCAAGTTGTAGAGAAATGTAGCCTTTATCTGCAAACACTTTACCGAAAAGTTGTTGTAGCAATTTAGGAACAGGTTTACGGTCGTCAATATTGCCTGGAGTTATTTGACAGTTAAGTAACTCACCTTTGTCATTGACGACCAAATGTAGTTTAAAACCAAAAAACCAATCTACCGAGGTCTTGCCACGAGCAGCAAGATTTTGAAATACTTGATGCTGATGGATGCGCTTATTGTGACAGACCCGGAGGCTAGTGGAGTCCATGAAACTGATCCCACTACAAGCGCCAAAACGAGAACGTAGATAGGCGCATAAGGGTATTAAAATGCTAGGGAGCCATTCCACAAACCGATTGTAGCTTACAAGTCTGGGAAAATAAGCCTGCCAATGTTTTTGCACCTTTTCCAAGTAGTAAGTTTTAAAATTCCGGTAACAAGACTGATGAAAGCTAATCACAATCGTCATGATTTCGCTCAAGCATAGGGTACGTGAACGTTTGCGCTTTCTTAAATTATGACTGAGCAATTGCTGCTCCCACCGTGGTTCAAAGATTTGGCAAAAATCATCGACGGAGCAGAATAGGTCTTCTAAACTAAGCATAAGGCATCCAGGTAGATTGATTAGTTGGTACTTTCAGACTACCTGTTTTGCCCCTTTTTTAGCTTTTTCCTTATCCCGAACTGACGTACTATTACCTGTTTGATCTACGATCCATTGTTCTAGGATTGGGCGTTTAGTGAAGCGTTTAAACATAGCACCAATGGCGTTGGATGAACCAAATTCCCACTTGTAAGTTACCATGTCCCTAACTAAAGCATTAAAACGAAATCTTGGGGATTCAATGACACAATCATCAACATCCGTATTGATAGAGTTACTATTGATTTGACAAACAGCATTTAAAACACCAATAAATTTAGTAGTGCTAAGAAACTGTTCTGGTTCAAATGCATTTTTCCCTAACCAGTGAGCTTTAATATCACTACCTCTACCAGCGAAACTACCTACACAAACACAGGCATTACTGATATTACTAGAAAGAAAGTTTAAGCCTGTATTATCAATATTTGGTTTATCTCCGGTATCGGGATAATCATTAAAATTAACTGTGACACCAGTAGACAGAGTAAAGCTGTCTCCATAGGAAATAACAGAACTACCATCAGGTTTTTGTTCTAAATAAGCTGGATAGTCATTGATAAATTTCTGGAAAGGTGACTTGCTTGTTGTTCTGGCAACAAATGCAGCAGCTTCTGTATTTGGATTGACAATTATGGAAGCAGTTTGAATTTTTGTCAGCTTTTCTAAAGTAAACGAGGTATTTTTAGCTTCATCTAAAATAGAATCTACTTTTAGAGTTTCCAGTAGCTTTTTGGCTACACCTAGATTGATAGCAACAGTATCTGATGGTACAGTAACACTACCAACTGTTCCACAGAAATTAATTAATCCTTTCCAAGAAAAGCTGCTGACACCGCCTAAATCGCCATCAATCCATCCACCTCCAGGGTAAAATCCTAAAGCACTTAGTTTAGTTTGAATTTCCATTACTAAAGCTTTATCGGCTTTTAATTGAGTGCGTGTCAATGATGAATTATTAGTAATAACATCTTGTAAAGTCGACATGATTTCAATCTTCCAGTTTAATTAAAAATTGTTTCTCAGAACACCATAAACATTGTTAACTGGTCTGAGAAAACCACTAGCATTCAATGGGTATGCAGCTATTGATACTGACTGGTTAACATTACCCCCAAGAGTACGAACTTCTGTATCCCGAATTTCTACTACAATGTCACAGTGACTCTTAAATCCTCCACTTGGGAGCGCATCAATGGAAGTAATGGGGTTCTCTCGCCAACGGCAGACTAAATCACCCAATTGAGGTTTATGATCGTTAATTTTAAATCCCCAAAAAGGTGCAGTGGTAACATTTGACTTGCGTTTATCAACTGCATCATAAACGTATGTAGAGTGAGCCGGAGCAAATTTGAAATCGTTATAACGGTGATGCATCAAATTAATGTGGGATAGGTAGCAATATCATGCCAACTCCACGCTCTCGTTGCTAATCCGGCTCGTTGTGCAGCAGTTGTTTTGAATCGGCTATGCTGCCAAATCCAGTTGAAGTAACTCACCACTAATCGAGTTGTCACTTTTGTCTGTTCCCACACCTTACCAAACTTGTTCTGTCGTCGATGCCATCTTCCGGTTTGTTGTCGCACAGTACCATTAGTACGTTCTAATCGCTGCGTTTTGTCTTTGCCAATGTAGTGGTGAATTTCAGGAGGTAGAACTCGCTCATACCCGCCCCAAGCATCACTGTTAAATTGCTTGCAATTTGTTTTTCCCTCGGTGTTGAGGACTAACTGACCAATCAGTTCATCAGTGTGTTTGCCAACTCGCGCCGCCAGAATTAAGCCACTTGAATCGGCAAGACTCAGACCGATCCAACAATCCCCGACTTCTAGTTCTTGAGCGCAACACTGTTTCTGTTTTTTGAGACAAATGACCACATCTCATCGGCACTTACCTCCTCTGTTTGTACAGCTTGGACTTCGGCATTGTGAACCAATTGGGCTTTTTGACTGGCAGCGCGAACAATACTCACAACTGTGTTGTAGGCAAGCCCAGTTGTTCTACTAATCCCTCGTAAACTACTGCCCTCACTATGTGCTTGCAACACTTGGCGAATTTGTTCAGGACTAATATGTCGACGATAGTACAAACTGTCGAAGGATTCCGAGAACGTTTGATGGCAAGCGGGACACAGGTAACGTTGATGTCCGTTCGGCATCTTGCCATGTTTATGGGCTTTAATGTGACCACACAGAGGACAATCCATAGAGATGCTTCGAGTTTAAAACCACCCTGTCACTATATCATCCCACATTGAATTGACGCACTACCGTTATAACCAGCAGCACGAGCAACAAAAGAAATAAAAGCTGCTGACCAAGGTTGATCTCGATCCCTGCCAGTAAAACTTGAGCCAATTTTTGACCAATACTCTCCCACATATTTATATTGAGGATCTTGATTTTCTAATTTATCTCCACGTTCAAATCGCAGCCATTCTTTAACTGCGGCACTAATTAGTGCCTCTTTAGCTGCGCTTACAGGTTGACGTAGAAAGGCTGCACTAGCAAACCCTGTTAAAGTGTTACCGTTAACTACTGTTTTAACTTCCCAAAATCTATCGGTTGGATTGCCATTTACAACTTCTACCTCTTGGGCAAGTGGTAAAGCGGTAATAATATTGCCATCTTTGATCTCTGGGGAATTGCGAAGATTCAGACTATCAGTTTTAACTTTTAATGTTGCCATGATTATTCACCTTGAAAGAATTGTGTTTACAAGAGTTAAACTATCAGCTTTGATTGGAAGGCCAGCACATTAATAGCAGCAGTGGTCAACCAAATACCACGAATTTTATTAGGATTATCCTGCTTGTGCTACCGCCTCCCAAATGGCAGATTTGACATCTTCAGTTGCGGTATAAAAATGCCTACTAGCAATTCCTTGTTTTTTAGCTTCTTCTGCATATTTATCTATTTGTGCTGCTGTGGAAAATTCTAGTTCCCCTGCCATTGAGACAATCTTGTTTCTAGGCGCACCTATTGCATCCCAATCATCAAGTGATTGACGATAGTTTTTTTCCGGCTCTCCACCATTAATCAGCCCATCAGCAGACTTCTAGTAAGCTTGAGGAAGAAATACAGGCGTTGCTGAATTCAGATATAATTTCGCCCTCCTAGCCCCCAATTTTGGGGAACCGATTATCAAAGTCCTTTATAGTTGGGGAATTTAAGGGGCAAGGCAAGAATCATGACAGCAATTCATACTTCGGTTCAGCAACGCCGAAATACATTAGAGTGGCTGTAATTAAGTTCAAGGACAACCGACTGATTCTGCACTTAGATTATTAGCATCTAATGTTTTAACCAGCACAGTAATGGTTGTTTCTGGCATTCCTCCAGTAGCGACTAATAGGGTTTGTCCGTCTTCTTCTGCTAACGCTACTGTGCAAGTTTGCCAAACCCCATCCCCATTTTTTTCAATTTTGGGAATGATAGATATTACTCGCTCCCAAACAACATCTAAAGAAATAACCCCCTGTCCTTTAGCATCTAAAGGCACCGTTACCAGATAAGTAGTTAGGACAAGATTATCAATTTCGACTTCTATCTCAGAAGGGAGGAGCAAAGCAAAGGCTTCTAGTTCAGGCTCTAATGACTCCAAAATCCCGCCCATGACGATTTCTACCTCGGCTCGCGTGTAACCTGGATCCCAGTGATCGTTCTCAGGCACATGAGAATGTCCATAATGTCCACCTTTAGTATCCCAATTCGTCCTATTTCGATTATGTCCTCCCGGATCTCTTGCTCCAAACCGGGGAAATCCATTAGGCCATACTTTGGGAATCCCATGAGTAGTTTCTATCCAACGGCAGAGTCGCTCTACATTTGCTAAGGTTTCTCGATCTTTAGGGCGACCAGCAAAACCCACCACTTCAATTTGTACCGCAGAATCTCTGTTAGTTTGTACGCCGCCATCTAAATTTTCCAACGACCGAGCACCAGCCCCTGTATCAATATGTTGATAAATAGTGGTTGCATCTACAGTGAAATGAGGATCTGAACGATTATCTCGATATGCTCTCATAGCATCAGATGCTTTAAAACCTTCTGTGGTGTGATGAACGATTTTGAAAGGACCACCTAAATAAGAACCGCTAGAACCTGTTATCGGTTTCCAAACAGCAAAAGGACAACGAGCCATGTTATTTCTCCTTGCTTAAATTTATTGTTCTTCAATCAAAGCCTTTAAGGAAATCAGTCCTAAGCCCTGTGTGTTAGCATCCACGTTTTGAAATGCTGTACAAGCTCTTAGAAGCAAATCTCTCTGCTCGTCTGGTGATAAGTCTGGTACTTTTTCTAAAAGCAGTGCTAATAGTCCTGTCACGTGCGGAGCCGCAAAGCTAGTACCATATACACCTTGATTACCAAATCCGCCTCCCACTAGGCAACTGAAAACACTATCGCTCTCAGTACCACCTGGAGCTACAAAATGTGGGCGCTTTAAGCCGCCCTGTAGCGATCCCCTGCTGCTATAGTCCTGCACACCGATACCGTTTCGGTCTGTAGCTCCTACAACGATAATGCCGTCCGCCTGACCTGGGTTTGTCACGGTGCCGGAACCAGGACCTCGATTACCAGCACTTTTGACAATGGTCATACCAAGAGACCAGGCTTTGTTGCACGCCAGGACTTCGCGGGTTTCACCATTAGCTAGTCCTACCCCCCAAGAGCAGTTGGCAATGTGAACTCCATCTTCGAGTGCCTGTTGGAGCGCCAGTGAGCCTTCAAAGTTGTTCGCGTTTAAACTCCTGTTAGTTGCTAGCACCTTGTAGTTGTAAACTGTTGCCTCTGGTGCCATGCCAATTAAATCTGCATGGTTAGCGGCAGCAATACCAGCGACAGCAGTGCCGTGTTTATCTGGAGAACCCCAAGGCTCTTGAGTATAATTTTGTCTATGAATGACTCGATGCTGGAATGCAGGGTGACTTATGGCTACTTCTGAGTCAATAATCGCAATAACGATCCCACGTCCTGTAAGCTCATACTTTTCCCGGTATTGAACCGCTCCAACGGTAGAGCCAGTCACCATCACCTCTGCCTCCAACCGACGCGGCAGGTCTACCTTGGCGATTTTTGGGTCTGCCACCACCTCAGCTAGCACTGTAGGGTCAGCAAGGGTGCGGAGCGACTGATTTAGCCAGCAGACTTGGGTTAGAGAAGACGGTTCTCTCAGTGCTTCAGAGTGCAAGGCAAACAGCCGTTCAATGTGGCGTTCTAGTTCAGCAGTAATCGGGCTAACGGATTTTAAAACCTGCTCTCGTTCAGCAGCAACTCTAGTCTGGCGCAATCCAGTATATAGCCGTAGTTGCTCTTGCTGGGATAGATTTAACTGGGCTAGTGACTCTTTGATTGGTTCCCATGTCAGCATTCTTTGTGGTTGAGCAGCTTCAAGGATTTCGCCATTTGCCTGGTCTTCTGTGGCGAACTCAATGATGGAACTCAAGAGTGAAATAGAGCTAGGGAAAGCTTCGGCAGCAGCAAACGCAGATGGACTTGCGTGTGTCAGACAGAACTCGTCACTGGCTTTTTCGGCAAGCAAAGAGCCATATTGAGTGCGAATCCTAGCACGTGCTTCCTGGATGATTTGTCGTTGTTCTGATGATTCCATAGTAGTTTCCTAGGTGGTGTTCTCGATCTGTGACTTAGCTCTAAATCGATAAACCAAACTCATAACAGTTAACGAATAAGCCAATTACTAAATCATGCATCTCTTCTAACTTAGAGAAACAAATAGTCTTCCTGGCTAATCGCTTAATCCTCGTCCTCAGATTTAGATGTTTACGCTCAATCCTCTGAGTGTTTTTCTTCCCAACTTCATGCTTGTCTTCCGGCAAGTTGCGTTCATAAGCTCCCCAACCATCCGTACAATATCTCTTGATACCAAACGGCTCTAACAGTTCTTTCAGCTTGAGAAAAACTTCATCTTTTCGTCTGCCGAAAACATATGCTAGAACTTTCCCTGTACTGCGGTCTATCGCATGCCATAGCCATCGAGGATTTTTCTTATTGCCTACAAAGCTCCACATCTCGTCTAACTCAGATGATTTGATTCCTGGCTCTGGCTCCTTTTCTTCTTCGACCTTGTAGATTTCTACTTCTACCTGCTCTGGTCGAATAGTCTTTAACAATTTCTGATTAACTGCTTGCAAATGCGGCTTCTTTTTCTTTAATTCTCGAATCACCGTAGAGGGGCTGACATGAAGTACCCGCGCAATATCTCTGACTCCACTACCATTGATGCTCATCTCGACAATTTGGTGCTTGACACTTCGCTTTCGTCCCGGATGACTGTTGTCGAGGATAAAAGTGCGTCGCAGACATTCAGAATTATTACAGGCGTAGCGCTTCTTGCCTTCGGTAGATTTGCCATGTTTAGAGACATCAGTAGAGTGGCAATCAGGACATTGAACAGCAAGCCAAACAGTCATGTAACCTCATAGAATACTTAACCCCACTTTAGCAGTTTGTCTCTATTCCTAACAAGGTTTCTACAGATTGAGAACACCACCGTTTCCTATACTAAAAATTAAGTTCTACTTGATACTCTCATCAGAACCCAACGTGCCAGATAACAAGCCCTCCTTCCCGTTGCAAGAACTGGCGTGGACTAAGCGCTGTGATGGCAGATGTGGGGCAACTATTTGGTTTCACATCAAAGGCACGACCTGATAGATGCTTTGAAATACCCATTCGCTGTGCCTCCGGCATAGCATTCATTAGATCGGTGAGACCCCTAGCAATTTCATCCACTGTGTCAGCATTTGGATGAGAATTTACCCACTGCTGTAGCGATCGGATAGCTGTAGTACTGCGGTAGGTTTGCTCAATCCACCTCCTGTTGACAACAACATTACCTGCCATAGCCCGCGCTTGTCTGGCAATGTCTCGCCGCCCGCTAGTAAAAATTACACCTGGCGCTCGTCGGCGTAGCTCTCGTGCTTTGTCTGCCACGTCAGAATCGAGGTTTAGGCGATCAATATCTGAAGAACCTGCTTCCGAGATGTCTTCCGTGTCAAGATTCATTCCCTCTTCGTGAAATGGATCTACATCCTGCTCCTCTTCTTCGTAGACTGAGTTCTGAGCCGCGTCTAAATTGTCCATTGCCTTTCATCCTTTGGCATTTATATGTAAGTCTTCAAAGGAAGAATAAGCATTTCCAGAAAGAAGCGGATTTTTCCGTATTTTCTACATATAAGTTAATAACATCGGTTTTAGAGCCTCCTTTGCTAAATTAGTCACGTTCAATAGTTTTCGGAATGTCTAGTGCTGACACAACATCAAGTTCGGAGAGTTGCTTCAAACCGTAGGCAGGTATGTATGCTCGTAGCGTTTGGTTGAGCCATCCTCTACCAATTACTGTGCCTCCTACTTGATGAATAACTTGTTCAATCGGCGCTGTATTTTCGTTGAAGGCTTCTTTCAAGGTTGTAATTTTCTGTTGTCTTGACTGTCCCTCTTGGATCTGCTGGATTGGTAAGGTTAACTCCAGAACAACATCAAGGGGTTCACTTGTATCAAGCTTTTGCAAATGAGCAGCTAGGTTAGGTGAGATTTTGGAAGACACTGTATTTACACAAATATTATTTGTTTTTTATGTGTACCTCGATTGTAACTGGAGTTCTAGCTAAAAAAACTACTACTCACTACCCATCTCCATTAGACTATGGCAAACAGTGTATTGTCCAAGTCATAGCTTAACTTAGGGTATGTTGCAAAAATACAAAAGGTAAATTCAGTAGTGTAATAGCTTTATCGTTTGCTTTTAAAATGCGTTCGAGCGATTGAGAGCAGCCGCTATTTTGCATAAAGCCGATGATGAACTTTCTGAAACTGAGTTATTTTGGCTTCCGCAAAAAACCAGCTTTTAAGTTAAAGAGATCGGGAGTTGGGTATTAAATTACACAAAAATTCATCTAACTATTCTAAGCAGTTAGGGTGTGGTCAAAACCTGTTGGTAGGCATTGAAGTTTAACCGAGCAAAAAAAGGAAGTTTGTTGCAATGCAAGCTTTGTGGCGAATTACTCATTCACACCTCCCCTTCGCAACTAACTACTTTTGACCACACCCGTCCAGACTTCCAGCAAAATCCAGACCTGGAAATAAGAAAATTTGTAGATTTTCTGGGATTGCTACAGCAGATCGAAAGCGATCGCAATGGCAACGAGCCATCTAGCAATCCTTTTGCTCTAAATCCTATGAGGAACAGTGGGAACCAGAGGGAGCTAGTTACTACAATGGCGAATTAATCCTACAGCCTAAGCAGCAAAAGACAAGAGAGGAACAGTTGTGGCTGTTAGATAATCACCCGCTTTTTACTAGCGTTTATCCTGAGTGCAAGGACCATTTCCCACAAGTGAATTTTCACCTCGTTCATTTTGATTGTCCAAGTTGCGGATGGGTAGATGATTCAGTGTAAGCTCATCAGCAATAGTGCAAAAGCTTTCTTAATTAATTGGTGGCGATCGCATCGTACCCGCGCCAGCTTCTCACGGTTCAAAAGCGCCGTAGTTAGCAGACAACAAGAACTGAGTCAATAAAAGACCCTCCTACGCGACATTGCATTAAGAGGGTAAAAGTTGAATCAAGTGTGAGGAGCAAGCATTACTAAAGCTCATATAAATAGTTAAGCACTTGAGTATTACAGCCCTATGGCAGACAGGACACAATGTTGTGACGGTAGCTGCCCAGCTTGTAACTAGCAAGATGACTTAATCTAAATCGCTAAAGTTATGTATCAAATGATCTATTTTATGGGCTGTCACTTAAAACAATTTGCAAATATTTTTAGTTCAAAATAAGAAAAGCGATCTCCTTCTAATTTTCCTAAAAACTAAAACTGCAAAAGAAATTACGCTAGGAGATTATAGGAAACTTTGCATTTTGTACTGAGGGGAAAACATGACCAATGGAGTATGGGTTCTCGGCGACCAACTTTGGACTGAACAATCAGCACTTGCTAATTGTGCTGAAGAAAAATCGCAGAGCCAAGTAATTTTCATCGAGTCACTTCACCATGCCCAAGAACTGCCCTACCACTTACAAAAGTTGGTATTAGTCTGGTCCGCTATGCGCCACTTCGCGCAAGAATTGGAGCAAGCAGGTTGGAGTGTTACCTACAAGATCGCCGAAGATTTTCACTCTCCCTTAATAGAGTGGATTGAGCAAAACAAAATAACCGAGTTACGGGTAATGACTCCAAGCGATCGCCCGTTTGCAAAACTAATTGCTAGACTCAATCTTCCATGTCCAGTGACTTTCACGCCCAACAATCGATTTATCTGGAGCGACCTAGACTTTCACGATTGGGCATCTAAGCGCAAGCATTTGATTATGGAAGACTTTTACCGAGAGGGACGGCAGCGCTTTGACATTTTGATGGTAGGTAATCAACCTGCGGGAGGGCGGTGGAATTTTGACCGCGACAATCGCAAACCGCCCAAGGGCAAGCTGACGATACCCGAAGCTCTTTGGTTTGAACCAGATGACATAACAACCGATGTCATTAATTCATTGAATTCGGCAGCCTTCAAGAGCAGTCACGAGTATTGGCAACTACAGCCTTTTCGCTGGGGAGTGACAAGGCAACAAGCCCTCCAAGTGTTGGAGTTTTTTATCCAAACCCGCTTGTCCGATTTTGGTCCCTACCAAGACGCGATGGTGACAAAAGAACAGACAATGTGGCACGCCATGCTCTCCCCTTACCTCAATTTAGGCTTAATACACCCGTTAGAAGTCGTTGAAGCAGCACAGCAAGCTTATTCCCAAAATCAACAGTGGGAACTAAGCAGTGTCGAAGGATTTATCCGTCAGGTACTCGGCTGGCGCGAGTATATGCACGGTATCTACATCTACATGGGCGAGGATTATCCAGAACGCAACTGGTTCAACCATACCCAGCCTCTACCTGATTTTTATTGGACAGGTCAGACGCAGATGAATTGCCTGCATCAAATACTGACGCAAGTTAAAGAAATTGGCTACGCCCATCACATTCAGCGATTAATGGTGCTAAACAACTTCGGCTTGATTGCAGGAATTTCACCTCAAGAACTTGAAGACTGGTTTCATGCTGCATTTATCGATGCTTACGACTGGGTAATGCAAACCAATGTAATTGGCATGGGACAATTTGCTGATGGAGGAGCAATCGCTTCTAAGCCTTATGCTGCTTCTGCTAACTATATCAACAACATGAGTGATTATTGCAAGCACTGTATCTATAACCCGCGCAGTCGCACTGGAGATAATGCTTGTCCCTTCAACTTCTTTTATTGGGACTTCCTAGCACGTCATTATGACAAGCTCAAGAACAATCATCGGATGTCGTTAATTTTGCGGAATCTGGAACGCATACCACCAGAAGAATTACAGCAGATACGCCAACTAGCAGCCGCTTGGCATGAAGCTTAAGTAACTTAAGAATAAGCTGCTAATATCAACTTATGGACAGAATAAATAGCAAAAGTCTGGAGTTTTATCCTGCTCTGTGTCTTCATTAGTACATGAGAATTTCATAACTACTGCACTGTTAACTTTGTGTTTTCAAATCCTGCTAACGTAGCAGTAAACTCAGATGTTGACTCGTAGGGCAGAACATTACGACCAGCTATCTTTACGCCTTCGCCATGAGGCAAGCACTTGAGGTAATCTACTAATCTTCGCTCTGGAGTATCCTGCTTATTTTTACTAATACTTGACGCGCGATCGCCCATGACAACTAATGTTGGTTGAGTAATTGCGGCGATCGCATCTCGATAGTTCTGCCTCCAGAAACCAGCTAAAAAGGAAAAAACTGCGTGACGGCTGGCGGGATTTGCCGCACCTAGTGCTAGCAGATCCAACCATTCTCTATCGACTTGCTCAGTATTTGCAAATAGTTGGCGAGTAGAAAAAGAACTCAAAAACTGCGGTCTTCTAGCATATAAATAAAAAGCAGCACCAAGGGGCGAATCTAGCAAATTCCAAGTTAATTTTTGCTTTCTGGTTCCTGTAGCTTGGGTCATGAGTGCCATCGCTGGGGGACTAGCCAGCACCAGTTTTTGGATAAGATTTGGTTGAGTTTGCAACTGCACTAATTCAAGTGCTACAGGTAGCAGCGCTCCTTGCACGACTAAGGTAACAGGTTTTTGGATGACTGTTTGCAAAAAGTGTTGCAGTTGGGCAGCCCAATCAGCCGGAGTGTAGGCGACGTGGGGCATCTCGCTCTCTCCGCAACCTAAGAGATCAGGATTGTAAATGGGGTTGGTGCATCCGCTTTGACACCAATCATCACAGAAGCGATGCCAGAATCGTCGGGATAAGCCAACACCAATCGGGTGAATCAGTAGTAAAGGAGTGCTATGCCGATCTTCCCCAACATCCGGGGAGTAGTTTTCGTAAGCACAGCGATAGTTTTTCCAAGCATAAAACTGTGTACTTGGGATTTCAGTAGTCTGAGTCATGACTTACCACCAACGCTCGGAGTGAATTATCGTTATTTATCAGTTGGTAAACGATTTTTGACGAATTGCCTGTAAACATTCTGAAGAAATTATCTCTGTCAACCTCAGAAAGTTTTACTTTACTAAACCTAGATTTAGCAGTTCCTGGGGAGAGGCAAGCACGTCAATTGCCACAAAGTAAATCTCACTTTGAGGATTAAGCAAAAACCGCCATGCTAGAGGAATACCAACACTGTCACCAGCCCACGGAGTCTGCACTTTACCTGTCACTTTAATCTGGGTAAATCCGCCTGCTGCTGGCTCCGAGATTCCCTGCTCAGGTATCAGCTTGAGTCCGTAGCATTCTTCACGCATATAGGTAAGGATAGACTCTTGGCTCACAATCGGTTCCTCAAAAGGCGGTTGCAATGCACCATCTTTAGCAAATAAAGCTACCGCCGCCGGAAAGTCAAAGGCGTTCATATTCTCCATATAGCTCAGAACTATAGAGTTGTTGATGCCCTCAATGCTGATTTTAGTTCGAGGTTTGACATCTTTAGGTGGAACTACAGGTTCGTCAACTTCTTGAGTAGCCATGTTTGAGCTATATCCCATGTTAAGGACAATATCTCGTAATACTGTCAACTGCTGACCCCCTTCAAGTTGACGGATGGCTTCCAGCACCTCTGATGCCGTTGCAGACAATTTATAACCTTCTGGAATCGGAGCAACAATCCCTTGTTTCATCCACTCGCTTAACTGATACCAAAAGCCTAATTTGACATTTGTGCCGAAAGCTGAGTAAGTACGGCAGATAGGAGTGTCAGTATGATTAACTAGATCGCACATAACTTGCGTTTGCTCCATATCCGGCATCTGTTTAATTTGAGTCAGGGTTTTTTCGGCGAAGACCATATCTACTACCTGCATAGCGGCAGCAGTGATCGTAATTCCCATCTCCGTGTAAGCAAACCAAAGTAAAGCTAACTGATCCTCAGCCTTGAGTCGCTCAAAAGATTCAACTGTAGCTGGAATCGCATTAGCAACTTGAGTGTCAGGAAAAATGGAGCGTGCAGACTCGATAGTAAAAGACATAATCGAACTCTCCAAAACTAAATTACCTTTGACGATATCTATCGTCAAGCCGATATTGCCCAGCATACAATTAACTGAGTTTTTGTAACTGATAAGACATAAAATTTAGAACTGCGATCGCACATATATCAAGAGGCTTTATAATATAACTCATTGGGTAATTAAATTTTATGGTAATTTTCCGCAATTTATTTTCTATAAATTTTAAATATGTTGATGAAATAACAACATCAAGCTAACCATAGATATTAAAATTATGTTGAAATTGCATTGCTTAATTAAGAACCTAGCTGTACCGCTCGCTCTTACTGTATATTCTTCGGCTACATTTAGCGCTCCATTGACCCAACATTCTCGATATCCAAAAGTACAAAATTCTCAAATTGATCGACCACTTTGCTATATGCAAATGTCTAATGGCACAACTTTAGACCTGCAAAAGCTGTGTAGTAAAAATTCGTCACCGAAAACCAATTTAGGTAGTCGCGTTGCCAAATCTCAATTTAGACGAGGGACAGGTAATGCCTACGCTTCAGATAATCAATCACCTTGAAAAGCAAGAAGTAAGCTTAGAATAAACCTCTAAGCTTACTTATCAAAAATCAGTCAATCTATTTGGAGCTAATAGATAAAACTTTGCTTGAACTCCTTTTTTCTAACAATTGAGCGCGATTTTGGCGTAAATCTGCCTGACTACGCTCAGTGGGATAAGGCACATTATCGCCTTTAATTCCTGCCCACGAAACGCGATTAAATGCCTCGCTATCAACCTTATCCTCTACTTCAAAATTGAAGCCTGCCGTTGCTTTTGCCCACCACTGGCGATCACGCTTTAAAGGCATTGCTACGGTTTTCACAGCTTGAGGATCTTTGCAAGCTGGGACGAGATTAGGGTCTACAGGTGTAGTACACAAATTCCCAGGAATAACAGCTTTATAAGGCTTAAAGTTAGGCACTCTTGTAAAAGCATCTACCATTGGTTCAGCATTAGCGTCATTCATCCCCACGTAGTTGATCCCTAGCAAGTCTTCCATAGTGCGGAGGGTTGTGTTGCAAAAACTTAGTGAAGACAGAAAACCCCTGTGGCAGGAGTTGAAATTATGCAACTACCCCAAAGATTTGATAGATAAAGACAAGTCGCTCTTTGATGGCTCCCCTGGGAACACCAATAACTTGTCCTTTTCTAACCATGTTCAGAGTTTCATATCCCCGAATGGTTCTTCTTGCAGTGTTGAAGGAGCCAAATCCCATTCCTGGTTTGACTAATCGTTTTATCCCCCGATGGTCTTGCTCCACAATATTATTGAGATATTTAATCTGTCGTAATTTCACTACTTCGGGTAACTTATTGGCAGCTTTGAGTACGTTAATCGCTTTTGGATAAGCAGGGTTCTTATCCACAGTGATGACTCTTGGTACGGAAGTGTGAATTGCTTTCAATGTCTTACGCAAAAACCGTTTCGCCGCTTTCGCATCCCGCTTCGCTGTGAGGAGGAAGTCTAAGGTGTTCCCTGCCGAATCGACTGCTCGGTATAAATACTTCTGCTTGCCTTTGACCAAAATATAGGTTTCATCTACCCGCCATGAGTCATTAGTAAGCTTTAGATACGGTCTGACTCGTTTGTCCATTTCTGGACTATATTCTTGCACCCAACGGAAGACGGTGCTGTGATGTATATCTAATCCCCGCTCGTTCACCATCTCTGTTACTTGGCGATAGGAAAGCGGATAGCTTAGATACCACCGAACACAACGTAGGATGATTTCTGACTGATAATGCCGCCACTTGAAGGGGGATTTAGAATTCATTAGAGGCCGGTACAATGATTTTCTCTAGCGGAATTATTTCAGCCTACCATTTTTTGCAACACAACCGGCAGCAGTATGTAAAAGAAGACTTTATTAACGCTAGTCTAGCGGAGGCTGTCGCTGAAGTTATGCAACAGCACTCGGAGCAGGTATTAGAGATTACAGCAATCCTAGATGCCATTTTTATAGAGGAGATCCCAAAAGAGGTAAGAAGCAAAGCGCGAGAACGTGTCTCGAATGTCCTTTCCGTTGGTGCGAAAAAAGGAAAATGGTATCGAGGGCTTGCTGGTAGGTACAGTAGTTCAAAAGCAGCAGTAGAAAATGACTCCGCAGCATAACAAACTGAAAGTTCTAACTAAAGCTTAACCACTCGAAACCTCCACTGCTCCAAGGATAAAAATATTTAGCTTTTGGTGCTGGTGTTATACCTCATACAGAAATTAGACGGTTTAGCCTGGAAATATATTACTGACAGGTGGCGCTGGGCATGAAAATAGACAGGCATGGTAGAGCCAAAGTCCTCACACAAGCCGAGATTCGGTTGTTGTTCAACCAAGGATTCGCCACCAATCGAGATCGTGCTTTGTTTGGCGTGTGCCTGTTTACCGCTTGCCGAATTAATGAAGCCTGTACTTTGCAGGTAATAGACGTTTATGACACCAGAGCAAGAGTTAGACCTTATTTAATTATTCGCAAGGGTAGTACTAAAGGGAAATTAGCCACCCGTACTATCCCCGTAATTGCTGACTTGAGAGCGCTTCTATCTAGCTATAGCCTAGTCAAGGGTCAGAACTATCTGTTTCCCGGTCGTTACGATGGCAGCCATATTAACCCGGATTCGGCGGCGAGGATTCTACGAAAAGCTTGCTGCCTAGTGGGGTTAGAAGGAGTTTCAACCCACAGTTTTCGGCGCACTGCTTTGACCAACATGAGCAATGCGGGAATTGGGTTAAGAATTATTCAAGAGATATCAGGTCACAGAGATTTAAGCCAACTACAAAAATATTTAGAGGTGGCAGAGGCGCAAGTATTAGGAGCGGTCGCTTCCTTATCAATGCTGTCTCCGGTTGAGTATGAAGTCGGGAAATACTGTTTAGACGACTTGCCAAAAAATGAAAAACCGCAGCAGCTAATTGAGCGCAAACCCTTACGCCAGCGCAAAAAGAAGCGTTGATATTCTTAATTCTTGCCAAAGCAAGCCCAATAATATTTACAAAGTGTTACAAGCTATGGGCGGATTGAAAGTGAGAAAAAGTTGCTGCTTTTGAGGTGGCGTGACAGGCAATACTTCAGGAAATATTACTATCTGTAGTAGCAACGTTTGCTCTCTAACTTTTTGGACAATCCGCTTATCTAAAAGCCGTTACCCTTTCGACTAAACCGCCTCTAGCAGAAACGCCAACCATATTCTATGAATAAAACAACCCAAACTCTTGACAGTACATGAACTTGCGCTCATTGTGGCATGGAGATTATGCTAGTGGAATGACAGGCTTTTCTATCCTCACGAATTTCTGGCAACACAACCACATTATTTTGAAACAACAAACGAATGACCCCTCAACCAATGTCTACAATGCTACTTAGCCCTTTTAAAGTAGGAGATTTAACCCTCAACAATAGAGTAGTAATGCCTCCCTTGACTCGCGCTCGCGCAGGCGAGGAGCGTATGCCTAACTCTCTCATGGCGGAATATTACGCTCAACGGGCAACCGTTGGTCTGATGATTGCGGAAGCTACGGTGATCTCGAAACAGGCTAATGGTTGGTTAAATAGCCCTGGTATTTATTCAGACGAGCAAGCGCAAGCCTGGAAGCAGGTTGTAGATGCAGTTCATGCTAAAGGAACTCCGTTTTTTCTCCAGCTTTGGCACATGGGTCGAGCGAGTCACAGTAGTTTTCAGGAAAATGGTCAACTGCCAGTTTCCGCTTCTGCTGTCAAACTTCAGGCAGAATACATTTACACTCCTATTGGCAAACAACCCTACGAAACACCCCGATCTTTAGAGACGAACGAAATTCCTCTAGTGGTAGAAGATTATCGTTCTGCTGCTCAACGAGCAAAAAATGCTGGTTTTGATGGGATAGAAATCCATGCAGCTAATGGCTACTTAATCGATCAATTTTTGCAATCTAAGACAAACCAGCGAATAGACCAATACGGCGGTAGCTTAGAGAATCGCTATCGTCTTCTTAAAGAAATTGTAGAGGCTAGCCTAACTGTATGGCCCGCTCACCGAGCAGGAATTCGACTGTCTCCAAACGGTAATTTCAACGACATGGGTTCGCCAGATTTCCGAGAAACCTTTCTGTATGTCGCACAGCAGTTGAACACTTACGATCTAGCTTACTTACATATAGTAGATGGACTGGGGTTTGGCTTTCACGACTTGGGAGAGCCGATGGTATTAGCTGAATTTCGCGGTGTGTTCACAGGTCCACTCATAGCTAATTGCGGCTATACACAAGAAACGGCCGAAGCAGCGATTAAGGATAATTATGCTGACTTGATTGCTTTTGGACGACCGTTAATTAGCAATCCTGATTTAGTGGAGCGTTTTGCTAATAGTTGGCCTCTAAATCCACCCGCCGATCCAAGTATCTGGTATTCGTTTGATAAAGAAGGTTACGTTGATTTTCCTGCTTATCAAGAATCTGGAACGTTCAAGCTTAATTGATAACAATTCCTCAGATGGAGCCTCTTGAGTTATGTTGAAAAAAATTCTTGTTGTCAATAGCCTATAGTAGTTGCCAACCTAATTCCACATTTAATGTTTACTTATTCTTTAAAACTCTGAGAAAGATCCTGCACGTCGATCTCGATGCTTTTTATGCCTCGGTTGAACAACGGGACAACCATAACTACCGAGGGAAACCCCTTGTGGTCGGTGGATTACCCCAGGAGCGTGGTGTAGTAGTTGCTGCTAGTTACGGGGCTAGGAAGTTTGGTGTTCATTCTGCCATGCCCTCCTACCTCGCCCTGCAAAAATGTCCTGCTCTGGTCTTTGCTCCACCCCGCTTCGAGGTCTACCGCAGCATTAGTGCGGAAATTCACGCTATCTTTAAGCGCTATACGGATCTAGTAGAGCCTGTAGCCTTAGATGAGGCATACCTTGATGTCAGCCAAAATAAACTAGGGCTGCCTTACGCTACAACTATTGCTCGGCAGATTAAGGCAGCAATTCTGGCAGAAACTAGCCTAACGGCAAGTGCAGGAGTTTCTGTAAATAAGTTCCTGGCAAAAATGGCATCAGGCATGAATAAGCCCAACGGATTAACGGTAATTCTACCCGAACACGCCGTAGATTTTGTTGCTGCCCTACCTATTGAGAAGTTTCACGGGATTGGAGAAGTCACTGCCACCAAAATGAACAATTTGGGCATCCATACTGGAATAGACTTGAAGCAATACAGCCAAGCCGATTTAGTGCGTCACTTCGGCAAAGTAGGACATTTCTATTACCTCATTGCTAGGGCAGAGGATAACCGCATAGTTGAGCCTAACCGCATTCGCAAATCAATCGGAGCAGAAACTTCGTTCACCAAAGACTTAGACGAACTAAAAATAATGCTACTGGAATTAGAAAATATTGCTCAAACCCTCCAGCATCGCTTAGAAAACTACCAAGCTTTGGGACGCACCATCACCCTAAAAGTCAAGTTTGCCGACTATCAGCAAATTACGCGCAGTAAAACCGTATCTGCTGCTATTGGCGAAGCACAGGCAATTAGCCAAATAGCTGAGGAACTGTTAGCAGCAATTTCTTTAGAGGGGCGCAGCGTCCGGCTATTAGGTATTTCCCTATCAAATCTCGACTGCGCCCAAGAACCAAAACCAGTTCAATTATGCTTGTTTGAATAAACTGTTAAGGCTTTTAGCTCAACTAGCCGCACTAACAACAGGTGTAGTTTCCTTTGATTCCTTTGGCTTTTTCTCGAAGGTCTGTACATTCGGCTCCTTGAGTACAAAACCCGAATCAGTCTTCTCCCCCATCAGCCCAGCGATCGCTGCTACCCACATCGGATAATTCTCTTGGGCTTGCTCTAATTTTTTGAATAACTTGGGCTTGAGGCTGACAGTAACTATTTGTTCACCTGCATCAATATCAAACTGCTTGTGACCACTTTCTAATGTCTGTACGTCTACTGGAAATTCGTTTATTTTGATGGTCAATTCTAACTTTCCTGCTGTGGGCATGATTGTTTTCCTTTATTGCGATACTTTTTCTTATAGCACTGCTATGGAAAATCAAGTCTATAGATTTCTATTCTTGTACCGTCGGAGAAACTGAAACAAGATTTTACAATATAAAAAATACTCCTTCTCAAACTAAAGTTTTGGATTAGTTTAAATATAAATTAACGACATATTTCCTGGAAATATCTCTAATTTTATTGAATAACTTAATAGTTAACAATAAGGTAGCCTACTTCATACTGTTTAAAATTATGTTTATTTGCAAGATGAAAAATATTAGTTGAGCTAATAAACCAGAGTTAAATAGTGAGAGTTGGCTTAATTAGGTTGAGCAACTACAGGAGGTAGGTATGCTTACACACTCTCAACTTTATAATTTTTGGTTACGTTCGCAAGGTATTTGGATTTCTCAACTTGTAACCGTGTCAGTAAATTGGTTAGATAACCAAGAACTAGCAGCAATTAGCCAGATTCACTGTCTGAGCGCAACCGAATTTGGTGTAAAGATGGGTTGGCAATATAACAAAAAATCAGATTCGGGTGATATGTGTTGGTGTGTTGATGCCGACCAACCGCAAGTCTTTACTAACAAAAGCCTAACCGATAATAGTCCACCTCGGATATTTGATTACCGTATGCTTGCGGAAAATAAGTTAATTATTAACGCAGGTAAGTATGAAGAAATGTTTTTATTAGAAAGCGACAATCACAGGTTAAGGGAATTAAGGATTGAGGGTAAGTTAATTAGACGGCTCAAGGAACAAAAGGTAACTCCTGAAACTTTGCAAAATCTGCCCATTGGTCTGATTGAAGTAGCACAACCAATGATTAAGATGAGCAGCTAGACTGAATAAAAGATGTAAAAATATCCTGTATGGATTTGTTGCCCAGCGATACTCCATATAATACCAAGTCAAGCTCTCTTATCAGTTAGAAAATATCCTCCTACGAGAAGACACCAATGGCAACGACTACAAATAATCTTGCCTTAACAGTTCCTGGACCTCAGCCAGCAAAGCTCTTTGGACGCAGCACTAATTTATTTCGCTTTGTTAAAGACTCTGTTGGCTACACGCGCCAGTTATTTGAAACCTATGGTCCGATAGTTTCTCTTGCCTATGGTGGTGGTACTAATATCTACTCACCTTTGCCTAACTGCCCTGGGACGGTCTTCGTCTATGGACCAGAATTTGTCCGTCAAGTAGCCACTGAACACGAAGTTTATTATAAATATCCTTTATCAGGAAAGATGTACCGCCAGCGATCGCGCTGCGAACGAACCGAACCTCTCAAGCACTTTGGTGTGGGACTGTTCGGTGTCAATAGCGAACAGCACCGTCAGCATCGCCAATTATTGATGCCTGCCTTTCACAAACAGCGCATTGAGTCTTACCGAAACGATATAGTTAGCATTACTCAAGTTGTCCTCGACCAGTTAGGGGTGGTACAGCAGTATGACATTGCAGAAATCATGCGGCTGCTCACCTTACGAGTGGCAACCAAAACCTTATTTGGTGAAGATATTGGCATTGAAGGTGGCAATACTGGCAGACTATTGCAAGATACATTAGCTCTGTTAGGAACACCGCAGGTAGCCCTCCTGCCTTGGGATCTCCCTGGATTCCCTTATCACCGCTTGCTCAACCTCATGGCTCAACTGGACGATCAAATGCGTGCGCTGATCCAACACAAGCGCGGTAGAGGTAGTGACCAGCCAGATGTACTATCAATGTTACTTCAGGCACGAGACGAAGAAAGTGGCGCTTTCTTGAGTGAAGATGAACTTTTAGGACATACTGGTGTAATCTTTGCCGCTGGTCACGAAACTAGCTCTAATGCCTTAACTTGGACGTTATTTTTACTGACGCAACACCCACAAATCGCTGCCGACCTTTTAGACGAGTTAGATAGCTTGCTTAAGGGTGAAGCTCCAACAGTCGAACAATTGTCACAGTTACCTTTGCTGGAGCGAGTAATTAAGGAAAGTCTTCGCATCCTGCCACCTGTACCTTGGAACGGGCGCGTCACCGCAAGTCCAACCCAATTAGGCGGCTATACCTTGCCTACAGGCACAGAGGTATTCGTTAGCATCTACCAAACCCATCATATGCCCGAACTATATTCTCATCCAGAGGCGTTTAATCCTCATCGCCCTGAAGCGCTTGCCCTTAATACTTTTGAATACAATCCCTTTAGTGCAGGACCGCGCACTTGTATCGGTGCAGCCTTTGCCATGATGGAAATCAAGATTGTCTTAGCAATGCTCTTACAGCGCTTCCGTCTACAATGTGTCCCGCGGATCAAAGTTGACCGCACTGGATTAATTGTTATGGCTCCTAAACAGGGAATGCCCATGATTGTTCATAAGCAAGACCGCTTGTTAAATTTGGGGGTAGGGCAGGTGCGTGGTAACGTGCGGGATATGGTGAACTTGCCTAGTTATTGAATTGATTCCATACTTTTTTGGCTAAGTAAGACTGCTTTATGTGCTGCCCTAGAGTTAATACCTTTGACTAGGTGCTTGAGAACTGATGCTAAGATATTCGGCTGAAAAAGTGTAGTGGGCGGCTTGACTAAATGTAGTACCTCCAGAAAGGCTTCTAAAGCCTTGGGATTGTTGATAGTGACTGACCGTACTCGATCTATATACCATTGCATCAGTCGATTAATTATGCTAGTCTGACCACCTTCAGTAGTAGACCATCGCAAGTCTTCGCTAGTTGCCATCATCCACGCAATACCATTAACTTTTGCTAGCTGCTTATGAAAACGTCGGGTTAAACCAGCTAACTCGTTACCTTGTTGATTTTGCTCTGCCAAGCATTGAGCTAAAGCCACAGCGTCCATAGCAGCAACGGTCATACCTTGACCATAAATAGGATTAAAGGCACAAGCTGCATCCCCTAGTGCTACGAAACCTTCGGGATATCTAGACAGTCGTTCGTAGTGACGTAAGCGATTCTCCGTGCGGCGATAGCTGTAGATCGGCGATAGTGGCTGGGCATTTTTAATCGCTTCGTATAAACTTGGAGTACGCAAACTACGTGCGAATTCTAAGAAGCCAGCCTCATCAGTCGGCGGGTAATCTCGACCTACACCTGTGAGCGTCACAATACAGCGTTCGCCCTCGATCGGGTAGAGCATGCCAGCACGAGAGCTATTAGGTGGTTTGGGCCATACCAATAGACTTTGCCCATCAGCTACAGAAATATCTGAACGCTGATACCAGCGACTAGCATAACCTACGAAAGCATTAATGACGCTCTCTTGCGGTACTGGATAGCCTAATGCCTCTAACCACTGCGAAGCTTCAGAAGTACGACCACTAGCATCCACTACTAAATTGGCTGTTAACGCTGTTTCAGCCACACTGCGACCCTGCACCGGATAGTTAGGATGCACTCGAACACCACTAACTCTAGTTTGGTCAGGATTGGACAGCAATCCCACTACTTGGCTATTTTCTATGAAGCGGATATTGCTGTAAGCCTCCAGTCGATGACGGATTGACCACTCTAGTAAATTTCGGCTACAGGTGCGCGTAATCAACCCTGACTTGAAGCGAGGCTCCCAACCACCAAAACCAAACATGGCGCAATCTAATGTCCAATCTATGGTGGCTGCACCAGCAGCAGTTAGTTCCGCTTCTAAACCAGGAAAAAGCTGTTCCAAAATTCGTTGTCCCTGCACTAGCAACACATGTACTTGCCAGGACTGAGGTACACCTCGG
Organism: Synechocystis sp. PCC 7509; assembly: GCF_000332075.2. Lineage (NCBI taxonomy): Bacteria > Bacillati > Cyanobacteriota > Cyanophyceae > Synechococcales > Merismopediaceae > Synechocystis > Synechocystis sp. PCC 7509. The sequence goes on along the minus strand of NZ_ALVU02000002.1, from coordinate 204,531 downwards.
CGTGGTTGGCAAGTTGTTGGTAAGTAATCTTTCTCTACAATCGTTACTGTCTCAAAGCAGTCTGCTAAAACTCGTGCAGCTACTAAACCAGCCATACTGCCGCCAATTACCAACCCATGCTTATTTGCTTTAATAGTAGATCAACTCCCATCTATAAAAAAGCTGTTTCGTCAAACATCTTAGCCTTACTAATATTCTCACCCATCTTTTCCACAGTTAACAGCAACTCCCTACTTAAGAAAAGAAAGTTAATAATGTAGTGGAAAAGTTTAAGAACTAATAGTTTTATCGAGCCAAAGCCAAAGGTGTGTAGAATTCTTAACTCTATTGAAACCACTATCAATTTCAACCTAATTTTATAGTTGAATAGTAAAATTGAGATAATAAGAAAACTAGCGCTACTAACTTATTAGTTAGTGTTAATTAGGTTGATACTGATAGCAATTTCAATCGGTCTTGCAAATAAGTGTATCGCTCTTGATCTCTAACTTGCCTAATAGCTAAACCAATTGCTTTAGTTGTCCCAACGACAATTGCTAACTTTTTAGCACGAGTTAAACCCGTATAAATCAAATTGCGCGACAGCATCAAGTAATGCTGCATGAATATAGGCAGGATTACCACTGGATACTCTGAACCCTGTGCCTTATGTATTTTATGTATTACATAACATCTACAACGATGATGTAATGATAGTTTTATTGTTGTGTATATATTCCACGATGTAAAATTTAAGTCCTCGCAACTGAGTGGTTACTCAACGTGCCGATATGCAATGAGATTGTTAGACACTGAGGCAGAATATGAATACACGCAATCATACTGCCTCAATATCGGATTCCAGCGTGCCAAAAAGAGATTTAACAAAAGCTAATGCTTCGTTATTATCCATTAATAGTTTCCGTACAGCCCCTTGATACTGTTCACAGTCTTGAAATCCAAGCTCCTTTACAAGCTTTTGTAAGGCAGGTGTCTCACGAACTGGATATTGTGAAATAATCTCCGTCAAATTGCCAGCATTAAAGGCATTTTGTAGCCGTTCACGCTCTGCTGTGACAGCACTAGCCACGTCAATAGCAATATTTATAGGCTTCCCCTCTACGATTTCTTGTCTTCGAGGCAGATGCCGAAAAACTTCCTCACGAAGTGCCTTTTCAGCAGTTCGCTCACTCAAGCGTTGGATGTGTGGTTTAATTGCTTCGAGCGCAGCAGTTTTAGCATTAGCGAGGTGTGTAGAGGCATCATTCCCAGTAACAGCTGCATGACGCTGTGCAACAAACCATTGAACTTGCGGATGGTAATAGATCGACTCAACTGAAAACACCGAAAGAGCATATATACCCTTCTCTTTGAGTCGATTAATGTCATTTTCCATTCGCCGATCATTATCAACAACACCAAAAGCATGAAGCCAGTGCAGATCACCAGATTCCCGAAGGCTAGAAACGGCATGTTCGACATCGCGGCAGCTTGATTTCGCAACGATAGAGACGGTTGGAAATACTAGACTATAAAGCGGCTTGTCAAGACTTTGCTCAGTACCTTCAATAAATAGGAGCTTTCTGCGCGCACCAAGAATGTCTTTTTTGAGATCATCATCTATTTCACTGCCGGAGGAAACAATATCTGCATCCCAACTACTTACGGAAGCACCAGTATAAGTGCAGTCTCGAATGAGTAATGTACGTGCGCTTGGATTATCGGAGGGCAACATCACCTCGTGTGTAGATACAATGAATGCACAGTCACTTCGTTTGGAAAACAAAAGTGTCAAGAGCGGTGAAATGATAGAGCGATGAAGATGGCGTTCCGGTTCGTCAATGAGTATTAATGTACCATCCTTAACAGTTAACACATCCGCCGCAATTAACAAAGCATTACGTTCACCATCTGATAACTCTGCAATGCTATAAGCAACACCTTCATGTTTTTTAGCAACTACTTCATCATTCTCATGGACAGAAATCTCAATGGGAACATTTGAAAGACGTAAAAGCTCGTTGATAATTTTTATAGGAGCATCTTTCTTTGCAAGAGTTTTTGCAAGCTCAATATTTTCACTATCAACTGCACCAGTAATTGATCGCGCACGGACGTTTTCAGCATCAATGAGACCATAGATTGCAATGCTTGCGCGTTGTGTAGCGTAATCATCTTTCCAGCGCGACTGTTGATTAGTGTCTGCACTTCGGATATTGGATTCAAAGTCTCGCTTCTGCTGGGACGATAGAGACATTGCGTTAGAAGAAAACCAATTTTGGCGATGTGCTGATATCCATCTTGCGGTAGTATTGTGAGAAGTATATAAATGTTGCATAAGGCTGGACTTACCTGTACCGTTGGCACCAAGGATGAACAGGTGTTCTCCGAGGTTGATAGTAAGATTGAGTGGTTCGCCTACAGAGGGAGGGATTGCTAGATTAAAGACCACGGATGTATTGCCATTTAGACTTTTATTATTTTAAACAAAGCAAAATAAAGCTGTGTAAAAGCATATTGCATCTACGAAAAGAATCTTAGAACATCAAAACTATGCGAGATAATGAAGAAAAGTGATTAGCAGTCAGTATATTCTTCCTCGTATTCAGCTTTAGCCTGATGCCAAGGCATAGGAGTCCAAGAACCGTAAACTGAAGCTCGATCAATTTTGACTACAAACTCTCCTCCCTGCACTGAAAGGTGGTTCTTGGGGACATCAAGCAGGAAACCTTTAGCCACTGCATCTGCATAGAACTGGTCAAACTCGTTATGCTCAAAAGTTGACGGTTCTGCTGCTTCGTTCGGAACCCAACCTTCCTCAATAGCCCGTCTTAGGCAACCAGCAAGACTCTGAATTTCATGAGTCTTTTTGTACTGCCTAAAGGCTTCAATAGCAAATAAAACAGTTTCTTCATCATGTTCACGGATTACTCGGTTTAGGCTTTCTGTAGACCGAATCCTTAAACTCTTCAGTTCATCTTGAACTACATCACTCACTTGACGGCTTTTAGCTTGAGCAATGGGAGTGACCTTAACTGCACTGCTCTCTCCCACTCGCTCTTTTATACGAGTTTGCAAATCAACAATTGTTTGCTGCTGTCGTTCTACTTGCTCTTGTAGATAGTGAACTCGGTAGACCTGCCCTGCTAATGCTTCATTTTTACGTTTGAGTTCGCTGTTTTCCTGCTCTAGTTGTCGAATACGCTCTTTTAGCCTAGCAATAATCTTTCCCGTAGCAGACGAATTGGGTTGAGCTACAGGAGTAACAGGCATTGAATTCTGTTTAGACCGTAACTCGGCAATATGGCGTTTTAGTTCAGGGTACTTATATAGGTAGCTAACGCTAACATTGGCTTCTTTAGCAATGGTCTGAAAGTTAATTTTGGCATTGAGCTTCCGTAGCCGTTCGATAGCTTTGTACACTCGGTCAAGAGAATCCTGCTTACGAGCTTCTTGGGTCTGTTTAAGGATATCAATCCTAGACTCCCTAGTATCCCCCCTACTCATGCTGCCTCCTGTAATGATGCAATAATCTTGTCTAACTGGTCGGATTGCCGTCCGAACTGCTCAACAAGCACGTCTTGTCCGTTGACTTTGGCTCTAGATTCCTTCGCTCTCAATTCATCCCGAACTTTGATGTATTGAGGTAACTTTTCAAGTACAGCGACAAAACAGCGACAGGTATAACAGGCTCGGAACTTCTCACAACGCTCGTCCAATGGCAGACCACAATAGCCATAAATAGGAGTGTTGATGTGGTCGCCAAAGAGTTCGAGTTGATGGGCCGTTGGATCTTCCCAAAAGGATTTAGGTAAAGATTCGTAGTGCAACGGTTTTCCCTCTGCATTAAGAAGAGCTTTCTGGATATGTCCAGCTTCTTTTTCAATTAAATCACAGCTTATATGAGTGTAGTAAGTGCTAGTAGTTACTAATCGTTTATGTCCAGCCCACGCACTAACCACTGCCAGATCGTGTCCTTGTTCAAACAGTTGTGTTAAGCGAGTAGGTCTAACTAAACAAGAACTAAATTTAGCTAATTCACCATTTTCATCTTGAATATTTTCAGCATTGATGAGGCATCTAATAATTATATTCAAGGGATTGTGAGATTTATGGATTACTTTTTTAACAGGCTTCAAATTAGGTTGACTTGGATCTGTTCTAGAAAAGTATTGATAATCGCAAAATAAATAATCCCACTCATCACCCCAGAGATCCTGAATATATTTCTGCTGTTGTTGAACAACTTTAGCAATGATTCTAGTAATTGGGATTTCGTGCTGGTCTTGTGTCTTGTTACGTTGCCAAACAATTTTCCAACCCCCTCCTTCCTGAATCAAACAATTTTTGCTTAAAAATGCTAGTTCATTTGGTCGCATAGCTGTAAAAAATGCTATAAACCACATCCGGGCAATTGAGTCAGGAATTTTATGTAACCTTTTCTCAATTTCTTCCAGAACAAAATCGGGAATGGAATCAGGATTATTGATTATTTGTTTGGGCAAGTCAGATTTTCTAATCAGCTCTTGTTCGAGATTGAAAAAGTCTTTGATTGTTCCTGTTATAAAAAAATCGCGCAGAGCTAACAATCTGTTCCGTCTACCATAATGTCCTGATTTATCCCAAGCCATAAAATCAATGATTAAACAGCGGTTTATCTCAAAAATTCCTTGAATGTTTTTTTCATTTAAGTATTGAGAAAAAATTCTAAGATGATGCGAACTTGTAATTATATAGCTAAAAGATTTATTAAGTTTACAAAGTTGATAAATATATTTTTTTACATATTTTCTAAACCAAGCTAAATGAACAGTAGCAAAATTGACAGTCAAATTACTAACTCTCTCATGATAGGAAGATGTTACAGTTCTTAAATCCCATACTTCATCTTCAAAGCTAAATTCTTTTCCAATTAGTATTTGATCAGAGAATTGACTAAGAACTTTAGCAGTAAGATCTATTGATTGAACAGTTGAAATTCCGCAAGTTGGACAGTAAAATTTTCTTTTTCCTTTTTTTCCGCTACCAGATAGTCTAACATTTCTAGCATTACAATCCTTACTGGGACAAGCAAACTCACCGATTTTGTAGTTCTCTTTCCAATCTATATCAATCATTATCAGCAAGCTTCTCCAATCCTTTAATACAACTCATTAAGCTATTTTGGTCGTTTTCTAAACCTTGCTGCTGTCGAACCATTTTCAAGACTTGAGCAGTTTTTAGTTCTTCTTCAACTCGCTTTAAATCTTCTTTTAAATAAACTAAGTCTTCATTGGAAGTACGCCAATGTTCGCATCGCCAACAAGCATTTACTGTTTGGCATGGAGATTTTACGATTGGCCTATGACATTCTCCGTACTGAGTAGTAAAAGAGTGCATTTTCCGCCTTATTAACTCAGTGATAGGATTTTTAGGTTGATAAGTAGTGATAACTTTACCAGCAATGTCAACATACTTTTTCTCTCGCATCAGTTCTTGATATTCTTCTCCCAAAACTTGTTTAAGAAGATGTTTGTAATGACGCTGCATATTAGGAGAACGATGTCTTAAATATTTTTGAATAATTAAATCTCTCACACCAGCATTGGTCATTACCGTAGCAACTGTACGGCGGAATTGATGAGAAGTAAAATGCCAAAGTTCTCCTTCATGAGAACAAATATTACTTTTCTTCGCCAATCTATTTAACCACTTATTAAATGTTGAACCAGACATAACCTTGGGCTGGGGTTGAAATATCAGTTTATTAGAAACATTTGTTTTGGCATTACTTCCACAAAATAGCTTCTCATAGTCTTTATCCAAATTTTGTCTAATATAGTATTGCTGCTCTTTAATAACAGCAACTAATTCTAACGGTATTGGTAATTCATCTTCTATGTTAAATTTTTCAGTAGTAAAGCGTAGCCGCCATTGGCTCTTTCTCTTTCTCAAACAATCAAAAGGCATATTTAAAAGCTCCCCAATTCGCATTCCTGTTGTTCTTATCACGAGAACCATTCTTTGTAGGGTTTCAGGAAAATAATACAGATTTTGTTCTAATTGATTCCAAATATTTTCAGGAATATAATTGATTTGTTCATTAGTTGGACATCTTAACTTAAATTTCCCCTTAAACCAATAAGTGTTAACGTTAAACAAGTTCTCAATCCGACAAAATTCAAAAAAGCTGCACAAGGCTTTGTAATATCCCTCGGTTGTTCCTTCAGTTATTTTTTTTGTCTTTAGGTAGTAATCAAAGCTTTCAAAAGTCTGGTTGCTGATTTTAGCAGGATTGTCTATGGACTGAGTTTTTAAAAAACAAGAAAAAGTTTTTAGACTTCCTACGTAAATCTTAATTGTGCTAACTGAAAAACCTATTTTAGCCTTTACTAACGTATATACTTTGACTGACAACTCAAACCAGTGTTGTGAAAATCCATTAAAATTTATGGTTGATATTTTTTGATGGTCTTTGATTTTTAATCCTAAGTCTTCTACAGTTTGCCAAACATTTTTTTTAAGCAATGGATTTTTAAGAAGTTGTTTAATTTCTTGACTTTGACTAAAAAAAGGATAATTTTTCTCTAGAATTAATTCAAATGAATTCATTTATTCTCCTCTCTTTCTACTACCTCTATGAGATTTCCTTCACTAAGTACGTGAGAATAAATATCTAAGGTTGTTTGAATGCTCGCGTGTCCCAATAGATGTTTTACCCGCTCTGGTGGGTATTTGGCTTTGAGAAGCCTTGTAGCGTATGAATGCCGAAACAGGTGCGGATATACCTTAATACCCGTTTTCTCACTCAAGCGGTAGAACATGGTGTTGATTACACCCGCTTTCATCGGCTGACCTACTACTCCTTCCCAAATGTTGACGAATACATAAGGCGATTCTACTTCTGGGTACTCGTAGATCAGGTAGTCGTCATACATCTTTAATAGTTCAGGAATAACAGGGATGAACCTTTCCTGACCTTTTGCTCTTGCTTCATTGAGATTATTTCGCTTCTTAACTTGGATGAAATAGTCATTGGCATCTCCAACATCATCATGTTGTAGTCCCAGTAACTCTCCGATTCTCATTCCCGTTCCGTTGAGCATTAGGATTATGAATTTGTCTCGCAAGCGATGGCAAGTATTGACTAAAATTTCTACCTGTTCGTCAGTAAGACAACCAGGAAATTTCTTTGGCTCTTTTAGTTTGACTAGCTTCTGTCGAATTGGATTACTCTTAGCAATGCCTGCCAGTAATCCTTGTCTAGTTATTCCATACGGAAGGTAAAACCTATTAAACTGCTTGAAATCAACGGTTTGATTAACAATGTGGTAGTCATAAAAACCCATGATTGCTGTGATAGCTCGATTAATACTTTTCTCTGACCGTTTAGCCTCTACTGGTTGTATCGACAAAACAGACGTATCTCCAACCCTGAGCCAATAGGCAAAGTCTTCTATGTCATTTAGCTTAATATTCCGCCAGTCTAGATGCCTACTGTCAAGAAAAGCCCACCACAATTTGAAGTCGTAACCGTATGCCTCGACAGTCTTAGGTGATTTGTTAGTGCTGAGATAGGTTAGGTACCTCTGAATAGGTTCGATGACCTGATAGTCCCCGTCTAGCATCAACCAGACTATCTCTAAAGTGTTTGGGTCAATTCCTTTTTGCAGTGTGAGTTTCATTTACTAAGTATATAGTCATGATACTCGTTGTATAAGCTAAATTTTGTAACGAGATATCCCTACACCATGAATAAAAAAAGACTCGTTGTTGTTGTTGTTGAATATAAATATTCTGTAAAAGATAATGAATAGTCACAGCAAATGCTAGTGCTAACTCATTAATGTCCGCATAGTCATAGGTGACACTCCGCCCTTCAAACTGCACTGTCACCTCTTGTTCCTCGGTGTCAATTGCGGCAACTGTCCCCAAGTCACCGTTGAACACCTCGCGGTTATAGTCATTCACTTGCTGAATTACCCGATCGCCCACGCGCAGTTTCATCCCCCCTCGAAATAGTTCAGCCTTACCTTGGTACGGTGGATTAAGTAATTCTTGCAGTACCGCGTTAAGATTGCGCGTTCCCACTTCTCCCCTAGTCATTGGGCATAGCACCTGTACATCCTTCGCTGGGTCAAAACCTAATTTTGGAATTACATCTGTTAACAATTCTCGAATACCTTGAACTCCATGTTCAGGTTCGGGAGCGTTTAACCATAAACAATCGGAACGCGGATTTAGAGATACCGATTCAAGACGTGGGTACTGCCCAGAATTAATCCGATGGGCATTGCTGACAATATGGCTTGTTTGAGCTTGGCGAAATACTTGTTCTAATCGCACTACAGGTACTTGCTCACTTGCAATCAGGTCGCGCAACACGTTTCCTGGTCCCACACTAGGAAGCTGATCGATGTCCCCTACTAAAAGTAATTGGGCATCATTCGGTATTGCTTTCAGCAGTGAATGAGCCAAGAATAGGTCAAGCATTGATGCTTCATCTATGCCGATTGCTTGCGCCTCTATTGGATTCTCTAGGTCATGCTTGAATTTCATCGTCTTGGGGTCAAATTCCAGTAGGCGATGAATAGTCTTGGCTTCGCAGCCCGTCATCTCGCTCAATCGCTGTGCGGCTCTGCCCGTCGGCGAAGCTAGAGCAATTGATTTACCCATTGCTTTCCACAATGCCACAATTGTCCGAGTTGTGAAAGTTTTGCCCGTTCCAGGTCCTCCAGTAAGAATTAGGACTTTTTGAGTAGCTGCCATTTCTACCGCTTGCCTTTGCCCAGATGATAACTCCATCCCTGTTGCTTTTGTAAACTTGTCAATCCATCCAACAACTCTCTCTTTATCTACTACGACCGGACGGCTCAACAACTGATGCAGCCGTTTAGCCAAATTCTGTTCGCTGCTAAAAAATGGTAATTGATAGCAAATAAATTGATGCTGCCGATGACCCTGCATCACCAACTCCTCGTCCATCGCCATTACATAAATTAGTTGGGTTACTACCTGGGATGATGGTTGATGATCGGCTATTGTTAATCGTTCTACTACTTTCTCGACCAGTTGCACATAGGGTAAAAAACAATGACCGTCTTCTGCTGCTTCGCCTAAGACGTGGATAATCCCCGCGCGGTATCGATACTCGCTATCTGGTGCGATCCCTAAGTTCCGTGCGATCGCATCTGCTGTTACAAAACCTATCCCATAAATATCCGTTGCTAGTTGGTACGGATTGTTGGTAACAATTGTGATCGAATCATCGCCATAATGCTTGTAAATTTTTACTGCATAAGTTGTGGAAACACCATGCCCTTGCAAGAAGACCATCACTTCTTTAATCGCCTTCTGCTTATCCCAGGCTTCTTGTATCATCTTCACGCGCTTTGTAGCGATGCCGGGGACTTCTTTTAAGCGCTCAATTGAATGTTCAATAACATCCAAAGTATCGAACCCAAAGTGAGCGACGATGCGTTTGGCGGTGACTGGCCCCACCCCTTTAATCAAGCCGGAGCCTAAATACTTTTCAATCCCTGTAATCGTGGCAGGTTTAGTTTCCTGATACTGTGTGACTTGAAACTGTTGCCCGAACTTGGGATGCTCCCGCCATATCCCAGCTAGTTTTAGTGTTTGACCTGCTTGAATATTAGGAAAGCTACCTACAATCGTTACTAAGTCTCTGTGACCTGAAGCTTTAAGCCGCGCTACACTATACCCCGACTCTGCCGAGTGGTACGTCAAGCGTTCTACTACTCCTACCAGTGACTCATCCTCAACAGACACTTTTCCATCCTCACTAAAAGTAGCGACTGCTCAAACCTCCATTCCTTACTATAAATTACCAGCCTCAAGCAAGGTTTTACACTAATTTCATAGTACACAAATACTATAATTTTATAGTGAAGTGCAAAGGAAACACTGCTTTGGCAACCAAGCTCCTGATTGTTGAAAGTCCCGGCAAAATCAAAAAGCTCAGCCAAATCCTCGGCTCTGACTGGTTGGTCAAAGCAAGCATGGGTCATGTCCGAGAATTAGCATCGGATGGACAAGATGCTTTGGGCTTTGACTTAACGGGTAGTACAGTCACTTGTCGCTTTGTTCTGCGCCAAGAGAAAGGGCAGCAGACTATTAAACAACTACAAGCGGCTGTTCGTCAGGTCAAGACAGTTTTTCTGGCAACCGATTGTGACCGAGAAGGGGAAACAATCGCTTGGCATCTTGGGCAAGCCTTACACCTAAAAAACCCCCAAAGAGTCATTTATACCGAAATTACCCCAACAGCAGTCACAAGAGCGCTCGCTCGTCCCCGACAAATAGACCAAAACATGGTCAATGCGGGACTGTGCCGGAGCGTTCTTGATAAATTAGTTGGCTACAAAGGCTCTCCCTTGCTGTGGCAGCTTCAAAATGGGGCGAAAAGTATGGGTCGGGTGCAAAGCGCTACCCTACACATTCTTTGTCAAAGGGAGCAGCAAATCCAAGCTTTCGTTCCTCAAGATTATTGGAACGTTTATGTTGATTACGTTGAGGGGTTTCGCGCCTACTACTTGGGGACAAATCAGCAAAATGATTCACAGCCTTCTGAAACACCACTACTCGACGACACCAGCGACACTAAAGAGCAAGCGAACTTTGAGTCAAGCAAAGTTTTAAGTGCATCCCACGCAGATAGTTTAGTTCAACAGGCAAAAGCTAATCCACATCACATTGTTTCTGCTGAAGGAAAAAGCACTACTCGTACTCCTCCCCCGGCTTTTGTCACATCTTCTTTACAACAAGTCGCAGGAGCGAGGCTGAAGTTCAGTCCTGAAAAAACAATGCTTGTGGCCCAGTCGCTTTATGAATCCGGGTTAATTACCTATATGCGGACTGACAGTATTGCCCTAGCTCCAGAATTTTGCGCCGCCGTCAGGAGTTGGTTGGAAGTACATGACCCTGACAACGTACCGAGGAAGTTAGCGCAACACAGGCAGGTCAAAGGAGCGCAAGCAGCCCATGAAGCTATCCGCCCTACAGACATCCACAAGAGGAGCGCCGACTTGCGCGTCCAATTGTCTGCTGATGCCTTTGCCCTGTACGTGATGATTTGGAAGCGCTCTGTTGCCTCTCAGTGCCAAAATGCGAGAATCCGCCAAACACTCATAGTTACTCAATCCGGGAATATTTTCTGGCAAGCCAAAGGACAACTAATTGAATTTCCTGGCTACACCAAATACTGGAATAACATCAGCGCTGATGTCCAACTGCCTAGCTTACGGCAAGGGCAAATTCTCACGCTTCAACAGGCACTTCACGAGCAGAAACAGACTCAACCGCCACCGCGTTACAGCGAACCTAAATTAGTTCAAGTTATGGAACGCAAAGGCATTGGTCGCCCTAGCACTTACGCCGCCACAATTCAAACCCTTAAGCAAAGACAGTATGCCGAGCTTATTAAAGGTCACTTACAGCCGACTAAACTGGGCTTAGAAGTAGATTGCTTCTTAGCCGATGCCTTGCCCGACTTGCTCCAAACAGAGTTTACTGCCGAGATGGAAAATCAGCTAGATGCGATCTCTGCTGGCAAGCAGGATTGGCAGCAGTATTTGACTGCTTGGAATCGAGATTATTTTGTCCCAGCCTTAGCCAAAGCCAAGCAAGTAATTAAGCTTCACCTCAGCAATAATCCTGCTGCTCAAATTGGAAGTCCTTTACGCCAATTATCTTCAACCCAACCACAGACAAAACAACAACCGGGGCAGCATAACCAATCGCGTACCCGTTGCCCCCAGTGTCAGAGTTATTTAGTTAAAATCCCAAGCTCAAAGCTGAAGAAAAAGTATTTTCTCAAGTGTGTCAGTGGTTGTATCAATACAGTTATGTTTTGGTCAGAGCGCGATAAAAAGTGGCAGCTACCCCACACTGGACAAACCAATGACACGCCACTAGAAACTGCAAATGCTCAAGTAACTCAATATTCCTGCCCCGTCTGCCAAAAACCTTTGGAGGAATACCGTTACCAAAAGGATGGTCAAACCAAGAGTTTACTGAGGTGTTCGGATTCCAATGCCAAGAGCGATTCTAAGCATAAGGAAGCGGTTTATTTCCATACAGTAAAAGGCTGGTGGAGTCCTAAGTTTGGAGAATTGCCATTCAAACTGGATTGCTGACAAACGGTAACAACTAAACATACCGCAATTATCTTTTACAGTTCTAATAATCAAGGTTATTTGTTATAACTGACCTTGGATTGGGAACAATATTCTTGTACCTTCTAAGTGATGACATGGTTCTCCAACCCAAATTTCCAGATAATCTGCGCGCTTTAAGCATTGCAGGTCCCTATGCTTATTTGATTGCAATAGGCAGAAAACCCTCAGAGGGACGAAGTTGGAAAACAAATTTTCGAGGAGTTGTGTTGCTCCACGTCTCTACAGGAAGCAAATACGGAGAGCCACAAAGCAAAGATATGATATCTGCAATTATTGGTGCAGCAGAATTATACGATTGCACTCCTAATCAAGAATATGAGGGCTATTATGCTCATTGGATGCAACATCCCGTTCTTTTTCAGAAATTTATTCCTGGCGTTTCAGGGAAACGCAACTATTGGCAGCCCAGAACTGCATTAAGCATCAGAGCCTTTAACCTAGCTTGGGAACAAATTCAGGAACAAGCACCTTACCTGATTGAACAATCACCCCTTTCAAAATCTCTGCCCAGAATCTTAATCACTCCTCCACCTAAAGCTCACAGCTAAAATAATCCCCTCGCTATCAACCTCACCCTAACTTGACACTGCATACAAATAAATAAAACTTCTGTTTTCAGCTAGATTGTCTCTACCCTCTTTAGTGACGAGCATTCTATAATCAATATCTTCGACCCTCAGTTCAAAACTGTTCACCACCCAACTGTTCGCTTGATAAATAGCTTTTTTATACTTGTATTAATGGTAATTTTTTAGTCATTAATGCCGTAGCACTGCTCCATAAACGTCAATAATTTATCCTCAAAATCTGTTAGATATATTTGCCGTCCCAAGCCTTCAAGTGCGTGATAAACACCCCGATCCAACATTTCTGCGTTATTCCGCAGCCTTTTTATCCGTTTGAGCGTTTCTGGTAACTGACGGCGTACATCAGGTAAATCAATAGGGTTAAGATTTTCTGGTTTCACAGCCAGTTCTCCGTCGTAAACATCAACGGCTATTGTAAAGTCTCGATGCTCCCGTGCGATCGCCCAGCAGCCATTATATTTTCGTTCAGCCCCCTCTAATCTAGTCAGGATAAACGGATCGCCAATAGTACAGAAATCACTGGCTTTAACCAAAGGTTTTTCTTTGAGGCGTTCGACAATGCTTTTAACTTCTTTACCCGTTGGGTGTTTACCCTCTGTCTCTTGCAAAATTTCTTGCCAAACTTCTCTTTGTTGATCGGGTCTAAGAATCGTCAACGGACGACAAACAAATTCTTTGGCTGGTAGTATGTGTCCAAATTGGACACAAAACTTTTCTAAATTTTCAACAACGTTGGCTGCGTCAATCAAGCGATATGGATGGCGACGGCTGAAACCAAATCTGTCAGAGCAATATTCCTCAAAAGTCTTATGAGTTGAGCGATACAGCCGTCTATCCCTCAGTTTTCGTAATGCCGTCCCCGCCTCAACGAATGCTCGTTCTACCTTTAATTCCAACCGATGCCGCTCTTTTTCCTCGTCTTCACTTAATTCTTCGATTTGAGTAGCAGTCGTATTTACCGTAACTATGGTGTCTGGCTTTTCACTGCCTGATTCCTCTGTTAACTGGGTAACCATTTGGGTTTCCTGGCTAAAACTACCGTTATGTATTGAATACTCATCGTCTTCGCTCCTAGTCTGTACAACTTTTTGATCAGCTTCTTCAACTTTTTGCCACTTCTCTCGCTCAAAAATCATCTCATCGGTCGTCTCTACTGCCCCACGCGCTAATAACCGCTCTACAGTAAAGATTTTGCCAGCTTCTTCATGACCCTCAACGATTTCTATGCGATCGCCCACAGCAATAATTTTCGCCAGCGCCGCACCATCAATCTGTAATAGGTTTGGTTGTTCGGGAATTTGTAGCACACCATCCCAACTCACCCATACTTCTCCCATGCCTCCAGGCGTGATTTTTAATTCCTTGACAATTCCAAGGCGGGGTAAATTAAGTCGGTGGACGGGCATTCCAATTTCAAAAACAGCCCAAGCCTGTAAATTTTGGCGCTTACCCAAAACCATTGCCAGTTCTTTCTCTAGCTGTCTATGTTCTTTAACCTTGCTTTTTTGTCCACGCAAGTTATCTAGACTGGTATGCAGTCGGTTTTCTTGCTTCGTTAGTAACGATATTTCTTCCGTAACGCTAATCATAATTATTGATTCTCGTAAAAGGATTAATTTCTGACCGAGATTCCACAAATTCCATCCGTACCAAAAACTGGGATATTTCTACCACTTGTCAGATCGCAGAACACCCAAAACTCTTTACTACTACCCAATCCTTCAACCGAGACAAAAGACAAGTTCTCAACTTGTTCCATCCGCGCTTGGTCAATAGAATCACCACCAATGCGGGAAATCGTGAATTGCAGGCGTTTGAATATCCAGTTGAGCATTTTGATTGGTATCCAATTTAGTTCTTTAAGACTCTGGGGTTCATTACACAGAAACTCAATTAATACTGAGGCAATTTTTCTTTTTTGCTCTTTATCAAACTGATTCATGGCATCAATTAATTTTTGACTATCTTTTTGCATTGAGTCAGCTATCTCTACCCAAGTTGTCAGTTGCAATAGTAGTAAAACTGGATTTGATGTTGGTGATGTTGGTGGGTCATTGGTGCTACCACCAACCGCCTCAACGTCTGCGATAGTAATACTTCCAGCTTCTAAGTTGGTGAATTGGTGGACTCTCGTATCTAATACTTTTTGTTGGTGCTGTTGAGCATCAAGTTCGATAGTTATTTCGGGATCTGCTAAAGCGGTAATTTCTGATGGCAGTACAAAGCTACTGAGTATTGTCTCTGAAAGTATTTCCTTATTAGTTAATTCACCAATTTCACCAATAGTTGTCTGTACTTCATCATTCGTATGGCTTTGAGCTATTGGTGATACCACCAACTTTGCACCAACATCCACCAATAGTTGACTCAGGGGAAAATATTTCATTTCACTACCCTCCCCTTCAATCCGCCCATGTCCCGCCGCCGCCAACGTTTTAAACACTACCGTGCGGATTTTCTCTGTTGCCCAACTTTTGAGGGCGTTAATTCTGGTTTTGAGAAACGAAGCATTTAGTCCCTGCTTTGATTTGGCAAAGTATTTCTCGGCTTGAGTTTGGACTTTGAAAAATATGCCTTCCAATTTTCGCGTTGGCGCGTTATTGCCGTGAATTAATTTTTGCTGCCACAGGTAGAAAGATGAAATCTCTATCGCGTGACGCATTGTCTCACCGTCAATCGTTGGTTCCGGTAACTTGCCAGCACAAACGGCGTTAACTATGTGCAGCCACAGGGCAATTCTTGCCGCGTATGCTTCGATTTTTGCGTAGACAATCGAGAAGCCAAAGTAGTTTTCTTCCCTTTCATCGTCGGCTAAAGTATGGTTCCAGGCTTGAAATAGCACTTTAGCTTCTCGCGTTAACAAATAGTCTTGCTGTGGTAATCCCTCTAATTGCTCGTACAGCCACTCTAGAGTCTCGGTGAAATTGCTATTCATCTTTGGAGTAAGCAAATCTAAATACCGGAGTGGCGCATCGAGAATTGAGCAATACAAAAACCTGGCGCTGTAGCCGCTTGAAATAAAATTCACGTCATCACCCATTAACCGCGCTAACGTATCCCACTGGTATGTGCCTGTTTTACTAAAAGCAGTGCGGTTTAAAAATAATCTCGCGTCGTGGCGGTCGTAGTTGCAGGCAGCACCATTGAAAAAACTTAGCTCTACTTGTAAGTCGTCTCCTTTCCCACCCCCTTTGTATTGGTTTAAGCGTTGGTAATCAGCGACAAGTTCATCTATATATTCGAGCAGTCCGCGCGGATTTTCTTGGTGGATGCGGATTTTTGTAGAAGTCGTTACATTACTTAAAAGTCGCCGCATTCTTACAGGCGGTTTGCCCTCGGATTTTTTATCTTGTTCGTAGTCACTAAGAAGAGTATCGTAAATATCTTTGGCTTCTCCTTCCATCTTTTCCAGGGGGGAGATTACTTCTTTTTGCGGTGGTGTTTTGGCTTGCCCAGAGTGGTTAACATTTGCCGTCCAAAATATGCAGTCCTGGGTATAGCCGGACACGGGATCGATAACAATCCTGGCGCTCGTACCAATTCTTGAAGCGCAAGATGGTAAAAGCGTATTAAACAGGTACTCCGGCGCTGTAGGCATTGCTGAAGCTTTTGCGATCAGTGGTTCGGCAAGGATGGGATTGAGGTATCGCCTGATATCTAAGCGCTTGCGGCAGTTTTTAATTATTGGCGTGAAGGACTCAATGGCGGTAACTACTTCGGTTGCTTGCTCTCCCTCACTCTGAATGATTCGCGCCAAATTCTTTATTTCATTAAATGATTTTCTAACGTCGGCAGCTAGGTCCATTAATGCCGCCGTTTGGGTTGATTCAGTTTCGTAGCTTGTAAGAATACGTTTTATGCGATCGCACAAATTTGTCTTAGAGCTTGTGCTTGGCTGATTACTACTAGGGCTAAAACCAAAGCATTGCTTATTATTGTGAGGTTTATTGTTCTGGACGTAATTCTTCCAATACCAGGCGCGGAGACAGTTTTCTACACCATCAGGGGTACAGCTAGGCGCAGGATTGCTCTTAGCCGCCGATGCCCAAATTGATTCAATTTCTTTTGCTGGCAAAGGGGGAGAGCAACGAGTGCCGTAATTTTCTAGTAACAATTGAGGATTGCCATCAAAACTTTGTCCGATGGTTTGTAAGTAAGAAGCTGTACCAATTAGGTCACGGGCTAGTTTAGCACCACCAAAATTACGCCCACCTTGGGCGCAGCCGGATTGGAGTAAACTACGGGACTCTTTCGCTAAACAAACTTCAATCGGTACAGTTTGGGGTACAGGTAAACTTATATCCTCGTAGCGCTGGTAACTAAGTGTTGAAGTAATTGGGCGCGTTGCTTGTTCCATAGGGGGTTTAGCTAGAGATTGGAGGCGCTCTCTTAATTGTTCGTAAGGATATTTTTGCCCTGATTCCTGGACTATCTCCGTTCTTCTCGGTTCTCGTCCGGGTTTAACGTGCCAGCCGCCAGCAAGTCTAAATACTCTTGAGGGGTTTTTGTTACTTGGATCTGCCCCCATTACCTCAATTAAAAGTCGTTGCAATTCCCGCCACTGTTCAACATTTATTGGCGTGTCAAACACCCAGTAGGGTTGAGCAGACTTGTCGCCGCTATATACCGTGAAAGTTGGCTCAAAAAAGCCTAATGTCTCCCAATGTAGTAATTGATCTTCAATTGGGCGATCGTCCCATTCGCAAAATATCGCCGCGCACTGCTTGATATCTTTATCTTCGTGTCCGCCGTCAGCACCGTTAACTACTACATACGTGCCGCGCTCGTCTTGTTGGTAAGATGCGATCGCTTTGTAGTCCAGATTATTTAATTTACGCCCTTTATCATCGCCTTTTTTAGGATTATCTGAGTGGTAGAAAAAGCGTAAAAATACTTGGCTAGAAGTGTAACCAAGGTACATTAATTGCTTTTGGGCTAGTTCGCGGTCTGTTTGAGGAAATGCGTAGTTCATTTGGTTCTCGTTATTTATGTTGAACCAAGACAACCCCTAAAAATAAATTATGCTTATTTGTCTAGATTTTGTTAGACTTACGATTGCTATTAGGTCGTGGCAGTCTAGTCTAGGTTTATTTCTAGGTAGGGATTGTCCCGGCTTTTTTATTGGGTAATTTCAGCTAAGTTCAGAATTTGTAATGCTAGGCGCACTCGACTCAAAGTCATGCGGCAAGCACTAGCCATGTTATTAAGGCTCTCCCACGCTTCTCCATTACCAGCGCGGTGAGTGATCCGGGCGTAGATGCGAAACTCGCAAGTGTCTAGCCCGTAGTCATCTATTTCTCGTCTGACGAATAGGCTTAACTCGCTTTTCTCCTTGACGGCAGCATTCATGAAGCTCCCTCCTTTTCTTTGAGAGTAGCCGCAGGGACTGTAATCCCTATGCTGCCGTTATCTAATGTCTTTGAACCAAAAGAATTTGAAATTATTTTGGGAAATAACTTGCCAAAAGGCACACTAAAGTTGCACAATACTAATAATAACATTGACGTTCTGACCTCCAGATTAACGGTTGTGGGTCGGAGCCTTCGGTGGCGGAAGATAATAGTCTGCTCTAACAGACTTTCCTCACCCACGAAGCTTTATTCAATTGAAAGTATTATACGGGATCTAGCGCACAAAGTAGAACTTAAGGAAATAATTTTAGATATTGCTGTAAGCATAAATAGTTCTCCATTCGTTCAATATTAAAGGTTTTAACTTGGTTCAAAGCTGAGATAAGGCAATAGAGCTTGCCCTTACCTTACTTTTTCTACCTTTAGTCCAGCTTGTTTCCAGTCACTAATCACAGCATTGACACGCTTTGCATCCGGTTCAGCAAATAAACCCCGACGACCTAGGCGATTAACGATAGATAGGATCTCTAGAGATGGTACAAAGCAATTAACTACTACCATTCCCACCTTCGAGTGGTGGAGTAGATTAAATTCTAGAATTTCATCAAGCAAGTTCGGGTCTTTACACTGCGGTAGATGTTCGGTGATTATGACCCGAACATCAGCTTTTATAGCTGTTTGCCAGTCCCTTTGCTGGGGAAAAGCCAGCAGTAAAGAGACTTGCTCTGGAATTTGCTGCAAAAACTGACTGGAGTTAGGATCTCCGCCGTAAAGTAAATGTTTTCCTACTAACTGCCACCAGCTTCCAGCAACATCAGTCGTAATCATGGGCGATGGAGTGCCAACTTGTAGTAGTGGCGTTGGTATAGCCTGGAGACTGATGCTAGAATCGGTTGTGGGCAAAGCAATAGCTACAGGCTTAGGGCGAATAGCAATAATTTCTTGCTTTATACGCGGTTGAGCTAGGGAAATCTGGGGTGTAGGAGACAATTGTGAGATAGGCTGAACATCTAGTTTAGGTGCTGGCTCTGACTTGGGGGCAGCAGCAGGCGGAACGTACTTCTGCTTGATACTTTTAGCAGCTTGACGAGTAATAGATTCACCTGCTTTAGCACGAGCAATGGCTTCGTTACGGGCGGCTTCGGGAGTTGAAGCACCAGCTAGCTCGTAGAGAGCAGAAGGGGCAAAGTTCTCAATTTGAGAAGTTTCCTTAAAAGAATTAGCTACTTGCATAAAACGAGCAGCCGTTGGGTAACTCCAACCGAACTCCGCTTGTAGCCAGGTTAGGAAGTATCCATGCCCTAGTCTATTTTTTACTTCAATCAGCTTTTGCCCTACCTCAATAATATTTTGAGCAGTACGCTTCATCAAAGCCTGAATTTCGCCAGTTTGCTGCTGCACAAACTGAGAAGTTGGGGCATCAAGACTAGCGTAATCAAATCCTTGATGAGCTTTAGGAGTGATAGAACTTGGCATGAAGGTTAAAGGAGCAATAGTAAGGCTGTTGCTTCTAATTTTAGCTAGACAGTAGCTTTTTTGCGCGGGAGAATTTGTGAGGGTTGCCATAGTAATGAAAATTTCTCAGAAATCATTTCAGTGAGACAAGACTTGCAGGACAAGAGGCTGTTGTAAACTCTAGCAGGGAAATTAGTAACTAGGTAGTGACCGTTGGCATCAGCTATAGGCAAATTTTCACAATATGAAGATTTGGAAGATAGTACAGATACAAATTTTCACATTAGTAAAAATTGGGGATGAGTGGTACAGATGCGAATTTTCACATTAGTAAAAATTTGGGAGAGGTCATGGGGAATCACTAGATGTAAAAGGTGGTGTCAGCTACAGGCAAGTTTTCACAATGTGAAGATTTGGAAGGTAACATAAATGCAAATTTTCACATTAGTAAAATTTTAGGAGGATTAGTCCAGATTCAAATTTTCACATTGTGAAAATTTGAGAGTACCTACTGCCTTAACCAGCTTTAGCCCGATAGAGATCCGTTGACCAATGACAACACAACTTATAATGTGTAGCATATCATGAAAAAACTCTAATGTTCTGGGGAATGTTCCTAACAGAAAATTTATTTACAAATACAGTGACAACTCCTACCACTGCACCGTACTCGGTTAGTGGGGGCTTCTAAACTTCACATATTATCTGTCGCTCAACGTTTGTAGGGAGTTTTCCTGAGTATGCCCATCTCGCACAGGTCTTTAAGGTGACGAAATACTGTATCTCTACAGCAGCCAAGAGCTTCAGCTAGTTTTTGGGTAACTACATATACCCAAGGTGGTTTTCCTTTTTTTAACTTTTGATAAATCCACCCGTCTAACCAGGAAAGAATATATGTCTTAAACTTCTTAACTTTGTAGATAATGCCGTAGTAGTCGTGCATATCAAAGACAACGCCAAAGCGATCGCACCGGGGACAACGACATCTCAATAGGTCAAGTTGGGTCTGAGTGTGATCGCCAGTCAGTGCCTTTAAAACCTGATAGTGATCGCCAAGCTCATTTACTTTTGGTGACATGAATTTGTCCTAATTTTGGTTGGGTGTGGAAAAACTTGGCTACTGGGAAAAAGAATGCGGTCACTCCCCAAGTAGTTTTTGTCGCTCTCCTCGCCGTGCTGCCCAAAGCTTGTCTAACTCTGGGACATACTCGAATGGGACAAACTGGCAGGGAGCGGCGGTCACCCCTGGTTGAATCAAATCCGCCTTACCCATCGATTGCAGCCAGTTGACTAAATCTTGAGCCTTCTTCATGCCATAGCGTTGGGCAAGCTTAGTCTTAGAAAGACCTTGGTAGGTTTTAATGGGTCTGCCTGCCTGATTCACCAACAGGGTTTTCTCAACAACAATTGGCGGTTGTTCGACAATTGCCTCTGGCTTGCCCAAGATTAACCCCAGCATCCCCGCCCCATGCATTGTGACGATGGCGCTAGAGACTTGCATCAGGCGCTCTTGACTTTGTGCTGCGGCGGCTTGGGCTTGGTTAGAGTCGAGGGCTGGTATTATCCAGCGCCCCTCTCTGTTAGATCCGGACGTGCCGCTTTCGCTGCATCCGGCTCCCGATTCAATTAGGCAATGCCTTTGCTCATGTGTAGGTAATCGTGGCAACTCGCATGTAAGGCTTCCAGATTATTGTTCTTCCAGTTGTGGTGATTGTTATCTTTATGGTGCAAGTGAACTTGCTCCTCAAAGGTCATCTTTAATCCGCATCTGGCACATGAATGGTTTTGTCGTTTTAGGACTTTAGAGGTTGTACCGTCATAGAGCTTACTATTACGTTCGCTCCAGTAGGTCAAATCGCCGTCGTAGGGTGATTTATTACCCTTGACGTTGATGTGTTTGTTTTCGGAGTAAGGAACTGCTGGAAAAGCCTTATTTAACAATTTCTTGCTAGTGTAGCGATTCTGTTTAGCTTCTTTATTAAATACCTTGAATGCTCTGTTTTGAGTATGGTACAGCGAAAACCGTGACCCATCCATTTTGCAGAAGCGGTGGTAATTTCTCCACCCCCTAACTACTGGGGCTAATTTTTCAGCCTTTGTGGTAGCGCCATAGTTTGAGTTGTTGACTATGTGTTTTACTTTCTTGCGAAAAGCTTTAAAGTTATCCACTGAGGGAGTGCATTTAAACTTTCCGTTGCTCTGCACTTTGAAATGCCAGCCGAGGAAATCAAACCCATCTGTCGTAGCGGTTAGCTTCGTCTTCTTTTCACTTACCTTTAATCCGCGTTCAGCTAAGAATTGGCTAATACTTTCCAGTATTACCTCGGCATTGTCTTGGGGTCTGATTATTACAAGCATATCGTCCGCATAGCGGATCGATGTTTCTTTAATCCTTCCCCAAGGGTCTTTGTACCTGTAGATACTTTCGATGCCGTTTAGCGCGATGTTGGCAAGTAATGGGCTAACGACCCCGCCTTGTGGCGTTCCTTGTTCAGGAAACCCTGGGTTAACTCCTGATTTAAGACAGCGAAAGATTCCTGCCCGTATGCCCTTTGGGGCAATGAGTTTATCCATTATGGATGAGTGATTAATCCGGTCGAAGCACTTTTCGATATCGAGTTCAATGACTCTTTTATCTATTCCGTGACTGGTGCTTTGTAGATTTAGAAACAGGATTTTTTGGGCATCGTGTGCCGAGCGACCTGCCCTGAACCCATAGCTTTTAGCATGGAATGTTGCTTCGTGAGCGGGTTCTAAAGCATATTTTGCGAGGCATTGCCAAGCTCTATCTGCGATGGTTGGAACTTTTAGAATGCGTTTCGTACCATCCTTTTTTGGGATTGGTATTTCTCGCAGTTTATTGTGTTTCCATGTGTTAACGTTTTCTTTGAGTTCATCGCTTAGGTTAAAGCGTTCCTCGAAAGTAAGGTATGCTTCACCATCCACACCCGCCGTTTTCTTGCCATCATTTAGCTGAGTCACCTGACGTATTGCCAGATACCTCGCAGCCTTGGACTTCAAGATTAGTTTCTGGAGTGACAAAGCTTTACGCTTGTCTTCAACTGAAACCGCTTTAAACACTCTCTTTTGCAAGCGAAATAAATCTCTCCGAAATTTCTTCCAGGGTAGATTCTTCCAAAGTTCACTAGCGTTGTCGCTGTGTCTAACCATGCTCTGCTCCAAAAAGTGTTGTCTTTGAACCTTGGCTCAATTACGAGCCATCCTACCCAGTCTGCGGAGTTCCGCTTCTCGTCCAGCCTACTGGGGTTACGAAACCCCAGACCTAACAAACTGTTTCTATTCGTTCCTCAAGGTTGATTGTTCGTTCCCTTAGATGGATTCACTTCAACCGCCAGAACCCCTTACTCTTTGTCGCTATCGTAGCCAAATGCGACGGGATACTAATCTCTGGCGTGGTCAGGCTTTCCAGGTATTACCTGTTTTACGCCCTGCCTCTCCATAGGTTGCTTTTCTAGAATCTGTTTCATCATAGAAACCCCCTGTTAGCGCCAGTGTCAACCCGTAATAGTTGTCTGATTGCGCCCTGCTACCCGCTTCAGCCTCTAGGAACCGAGCCTAGTCACTGGGGTCAGATAAGGAGTCACGTCTGAGTTTGACGGGTAGGGCTTTCACCTACATCAACTTTGAGGTTCAGCTAGACTTAGGAGTCTTGGCTGGAGTGCTTATGTACGGGCTTTCACCGTGATTCAGCACTCAACGAATCGCACCGCTACTTGAAGTTCCAGCTTAAGGCGCTCGATTTCTTGAGATTGTGCAGGGATGAGTTGTTTGGCTTTAACAAAAGCATCAACTAAGGCATCTTTACAGTCAAGAACTTGCTGAGTATTGCGGCTATAAGTCATTAACAATGTTGCTTGCCGCTCATCTAGCCAAGCATAACGAGTATTAGAACCGCCGCCCTGAACACGTTTCACCACATCTACTTCAAATCGAAGTGGTGATTTTGTCTCTAGTCGTGCTGAATATTTATCGATTGTCTTAAGTAAAGTATGATGTTCGATTCCTAGTTCTTGGGCAACCAACCGGGAATCAACAACTAAAATGCCATTACGCTCGGTAACTGTTAAATTAGACATTGGCATAACCTCTACGGTTAAAAAGTTAGGTTGTGGTAGGTAGCGATCGCATCTCCGCCAAGAGTTAGGCGATTGCTACTTTTTGCAGCTAAAAGTTTCTATGACAAAAGCTGCTTGGAAAGAAAAACTGTTGTATTGTGCAAACTACGGGAAATAATGATGATGTTGACTAGCGATTTAGTAATTAATTGTTAAATCAATTACTGAATCTCTAATCTCCTTCTTCAAACATCACCTCAAATAGATCGCCTATGCCTTTGCGAAAAAATTTGCATAGAACCATTAATGTATCTTTATCAATTCGTTCAAACTGATTACGATATAGCTTTCCTACAGTTGTAGGGCTTAATCCTGTTGCATCTGCAAGTTGAGTTTGATTAAGACCTTGTTCATCCATTAACTGTTTAAGCTTACAAATCACTTTCATCCTAAGAACTCTGCCCGTATTATAACAGCTAGCTAGCTAGTTAACAGAGTTATTAGCTAGCTTTATATATTACAGGTAAAAGATCACTACATCTAATAGCTAGTTAACTTGACAGCTAGTTAACTAGCTGTCATAATATAAATATGGGAACAGGGAAAGAGACAGCCCCCACCCCAACGGAATCCAGAATCTCACTTTAACGACCGATTCACAATCCTAAAAAAGAAATAAGGTTGCTGTTGGCTAGACAACAGGGGAACTGGAACCAAGGCACTGCCTGCAACCCCCAGACGAGAGAGAAGCCAGGTAGCCCGAAAGGGATGAACGCTGATAGGAGATGCCCTGGTGGATTAAAAACTTTAGACAATTTGTACACAACAAAGCCTGTAAGCGCATCAACTGTGGAAGGGAGATCACTTGCAGGCTTTGGTTCCTACATACATAGGTAATTCAAATGTTAACTCAAGCACAACCCACAATTCAAGTCGGCTCTGAATCTACCCCGAAAATCTGGGATAGAGCCACAACAAAAGCGAATATTGGTGATACTATCCACGCTCCATTTACACCTGTAATGGAAGTGATAAACAAGGACATTTACACCGACGGTCGCGTGTGGCTAAAAGTCAAACCTACAAACGCTTCTTGTTATACGGAGGAGTGGATTTTAGAAAAAGAAGAAGATGACTTGCTACCTCCCCCACAAACCGAGTTTGAGCAAGCCTTTAATCACGGGCGACTAGATGCGACAGAAAAATCAATCCCACTTTATACAAACGCAACGTGCGAGTATTCCAAAGGATACATGGAAGGCTATAACGCCTTCACCAAGCCTCCTATACCAACTCCTCCTCCTAAACCCCGTACTTGGTCAGTCACGTACAACAGCACTTGGCAATGGTATGTAGTTTGGGTGGGCGATCGCGCTATAGGTCGAGCCTTTGATTCTGAAGAAGCTGAAAGAATAGGGCAGAAGCACATTGCAGGGGAGAAGTTTTGGCAGGAGCATCGGGAACGGGTTTTAGCCTCCTACGCTGACTAAAAGACTTCGCACTCTCTAACGATTGAGGCGCTTTCAACTCTACATAAAGCGCCTTTCCTACTTGCAGCAGTCAATGTTGAAAGTCTAATAATTATTTGGAGGTTCATATATGGCAAATAGCATACTTCCAGCCTTGCTAATGAGTGCGAAGTCTTTTTTAATTCCATTCGCGCAGATTGCCCTATTCAAAGCACTTCTACGTTCTGAAATTAAAAATTAATTATCCGCAGTCAATCCAAGCAAACTTACCAGAAAAAGGAAAGCAAATAACTATGGATTTTGAACGTAGAACCCTCAAGAAACGACACCCTCATAAAATAACTTTGGAATTTGACGTTACCAGTGATGTTGATCTAGTTAAGTGTCAACAGATAGCTAACAATTTAGCTGCTTCGATTCCCGTACAGTTGTTAGCCGAGCGCTGCATCGAAGTTACCTGTAGCTTGGCTTCGGTACAACCATCGCCAAAGAAGACTTACAGCCAGGTGCAGTTACCTCCACGAGAAATGATAGTAACCGTCGTAGGCAAAAGAAAATAATGTATGAACATATCCAAGACATGGCAACGAGTTTAGTAGAAGCAGGACTAGCTACAGACGGAGAGCAGGTAGAACTTGTATTAGCAGCGTATTGGGCAGATAAAGTAGCCGTTGTTTGGACAACTGAGGATGTTCATAGTGTTCAAGACGATTTTGACGAGGACAAAGAAACATCTTCTTTAACCGAAGAACAAGCACAGAGCGTATTACAAAGGGCATTCGATAAGCACGATGCCAGCGAAGGAATTACTTGGGAAGACTTGCGGTACTGGAGTGAGGAATTATGCAGTTAAGGGTAATTCAAGATAGCAACAACTTGGGCATTGGTAAGATCGATGCCCAAGTGAGTATGAAACTAGCGAACGGGTACAAAGTTGTTAAAGTACATAACAAAAGCATAATTGGAGAAAATCATGCTTACACTGACAAACTTTTCTCCCCGATCTCAATTTATTACACCCAAGCGGCTCGTTGGGGATTTACTTGTCCTACCGTAAACGATCAAAGTGAGCAATTAGCCGCTATCAAGAAGATATTTGGACGCGGCGAAGGAAAGTTTAGGCAATGAGCGTGAGAATGGCTATATTATGCCACTATGCAATCGTATAGAAGTTGCTGGCTATGAATTTGCCAAAGAAGTGCAAGCAAACAGAGAGGCGGCAGTATTGGAATTAACGAACAATTCCAAGCAAAAAGAATCTTATGCGAACAGGAATAGTTGAATGACCCAAACCTTTGGTCAAGTTATCCGCACTGCGCGCACTAGCATAGGCTATAGCCAGCGCAAACTAGCGGCACTGGTAGAAATAGACTTTACCTATTTATCGAAACTGGAAAGCGACAACAGCGAATATCCACCTAAAGAGTATGTAATCCAACAATTAGCGCATTACCTGGACTTGGATAGAGAGGAGCTAATGTGTCTAACGGGTCGCTTACCAGAACGCTACCAAGATTTTCTCAAGCAGAACTACAAGCAAATGCCTGGGCTATTTCGATGGATGCGGCAAAAGCCAAACTTTATAATCAAGGTAGATAGTACATTGGTACCATAACCGAGGTAACTTTATGGATGACAACAATGATAGCAACGCATACCTGCAAGCAATCCTTCAAGAATTACAAGCATCAAAACAGCAACTAGGGTTTGGGCATTCTCCTAAACCGCGATACATATACGCTAACCGCCAGTATGCTGAGTGCTTGTGGTACTTTTGGGACGGGGCAAAGAAAGAACATGAGCCAATACTATTCCAAGCTTTGACGGGCATTGTTGAGAAGTTGGAAATAGAGGAGAAAGAGTATAAAGGTAAACCAGAGTTCAAAGTTAATTTGCATATTAAAGCCGACCGCAATTATGTAATTCAGTCTGGTTATGAAACACTCTTTGCTAAAGGTTTAATCTATACGCTTGCTACGTTACCAGTTGTCTGTTTCAGTAAGCCAATGACAATTGCTGTAGAACCTGGAGACACAGAGCAAGTATTATTCTCCCGTATTTACAACCCAGTAACCGGACGAGCAGCGTATGCGCCCTATAACGAGCCTGTCAACTGGCAGCATACAATCGCACGGGCAATCTCTAAAATCGATACAGCACACGGGCGGGTAGAGCCAAGAGTCCAGCTACAGCAGACCGCGTAAAGTATTACCACAACATTTAGTAACGAGAGGCTAAAACGAATACTTTAGCCTCTATTTTGTAATGAAAAAGAGAGACTTAATCATGCTACAGCCAGTATTTACAAAGCAGAAAAACCTTGAGCAATTGCCGCAATTGCTTAAGCACTATCAGCAGGTGTATCCGCAAGCCAAACAGCAAGGCAAGATTGTCTTACGGCAATATCTCAAAAAGTTGAATCATCAAATTCAACATCTTCAATTCCGTTCCAAGCAGCGATAAACGAGAATATGCGATCGCCTAACAGCACTACCGTAGGTAATCACCTTTCAATAATTAACCAATCAACCAAAAATATGCAACATACAACAGTTGGTATCACATACACGCAAAAGTTCAACTTAGGCAACTATGAAAGTTTGGAGCTTGGCATTAATCTGTACGCCAAGGTAGATGCCGACGAAGAAGCTTCAGCAGTAACAGAGTTTCTGCTGAAACAAGCAGAATCTATTGTTAAAGCGCAGGCGGCTCCAGCGCTGAAGGCTGTTAACCACCAAGCGCAAGTGAAACACAAGCCGGAGTGGGTAGCAGATTCGGGTGAAGCAGAAGGGTTTTAAGTATGGCAAACCCACGTCTGAACACTCGTCAAAAAACTTGGTTAAAAACTTTTCTGGCTAAGTATCCTTACTACAAATTGCGAAGAATAAATGAGGGGTTAAGTGGTGATAAAATCTTGTTGCTAGAAGGAACAGAAGACCTACCACTACCGTTGATTCCAGAATTTGAGGGAGCAAGATCCGGCTATCGATTTCATACTTTATCAACCAAAATTCGCGTCTATGGGGACGCGCGACTCACCGCAACTCACCATGTTAAAACCATCTATCCTCACTGTAACATTGGTGATAAAATAACTTGTAACGTTAAAGAAGGACAACTTTCTTTATCACTATCAACAGTTTTAGACATTCCCACACCAGTCAATCCAGTTGTTGTCAACTGGAAGCCTAAAGGCAAAACCAGAGCCAAGGACGGCGTTCAGCTAAGTCTACCTGTGGGTGGGCTGGAAGCTAAGTTGTTTGCCCTGCGGCAACAAGCGCGTCCTCATTTGCCGCCTGCTTCTTCCCAAGAACTTTTGGCAGAGAAAGTGTTGACTTGGAATGCGCGCGACTGCAAAGAAGTGGAGTTGCCCCAGGTCATTATCGACTTGCTTTTGGCTCAACGTGCTAGTGACGAGGAGTGGGAATCAGCAATAGACCTGCTTGGCGTAATTGGACTCTCCAGCACAATCAACTATGTGGAATCGCTACCAGTATTTCGCCAGCACTTCAATAGGGCGGAATCTACGGCGGTGGTATCGGCAAAAGTTCAGTCTTCTGCCAGCAACTCAACTGCTGCGGGTCAACAAGTGTCGGTAACGGGAAACTAAAAGTTTCAAACAACTTTAGAGGTAACGAATGAAAAGATTACCCTGTCCGTTTTGTGGCAGTTCAGAACAAGAAATTTATGATCTGTATTACGACGGTTCGCACCGTTTGATCTACTGCAAATGCGGCGTACAAGCAGGATCAGCAGAGGATGAGCAAGGAGCGGTCGCATTGTGGAACACCCGAACAACTTTTGAATTCCAAGCAACACCGATGGAACCATTACCTTGTCCGTTCTGCGGGGGACAGGAGAAAGAAGACGTGATAACAAGGAAAGTATTTTTGGGTTTGGTGCAAGTGTGGCGCACAAGGAAGCCACGCGGCAAATAAACAGGAAGCAATTGCTCTTTGGAATACCCGCAGCAGAATGATAACTCTATCGGCGTAAATCCACTAGCCGCCTGAACTATCGCTCAATAATCTTTTCCCAGTAGCTCCAATCTAATTACACCCACTCCGCCAGCTAACAACTGGTTGGTTTTACTTTACCTACCTAAACCTACGCCATGCTCAACTTAACCAGCCACTCGTTTAATCAGAAAGACGAGCCAATTTTGCAGCAGCTAGAAATCCATTTGCACCACCTAAGCCAGAACAAAAAAGCAGCGATTGCTATGGCGGCTATCTACGAAGCAACCGAACCTAGTGCCGTCGATTTCCATCACGTTTGCGATCTCTGTCCCAAGTTCAACAAAGCGATCATCCTACTGCAAGACCTATCCAAACCAGGACTTTTAGCTGTTGCTAGAGCCATAACGGAGGAACTAGCGGTACTAGAGCAGTTGCAGGGGTCAGGCAGATGAAACCCTACTGGTGTCCCTTCTGTCGCAGTAGTGTGTCGTTAATAGACAGCGCGAAAATTTACGGTCAAAGTTACGGGTTTATCTACCTATGTGATGCTTACCCCAATTGTGATGCGCGGGTGGGGTGTCACCCGCGCAGCATAAAGCCACTGGGGACTCTAGCCGACAAGCAGTTACGGAAATGGCGCAGTTTAGCTCATCGCAAGTTCGATCCCCTATGGCAATTAGGTGTTTTCTCTAGCCGTCAAACCGCATACAAATGGTTGTCGAAAGCTATGAAGCTGCCTTTGGATAAAACTCATGTAGCCATGTTCGACATCCGGCAGTGCCAAAGAGCGATCTCACTTGTTGAGAGTTTTGTTAACAGTCGGCAGCACGTCAGAACAAAAGTAACCACTCGTTGTTAAGGAGAGTAAATAATGAAATACAAACCAATCGCCATAACTCCCCATGATGGATTCGACTTACTAGCCGTATGGGAAAAAGATGGAAGAAAGTGGTACTTATTGCGACTGGCACGTCCCCAAAGTGCGATTGCCCTGGCACAAGAAAATCCTCAGACGAGATTGGTCTTTCCGACATCTATCGACCCAAATTGCTTGAATAAACAGAGCCGCAAGTAAAATGGTTTAAGGCAATAAGCAGGTTTTAAGTAATTATTAATTGTAGCTTTTGGATAAGATAGCTGCTGGGAAAAAGAATATCTCACTTGAAAAAACTTAATGTGTAAACTCAACAAAATGGGTGCTGTGACTTGATTTACTTATTAATTAATGCTATTAATTAATAATAGTTGCAGGCTAACAATATGCCAGCGAACAACGGATTCTTTCTACTCAAATCAAGACTTAGTAAAGTTATACAACAAGAAGTTTTAGCAGCAGCTAGATCCGTTGTAAAACAAGCGCCATTGTTTCGACCAAGTATGCCAACTGGTCAATCTTTCAATTATTCAATGACCAACTGCGGCGATTTGGGATGGGTTGCGGATAGGAGTGGATACCGCTATCAGCAATATCATCCAGAGACTAGAAAGAGATTTCCGCCTATGCCCCAGGTAATTCGTGAATTAGCAATTAGTTTAGCTAAAGAAACAGGAAACGATGATTTTTATCCCGAATCCTGTCTAATCAATCTGTACCGAAAAGGCGAAAAACTAGGGTTGCATCAGGATAATACTGAGGAGAATAAGAATGCGCCAATAATTTCCATTAGCTTAGGGGATAGCGGAATTTTTATTTTAGGCGGACTTATGCGAACAGACGAAACTAAGCAGTATATTGTCCAAAGCGGAGACATAATCGTCCTGGGTGGTGAAAGTCGAAACTTTTTCCACGCTTTCAAGGGGACTGTCCCCAATACTAGCAATTTGCTAAAAGACGGCGGGAGATTAAACTTGACAATTAGACAAGTTAACTAAAGTCTATGTCTATTATTAACAAGTGCTTTGTATGCAGTTATTAATAATAAAATGCTTGACTTATAGATTGATTTATTGTATTATTAAATCAAGTAAGTTTTAAAGAAACAGTAGCTTAATAGCAGCACTCCTTAGAACTACTAACGCAGGAAAGATACGACATTTTAACTCGGCACTCTCTACACGCTGAACTAAACAAAAGGATTTTTATCATGTCTACACAAGAACTACTGACGTTTCTGTTTAACGCGATCGCATTAGGCTTCATAACCATCGCATCAATAGATTTCGGCACAAGATTAGTTATCGCCTACAAACAAGTTTCCATCACTTTAGACTCGCCCTTACCTAACCCTCAACAGCCAAGCGGTCAATTACCGCTAATAATTAAACCAGAAGAATTAGGTCAATTACCCGACCCTTGGTTATTGCCACTACAAGACAAAGGAAAAATAGTACCCTCAACTAATTTAGCTCAAAGAGAGCAAAAGCATTTGCGATTACTCCCTCCAGCTAAAACCATCAATGTTTCTAATCCCCAACTTGAAGATTTGTTGAGAGGGGTAGACGTAGATAAGCTAAAGTTGCGACAAGCGAGAAAGATAGCGAAGATACTGGGGATAGCCCAGAAAGTGAACGGGCGCGACCAAAAGCTTGGGTTTTTAGTTAGTCAAATAAAGAGTAAATTACAGCAAGCTCACGTTAGAGATTTTTTGGTAAAACAAGACCTACTTGCTTGCTAAATATTTTCTAGTGGGGATGCTACTTCAGCATCCCTGGTTTTCGAGTAAACTCAAACAAAAAAATCATGAATCTAAAAGGCTATTTGCAGGAAATATTTTCATTTATAGTTTGTAGAAAAATATCGGTAGACTTGCCTTATATTTACCGAGCAGCGACAAAACACGAACCACCGCAGCTAGAAGTAAAATATCCTTGTGCTGAAGCTGCCTCAGTAGGATACGCCCAAGCCGTAAGATTGCCATTAGAGATTGCTGGTGTCGCATGGGATTATCCGCAAGGCACATTAGTAGTCCGCCTCAGTTCTGGGAACGAAACAATCGCCACTGGCTATGCTAATGCCCTAGACCTACCGCACGACGGGAGGGGATCTCATAGGGAGTACGTTTGCGCTCCTATGAGAGCAGGCATTCCCAAACCTAACGTTGAGGCAATATCAGAAAACTTGGACGAGTTTTTGCAAATTGACTCGCAGTATAAAGGAACATTAAATTACGCAACAGTTCACGGACTTCGTACCGTGAGTGATCGCCTAGAACATAACCAATTCCTAATAACTGGAAAAGGAGGTGGATTTGCTAGACCCAAAAACCTACCTTATCTTTATTTCTCAGCAAGAGAAGACTATCCGTCGCAGCTAGTAGTTGTAAGCGTATGTGCCGAGGCAAACTTGGCTGGTTATATCGAAGCAATACAGTTGCCCTGTTTTATTACAGGCGAGGAACGTTTCTACCCCGAAGACGACTATCCTGAAGGAACGCTGGTTGTGCATCTTACAACCGAAAACGAGCAGATTGCCACTGGCTATGCTAACGCGGTCTTGCTCCCCTTAGACCGGAATAGCATTTACATCGAAAAAATAGATATGCTTGATACCGAGTACGCAGCAATGCTTGAGGATGTTTCAAGGTTCTAAAATGCGAAGTTTGTTTTTGTTTTTGCCTGCTGTGTTCATACCTCTAACGTTTCAGATAATATCTTCAGGGCAACCATCTTCTACCACAACGGTTGTCACTCAAGAGAAACCTCTGCGACCACTCAACCTACTGTCGCCGACTACTCCAGTTGTCCCTACAGTTAGTGCTTCCCATCCGCCAACTTCAGCGAAAAAGCAGGCTCAAAAAGTAATCGTACAAAAGCATCTACCAAAAGCAAAAGTCCAAAGCTCGAAAAGCAGAGCAATTACGCGCCCCTATACCGTTCCAGCTATTGAGATCCGAGCAGCGATCGCCCAAAACGTTAGTAGTATTGAGATCGCATCTTCAACCGTTGCAAATATTATCGTTTGATTATATATCAACAGCCAAAGTAACCTGGTTCATAGAGTTTCATCATCAGAATGTGGTAATTCTTATGAAACCCTTTCCTAGCCCTTGTTTGCAAGCTTTTGTCCTGTACTTAGGCTATCAACACATTTTGTTTCGCAGTGCTTGAGCTTGAATGGATAAGTGTGAGCGCTCTTTGATTGGAAAAAGCTGTTGTTATGGGCGCAGTAAGTAAAATTGGGAAAGATGGCGCGATCTCACTAGGGGCAAGTTTTCCTAATGAATTTGCGCCATAGGATGGTTTACGCTCTGCGAAAGAGCGATCGCACTAGAGGCAAATTTCCTTACTAAACTTTGTGATTGAACTTTGCAACATATCTGAAAAGATAAGATTCTTTAGATAAGAAGATTGATGCGTTCCGGTGTAGCGTGGTTGTTCTGCTGCTGTTGGTGTGTTTCCGCTTGGTCTGTCACATGGCTAATTGCCTTACCATGACAGCCACTAACACACTGTTATTTTCGATTGTTTCGATGGTCTTCCAGCCAAGACGCTTGTATAAACCTCCATCCAAAGCTTCCGTTTGCAGATAAATCTCTTTGACCCCAAATTTTTTGGCAATGACAACGATTTCTTCTGCCAAAGCTGAACCAATGCCGCAACCCCTGAACTCAGGAGAAACAAAAAGGCTTCCTAGCCAAAACTCTTTTTCTGGATAGATGCTCATCTCGCGTAGCTTGAATTGAGCAACACCCAGGACTCTATCTTTTGAAATTGCCAGAATGTGAAAAGGAGGTTTGTCGCAGTTGAGTTTACCTTTTATCCGTTCAATCGTTTGCTCAACCGAATTGCCCGGAACTTTACCCCATAACTCATAATACCATTGCGCCACCGTGGAGATGGCATCTTGTCTGTCCGCCAGAAACACAAAATTCAGTTCATCTTTTGACATTTTCATGCTTTGCGCTCCTACTTGTTATTCAATGCAAACCTCGTGTCTGTGTCAAGCCGCGTGTAGCAGCAGAACTATTTATTACACTAAAAAATTTAGTATAATCTTTGACTCAATGACGATCTACAAACATCACAGCTATTTTTGGTCATAATATGCAGAAAGTTTCCGTATAACATCAAGTTCGACTTTTTGTCTGTCAGCTTGGGCTGGAGGGATTTTTAAGTAGTTGGTTATATTTTGGTTGAAGTCAAGCAAACAATATTCTTGTTTAATTAGGGATAGAGTATTAGATTTAGCCAAGGTTGGAATTTAGCATCAGTAATTCTCGGCAGACTGCTCCAAGCGAATTGTTATACCGCCTTACGCCCAAACGCATAAAAAATGGTGATATCGTTCCAAATACCTTGTTCAGTTTGTATTGCTTCCAATTGGGTATTAAATTCAACTTTAGCCTGTGCCAATTGTTCAGACGTAAGTTTTAACAAGGGATTCGGATACTGTCCAGGCACTGGCGATGAGCCATTAGCTAACCACATCCCCTTTGCTTTCTCTAAACTGATGTAACTACCAGTTTGTTCTGATTTGATGTTAATTGCTTCAAAACCAGCGTGCTGGAGCAGGTCATAGCATTTCTCAACTGTCCCGGTTGGCTTACTATACAACAGGGTAATGCCATACTTTTCAAGTACCCTCTGCGACACTACCCCTCCTACGAAAGCGGTGTCTGCAAAGGCATGGAAGGCAAGTAATCCCTTTGGTTTAAGGAGTCGATACCAAAGTCGCAACGCATCCCGCAAATTAGACACCCAAATCAACGCCGATGAACAGAAAATGTAATCAAAACTGTTTAATGGGAAATTCAATGCTTCGGCATCTGCAAGTTGAAACTCAACATTAGTCAAACCTAATATTTCAACTTTCCGTCTAGCCTGTTTGAGCATTCCGGTTGAAATATCGACCCCAATCACTTGACCACCAGGCTGCACAATTTGAGCCGCTTCGAGCGCAACCATTCCTGTTCCAGTGGCAATATCTAATACCTGCTGCCCAGGACTAATCTGTGCGAGTTGAATGAGACGGTGAGCAATTCGAGGATGCCAGTCTCCGTCATCGTAATTAGCGCTTCGACTGCTATATAGGTTAGCTACCTGCTGCTTGTACTCATCCAGTTCTACTTGGTAACTCACTGCGTCTTCCCCACAAAGCCGTGACAAATTAGTATTAAATATTAACAGATAACTTTCAAGTACACCCCTGTTGATTGTTCCTGCTCCCCTGGCTCAAAGTGATAGCCCCGCCTGTCGAGCGCTGGCAGCTTGGTTACGCGAGAAGTCTTGTCGTTCTGTCTCGGTAATGCTAGTCAGCCGCTCTTGCAACTGAGGGGACTGTAAGCCCTTGGCAAGATTCCGCATCTCAACTGTTTGAGGTGATTTATCCCACAAAGAGTAAGCCCTTTCCAGCTTATTCCATTGCCCTACTTGGTTTTGTCTTTGTTGCAAATGTGCGATCGCATTATCTAGCTTGTTCGCTGTCTGTTCCACCTGGGCGACGGCTAAATCGTACTTTCCATTCCAACTACGAAAAGGACTTTTTTGCATAGCTTCAACGGTCGCTAACTGCTCAGATTGTTGGCTTCCCAAAGTATTGATATAGTCCGTAATCTGTTTAACTTCAGACTCAACTTTTTGTCGGTCAGCTAGAGGTGGAGGACTTGGTGGAGGAGCGTTCAAGTAATTGGTAATATTTTGGTTGAGGTTAGTCAAAGCCCCATCGCTCAGATTGCTCAACTGCTCAACTATCATCAGTTGCTTATAGTACGCCTGAAAATCTGTCTGCATAACTGTTACGGCTTTATCCGTCAAAGGTGTCCCTTGTTTGAACTCGCTACCAATTTCAGAAATGCGGTTGAGATGTTTTTCAGACTTGTTTAACTCTCTGGCGGCTCTGTACCAATCCCGCAGCGTGTTGAGCGATGGGCTAGTTGATTGAAGCGTAGTAAGCATTTCGTTAGTCCGCTTATCAACGCGCTCTACTACTTGCTGGAAAAGCTGCATGGGGTCTACTGTCTCTGTCGCACTTTTAGCAGGCTCTACAGAAGGCACAGAAGAAGTAACCCTTTCGCTGGAAGGTTCTTTGTTTATTAGTGGTGTTTCTACGTGTGGAGTTACAACAGTTTCTTCAACCCCTTGTACAGATTCACTAACTTGACTTACAGTCAGAGTTGGCTCTTTTTCTACTTTGGCTGTACTTTGAGGTACGCTCTTAACTTCAGCAGCAGGAATTGGGCTTAACCCAATATCAAACAGGCTTAATTGAACTCCTTGAGGTTCGGCTTGCGTTTCTTGAGTGCTAACAGAGGACTTACCCAAAGATGATTTAGGTTTGGCGGGTTCAGTTGCTACTGCCTGCTCTGGTGGCAAAGATGGCTCTACAGCTTTTTGTGCTGAAAGATTACTAGCTGAGGTAGTAACGACGGATGCTTCTTCTAGGGGCTGCTCCTTAGAAGAAGTAACAACGGCGGCTACTTGCTCTGACTGTTGGTCAGCTTCTATTTGCTGTAGACTCTCTATCCCTTTTGGGGTTTGTTCAAGTTTTGGTGCTAGAGGCTCTGGATTTTCTACCTCTACTGAAGCTTGCTCTTGTACCAGTGCTGACTGCTGTTTGGTTTGAAGGGCTGATAGCGCAGCTTTGCCAAAACCCTGCTCTATCAGGTTGCGAGAGAATATTTGACCAAAAGAGCGATCTCCATTAGTGCGATACTCCCCGCCTGTTAGTGGATTTTGACTAGCTGTTTGGGTTAGAGTTAATTGTCCTTGGGCAGAGACGTTAAAAACCATCTCCGCATCCATAAACAAATCCCCATAGTTATCAGTAAGGTAATGGGTTAAGTACAATTCTTTTCCATGCCGCTCAATAGTCAAAGGAGTAAAGGGCTGGTTATTAACTTTAAGATGAAAATCATCGCCCTTAAGGATTTCTACAGCTAATCCTGCCTGGTGCAGTAGTTTAGCAATATTTGTCTCTGCTCCTCCACGCTGAATCTTCGGCTCAAGGATTTGTTTATCTGGCGAAACACTGTTTGTAACTTCCGGTGTCGAAGCTAGTGCGTCTGGCGCTGGCAGCGTAGGTGCGGAGGGAGCTATCACACTTAAACTGTCTAAAGCAAAACTGCCTTCAACTACAGGAGTTGTCACTTTTGAGGCTGTAATCTTAGTCTCAGAAGGGGTTGTAGTAGTTACATTAGCGGCATTGAGATCGCTTGCTGTCTCCGGTTCTTTTAAACCTGGCTTTGCAGCTTCGCTTCTCACGCTTTGAGGAGTGCGGGTAACAGGTGTCCGTTCAACATCGGGATTAATTTCATTGCACGGCTCCCAAGATGGCAATTTCTGCCCTGAAAGTTCTCGTGCCACATCCTTATGACTCGCAGCCCCCAAACCCCACTTAGCGCCAAGGTAAGCTAAAACCTCATCCGTTTTATCTGCGCTAACGGTGACAGTCATAACTCCCTTTGATTTGGTCTTATTGCCTTCCCTAACTGACTCAGTTTTGCTAGTAAAGTCCCCCGTCAGTTGCAATAATCCTTCATTCTTGAAATATATCCCGCCCTCAGCAGTGGCTTTGGCAGTTTTGATGATTATGCCGCCAATATTACTTGGTTTGATATCAGCGATAACTGTTAGATTCTCGTCTTCAGTTTTTACAATTCCGACTTTTTGAGTTTTATCAAAAAACTGCTCTATTTGCTCTGCCCCCTTGAGCATGACGGGCTTAATATTCATATCTATTGCTGGGTCAAAGCCGCGCCGCAACAAATAGACTGGATGAATTTGCCCCTGGTGGTCGCTCACCTGGGCAAACTTACCTGTTAGCTCGGTAGCTAAGACCTGTCCCGTTACCAAATAACGCTTCTCCTTCGACTCGCTCTGTCTTTGGTCAAACAGGTCATAAATAGAAACTTCTTGCTTGAGGTTGACAAAACTAGCTGCTGATTCAACTGGCTCTAAAGTTTGACTGCCGCCCTTTGATAAATTCTTTAATCCGATGGAAAGCGATCGCACTCCATCAACAACTAATAGCTTGACCTTCCAGTTAATCGGCGCAGCAGGGTTATTTGCCTTACTTTTTTGTTCTACCGCCGACACTACGCCATACAGGTAGTTTTTGGTTTTATTGTCCATCAAGCGGACAGGTTGACCCACTGGAAACTGTTGCAGCAAAGCGCTAGTCTCAGCTAACGATTCTTTGATACTTCGCTGCTCTTTCTCCTGCTGAAAACTTTTAGCATTTACGTCAAGTTTTGCTTTACTAAGTTGAGTCTGTAGCTTGTCAATCTTTGGTGAAAGCTGTTCTAACTGGGTGTTGAGGAGAGCAGACAATTCCACGTCTTTTGAAGACACCGCAGTATCAAGGCTTTGCTGTAGATTACTTTGTTCCTCTAATCCTGCACTAAGCCTCTGTTGAAATTTCTCTACTCTCTCACTTGCTAGAACTATTCCCGCCTCGCTCAAAGCTTCTTGCCGAGCTAAATATTCAGTCGCGTTGCTACTTAACTGCTCTACCAGTTGGGTGGCTACTTCCTCACCTTTTTCCCGCACGTCGAATAATGCGCCATCGCTCTTATCAGCAATAGGTTCAAAGCCCAACCCCTGCCGCACTGCATTAATAACTTGCTCAGTGGTATTGGGTTTAGCCCCGGTCTTTGCCTTTACTTCAACTAAATAAGCGGGTTTAGTGAAGGGACTATCAACCTCCGGTTTTCCAGGGCTGAGGACTAAACGCGATACTGGTTCGGCTTGCAAATCTAGTTTTTGTGCTTCTAATTCGTTCTCACCCAAGGCAATTTTTTGGGTTAGTAACTCCTTGTAGTCAGAAGTCAAAGTTTCATAGAGCCACGTCTGCCGAGCCAACGAAGGATAGGGCTGCTCCTCTGTTGGAGGAGCGTCACTGGTGAGCATCACTGCTCGACCCGTAACTTTTTGGATTGCTTTAGGATCTTTAAATCCATCAACTCCATTGAGCGGAAAATCTAAAGCTTCATGGAGGTCTGGGTTTTGCTCCATTAAGTTTTGCGCCACTTCATTGCCATAATCATTAATGAAGTCAGGCATATCTGCTAAACCGAAGCTGGAGGAGCTATTACCCGTAGTGTTAGCTTTCAGGTGGCTCATCTTCTTCATTAAGATTGCCACTGCTCTTTCTTCCGTAGGCAAATCCTGACCAACTACCAACTTAAATGCTGGCAATCCAAACGTACCGGGATACTTCCCCCACATTGGTTGTCCTTGCTCGTCTAGCTTGTCAGGAGGATGAATTGCCGGGTTGACTTGTCCGCTACGATGCGATCGCCCAATACTTTGCTCTACTTGGTTAACGTCTAGATGCGGTTGAACGATATACATTACTCGCTGTCTCTGGTCGGCTACTGTCCGAGAGGCGTGGAGGGAGTAGCCTGTCGTAGAGTTGGTAATCACCGCGTCTACCCTACCGTTTTGAAAGTCGTCCATTACCTTCTTTTTCTGCGCCGTTCCCCGTTCTCTGGTTTGGTAAGTGACAACCCCCGATGCCAGGTCTTCCGCCGAGCCGTACTTGAGAATGTGAGTGCGTCCAGTTATTTCGCCAATAGAATGCCCCGCGTCTTCAATTTTCTGCTTAATGTAGTCAATGGGGGAAATAGGCAGCTTGCTCCAGTCGGCGGAAGCGATCGCAACTTCAGCGCGATTAAAAGCTGCTACCCCCTCTAGTCCCAGTTCTGTATCGGTCAAGCGATGAGTGCGAGTTACTTGCTTTCCCGTTAGCTCATCCAAATACGGCTCGGTAATTTTAATCGACCTTGCTTTTTCCAAGTAGCGAGTAAATAATTGCCCAGCATTAATCGTAATGTCATCGCCAACTCTAATTGGCTGCATCGGACTATCGGGAAATTCTGCATTGTGGAGGGCGGCTAATTGGTTGTGGCTATCTACAAAATCTTCAACGGTTGACTCCATTGTATTAAACAGCATTAAAATCGGCTTGCGTCCCTGCTCGATGTCAGCAATTGCCGCGTTTGCTGTTTCCTCGGCTTTCAATCCCAAGGCTGTTACCGCAGTTAGATTATGCAATACGCTCGTAAAAATTGTGCTGGTCGCTCCTGTGTTTCCCAAGGCTGGGTTATTTTTACGTGCTGCTTCCCCCGCGTCAGCATAATCGCCACTAATTTCAGTTACTACTTTTTCCTTAATATAGTCAAAGCGCCAAATTAGGTTAAGAAGCTTTGAGTTAGTTTCTGCTGTTTGTAGGTCAACAGGGTATTTGGCAACTCCGAACTCCACACCTTCGTAAGACTTTTCACAACGGATGCAGCCGCCAGATTCCGCCCACATTGCGAATACCTGTTGCTGCAATGGTACACCGCCTGCCTTGAGGTGGTCAGCAAACCTATCTCGGTCAGTGGCGGCTAGTTTTAAATCGGTAGCTTCATAAAATAGTCGGGCGGCAACGATGGGGTCTTTGATGGCTGTTGCGCTGGATGCTACAAATCCTTTAGTTTCCTTGACTAGCGATTGGAAAAATTCCGTGCAGGAGGGTGTCTGAGACTTTTTTCTATCTGGTTGCGTATTTCCGGCCGCTCCTCCAGCTTTATGGCTTTCATCAAGAATGAGAAAAGTTCTTGGTGCAAGCATCTCTAATAATTCCCGTCGGTCAACACTAGCGGGACCCGTTAGCTGACCATAGGTAGTGAAAACGCAATCGTGTTGTCCAATATTGCCAGATTGGGTATATTTTCTAAGCCTCTCAAATTGATTTTTAGGAGTCTTAATCTCTCCTATTTGCCTGCCATCGTTCGAGCGCAGTGTTAGTTTGAACTCGTTGTTGGTAATTAGTGGGTTAAAATTATTCCCTGTATCTACCGCGTCTCTATCCAGAATGTCACCATACAACACTGAGTCTGCTGTCACAATAGTAGGGATCATTCCTCTCTGCTGGGCGTATCTTGCCAAACCGCAGATAATCCTAGTTTTGCCAATCCCTGTATCATGACCTATTAGGGTGGCTTTGTTCTCAAACTCATGATTGTAGATTGATAAGGCTAAGGAATCAATCTGTTCGGCGGCATAATGGTTGAATAATTCTTCAATGGACGGTTCGTTTAATCTATCGCAGACATATTCATCAATGGTTAATCCTGTTGTTGCTTGGATTTTGTTGAAAACATTATCCAGCCCTTTGAGAGAGGAAGCAGGAGCTAAGGTTGATAAAGAAAATCCTTTGCTTCTTGGTTTATAGGCAACTTGATTTTCGATCAGTTCAAGAACTGCGCTGTTATTAATTTCAGACTCTTGTATCATCTCCGCCATATTACTTAATCCTGAAAATAGTGTGGGTTTGCCTCTACGTTCATCCACATCAACCAGTCCATTAGATTCATATTCTCTAGATAACTCAGTCCTGTCTCTAAGTCCGGGTGAGGAGTCACTGGAAACTGTTGCTCCTCCAATGCTGCGTCCTGTAACTCCCGATAATTCATCACCAGGTAAGAAGCCATTTGATAAGGAGTCTCTCGGCGGCTGCGATCTTCTAAGTACATCGGTAGGTACTGGTTGATCTCTTGCGCTGCCCACCATTCGGCTTGCAGTTCCTCCTCCGGTTCGTAGCTTATCAGCCAATCCCTGATTGCTCCCTCGATTAGCCACTCGACTCGCCGCGTCATCAGCAAGAGATATTCCTCTTTGCTCTCTATCTGGCTCAATGGTTCTGGAAGTACCACCGTCGTCCACAGTAAAGGGGGTGAATCCCCCGCCAGGTTCGATTCCCTCGGTGTCCACCGACGACCCGGCATAAACTCCTTGTAAGGCAATTTCATTATTTTTCTGCGGTTGTATACTTTGCCTGCTTGCATAAACTAAAACCTCCTTTAGGTCTTCATAACTCTCGTAAATACGCGGTGGTTGTACGCCAGGTAACTTAAGCTCAGTTTCACCTCTACCCTCAATTACAATCACATCCACCGGAAAAGTTGTACCCTGCTTGCGATACAAACTCCCCTCTAGAGAAAAGTGATCTGTAACTTTATAACCAGCATCTTTGTATAACCAGCGATAAAATCCTCTGGTTAACTGCGTATTGTATCGCTCGGTGCGCGAACTCTCGTTACCCATCTTCCCACCCAAGATGAGAACGGCTTTGCCATCGGCTTTCATCAAGTCCAATGCCGAAAGTGCGATCGCATGATCTAACTGGCTGGTTGTTAGCCGTCCGCGCTGAAATATCCGAGTTTGTCCTTGGGTATCCTTTACTGAGCCAAAAGGTGGGTTAGTGATAATCCTGTCTACAGCCTCAGTAGTGGGGACAAAACTACTGGCATCTTTTTGGGTTACTGTAAATCCTTGCGCCCTCAATGCCGCCGCGCGATCGCGGTTTAATTCGTTGACAATTGCTTTTTGAGGATCAGCAAGCAACAGCAGCGCCCCATTGCCTGCGGTCGGTTCGTAAACTGTTGTTCCTCTATCAATTTGTGCTAACTTCCCTGCGAGGAAAGCAATAGGAACGGGGGTACTGTAGGCTTGCTGGAGAATGCTTGTACTGGTACGAGTGTTCAGTGCTGGTTGGCGATCGTATAAGTCTAGGCATTGCTCCCAAGTTGCGATGGGATTGTTAGATTGCTGGACTAATTGCCGCGCCGCTAGGATTAAGCCCTGCTCTACAGATTCATCTACGATTTTTGCTATCGGTGTCCCTGGCTCAATTTTCTGGTTCAGAACCGATTGAGCCAGCTTCCTCGCTGAAGTAATTGAGGCAAAATTATCGCCATTGGTAAATCCGTTAGCGAAAGCTGTTACTAATTGCTGGTGCAAAAATACCACCTCAAACAAATTAAGTTGGCTTTGGGCTGAACTATTTAGGCAGACGGTTGACTAGAACTTCGGAAGTAGCGTTGGAAATAGCGTAAACTAACTCTCCATCCCATCTCATTTCCATCAAATCCGGTTGATGACCAAGTGGGAATAAGATTTCATGACACTTGTTGCCATCTTCAATCCGTAGCACTTCAACACCGTCAAAATACATTTGGACGGTTCGCGGTTGGCTATTCACGGGTGGTATTGGTGATTGAGCGGAGCAAGCTTTAACTTGCGGTTAGGTGGATTTTTGCACTATGTTAAAGGTCAAGTCAATCTGAGTTTACTTTTTGCAATATTAATTTCTAGGTACTTTACCCTCAGATGATGATTAAGATTTGGTTTAAACTAGCACCGAAGCCTACGCTAGCAGAAATTGACTCCCAAAAGAAAACCGGATTTGTCCCAGTGGCAGCAAGGCGGATTGTGGAACGCTCAAATGCTTGGATAGAACGTTAACAGTTATTGAGCAACGCCAAAATTCTTATATTCCCTAATATATTTAAATGGAAAAGGGATTACGGTACTTTGCCCAGTGCGGACAAAATCTGTATCCATAGTCGGAAGGAGTTGGCTAAATATAAGTTTCGAGTCGTTCACTGCAACAATTTTACGAAGATGACAGGCATCTTTGAAAGAAAACTGTACACTTTCTCTTCGCCCCCCAACAAAGTAATAAGCCTCTTTTGCAGTTTCACCAAAATATCTTATGTTAAGAGAAGCGTCGAATAAATCTTCAAGACTTTCTTTCTGTTTTGGAAAACTAAGTCTAATTTGATGCTGAGTCAAAAGATATTGTCGTAATTCAGATGCAACATTTGTATTCTTTCCTAACTTATCATTCAAAACTTTTCGGAAGCTGGTTTTATTTAATTCGCTGCTACCCAGTTCTATCAACTCTTCAATAGATAATATTAGTTCATCACTGTCTTTCTTGAAAACTTTAGTCATAAACTCTTGTAGTAATGCTGCCAGATCGGTTCCAGTGCGCTTGTTTTCAGGAAGCTCGGTATTAACTTCATTAATAATAGCTTCAATTTTAGTAAGATCGGGAAGGCTAACTTCATCAGTACATAATATCTGATTTATGTCATTTGTATCAGAAATAACAAGACCTTCCAATGTCTTAATCTTGTTCCCATAACTATCAATCATTAATTCTCTATATTTTTGAAACTTTTGATAGTTAAAGATATCCTGATAATCTATTTTGTAAAATTGGAAACTACCATCTGGAAAAATTTCCATAAAGATAACATTACTTGCATTTTCATCCCAAGCAGCAAAAGTCCAAACTCCAGTTAATTTTAGTTTAGCCCAATCAAACAAATTTAATGTGCGAGTGCTAATATCTCGTTTTATCAGTAGCTCTTTAATACTCGTTTTAAGAGTAGCATTAGTTATAGCTTCAATTGATTTTATTGTAAGATGTTGTCGATAGATTAGATCGGTTGAAGGGATATATTCATCTTCCAAATTCATTTTTTCGTAGTAATCTTCAGTGTGAATTATTCTAAAATTTAAAGCGCCTTCTTTATCTTTTTTACTATAAGAAATGAGCTTTTCATCAGTGACATAGTTAGGATAAAGGAATATTTTTACAGCATTTATTAAATCTTCAGACTCTTGATTTTTGATTTTATCAGTTATATTAATTAGCTGGTTATCAAGTAATGAGCGAAGTTGTTCTGGCTTTTTCAGCAAAGTGTTATTGAGTTCAATAGTCTCATCAACTTCAATATTATGAAAACCAACATTTATGTATTTTGACAAATCCTCGCTAACTTTGGATATAACATTATGCAAAATACCTGCGCGACTTTTGTAAAATCTATCAATATTACTAAAATCAAGAAAGGCTGCAGATGCTTTTTTCCCTTTTAAGCCACATTCAATATATATTAATTT
Source organism: Synechocystis sp. PCC 7509 (assembly GCF_000332075.2). Lineage (NCBI taxonomy): Bacteria > Bacillati > Cyanobacteriota > Cyanophyceae > Synechococcales > Merismopediaceae > Synechocystis > Synechocystis sp. PCC 7509. Next base: position 159,861 of record NZ_ALVU02000002.1, on the reverse strand, counting down.
TGCATCAACTTCCCCATCACGGGGTAAATGCCTACGAAGGCTGTTAGTTGCTAATTCAACCCTATAATAAGGTTTTTCAAGAGCATTTTTAAGTTCTTCCTTACGTTTGTTATCATTAGTCTTTTTTAATTCTGCAAGAATAGAAATTTTTGTCCGGTAACGAACAATTTTTACTTCTAATAAGTAGTCTGAAGTTAAAGTCACTTTTGCTACATCAAGATAGTCTTTGTTTTTACCTTCAAAATCTTGCACAAGTAATAATGAGCCAGTTAAATTGCAATAATGGTATTTAGCAAAACGCGATTTTGAGGAAGACAGTGAGTTTAATAAAATCTGAGCCAGCCATGCTTCACAAATGCACTCTTCAGGATCATGTTGTGAAATGCTTGGAAAAACCTCAGTAACAGCATTATCGTCAAATTCTTTGTTCACCCTAATACCCTCAAGAAGTTGATAAACATCGACTGGTTTTTTAAACATGGCATAAGCATATTTTCCATACTGAAACATAACAGCATCAGCATTGAAATCTTTACCAATAAAGTAATCTAACTCTGCTGCCCCATTCCAATTTTTTTTTCGTTCGCGACTAAAACGAATAAATACAAAGTCATCCCTAATAGCGTCAACATCAAAATTTATTTTCAAACGGTTCGTAGAAATACTCATCTCTAAAGTTCCTTCACAATAAATTCAAGTGCTTCGTCATCTACTTTATTATTTTTACAGAGGTAAGGAACTTCAATTATTTTCCTATCAGATGAGATTTGTGGATGAAAAATTGTATTAGAAGAACCAAGAATATTGATTATAAAAACTCGCTCTGCTCGAACAGTTGTCATTTTAGTGCGGATTTTACTAATTAGGTCATTAGCTTGTACGGCAACCCGATCATTCCAAAACTTGAAATCTATATAGATATTTGTATCAGTTTTAAAGTCAAAACGCTCAAATTCATCTACTTGCAGTTCTAAAAGATTAATATTTAAAAGTTTATCAAAAATATATTTTCCGCATACTTCGCCTAATGCTCCTTTATAAATATTGTTAAACATTGGTGGTGTCAGCATCAATTCAGATTCGGGGAATGTTGTTGCCCAACCAGAATCTACAAATAAATTGTGTAAAATATCAATTTTCATCAAATTTGGAAGATAAGCAGATTTCTCACTCACTTCCTTTACTTCTTTTTTTCCGTATTCATTACAAAAGAAAATTTCAATATCTTCATAATCTTCTGTTTGTGAATAAATGTATGAAGAAGCAGGTTGTTTTACTTTAAGGTAAATAGGGTTCCACTTAGGATTAGATTCTGCCTCTTTTTCTACCACAGGTTGAATGAGGACTTGTTCTCTAAGTTCTTGCCACGCTTTAACACTCTGAGGTGTCCAAGGCGTACTCAATTGGCGGCGTATATAAGCAGAAGTTTGATTACTTCTATTAGATGCACGATTTTGTATTTCTATCAAATCTTCAGATTGCTTAGTTGATGAATTAATGGATTTAAGCAGAGCAGCATATTCCCGAATAGGAATCACATCTTCTGGTAAACATAATCCAGTTAAATGTTTTCGGATTAAAGTATCACAGAGAATATGAATAGTTGAAGCTTTCATATTTGTTCGGCATATTCGACCTATAGCTTGAATAACTATTTTATTTACATAACGTGAATAAGCATTAGTATTATATAAGTTTTTAAAGTTATGATTTATCTTATTACTTCCTCCCAAATAACGTTTAAAAGCTTCATCTAACTTGCTTCTAAATGTATTTAGTGAAATAGCTCCATTTTGAACTAAAAATTCTAATTGAAAAATATACTTAATAAAATTTTCATGTTCAATACTTGCCCTAGAAATATTAACAAGCAAATTTGTGGGATTATCTAAATAAATTCCATTAATGTCCATATATTCATGCTTAGGAAAGTCATTGATATGTATTGGTTTGACATCAGTAGGAACGGGAAATTGTAAATTTTGTCCTATTCCACTTGTCTGATAAGATGAAATAATAAAGCGGCGCTTGTTATTCTTGAGGTCATTTAGTATTTGTGCTTTCTTTTCCTCGAATTCAACTCCACTAAGTACAACAATAGTTTCTGAAACTTTATCATTTATAAACTCTTTATTCCCATCTAGTAATAATTCAGCGTACTCATATAATATATTAAGATCAAAGTCTAAGTCATTTAGCTTAGGTATTTTAGTAAAAAAGCAAATAAACGCATGACAATCATAGTTTTCTAAAAAATATTTCCATGCAGTTAACACTTTTACATAACGAGAAAACACAAATTCTTTATACGGTTTTTCATTATCTATTTTGAACTGAAGAGTGTTCCATAAATGATTAGCTGCTGTTTCGTCTTTTAAAAGGCTTTCAAGTTTTTTAATAGCTTCTTTCTGTGACTCTACTTCAATAAAATTAGTTTTTATTTTAATTTGAGCATATCCTTTGGTTGCTTCAAAATATGCGTTCTTTAGCCTAACAAGAGTATCATGCTTAAGACGTATAAATGAATCCCCTAACCGAGATTTTAAATACTCAAGATCATAATTTCCAATGTTTGTATAAAGCCCAGCAGTCGCAGAAATGCCGACAACTATAGCTTTTGAACAAACTCCAGCCAAAAAAGATTCTGGTGTACGGCTGAAGTTGAACATATATATTTTTGATAAGGTATCATGCTCATCACTATCAACGATATCGTGGTAACGAAAGCCAGTATCATAAAACCCTTGACGTTGGATGCTTCCTTTATCGGTTCGCAGTCCATACGGCAAGTCACCTTCGATAATATTACTCGTCAAAAATTCAACATCTTTACTATCAAGGCGAAAATGATTAAGAACTGTTTTAATAGCAGATTCTAGGGGAAAGGCTTCGTGAATGCTGTCATCTTCCTCTTTCAAATGGCGATAATTCTCTGCTAAATATCCAATACCTGTTTGAAAATAAGTTAAAAATCCTGCAATATCTCTTAATAATGAATGAATATCGATCCCGACTGTTTTTGTTTTAACATCAAAAGCCTGAATCCAATTTGTACGATTCTGTGAATCTTCAATAATTTCAATACGCTTATGGCGATCTAACACATTATGAAATTGATAATCATAAAATAAAAAATCTCTTTTATTTGTCGAAAAATTTTTATGTGATTTACAAGTATGCTGTAATTTATATGTATTGAATATGCGATCTGCTTTATCTCGAAAAGATTCAATCTGCTTTCCTAGAGATAACCAATTCTTCCCTGCGGATTTTTGCTTACGCCATTTAGATTCTTTAAGTAGCCCTTCAGGGCATTCATTTTGCATAAGATGATTGTGAATATTCAAGAATAAATCTAGAAGATCCACACGATGGCGCAAGCCTGACTTAATAATATTGTTGAGGACAGATTCTTTAGTGGTATCAAACTCATCAATAAAAATGACTGATTTATTAATTAATCGTTCATAGAAGTAATACGACGGCTCAACAAGTGTCGAGTTTTTAGTGATGAACTTATCCATACTAAGGAATAAAACCGTTCTTTCATCTGTAAATACTGCGGGATACAATTTTCCAATCCATTGATATTCTTGATTGTTTTTTATAGCTAATAGCCGAGCCTTTTTTGTTTTGAAATTTTCATTTAACGTTTTTTTAATAAATTCTCGGAATGCTGGTTCAATATCTCCACGAATTTCTTTTTCAAGGGTAGATTTTACAGATTGAGGCAACTGGCTATTCTTACATATTTCTATATAAGATTTTAAACGCAGATAATTTTCGGTTTTAAACTTTTCTGGAATTTCATCCTCGATTAAAGTTAAATTAGTAATAACACTCTGAGAATTAGAATCAATAAAAAGAACGTAGTCTTCAAATTCATCTCTATTGTTATTTGCAATAAAATGCTTTCTTAAATCCTCAATTGGCAAGTTTTTCTTGAGATTCGTAATAAAAATAATTTTTCTCTTTTGAAAAGCAAACTCCTTATAATTAGAATAGATAAATTTAATAACGTTGTATGTTTTGCCAAAACCAGTCGGCATACTCAGGAGAAGAAGCCCAGGATTAATTTGTTTACAGTACTCGTTTAATATTTCTTCCATATCATTTCCAACTAATTTAGTTCAGTTTAACTTAGAGGTAATTAACCTAAAATTAATTTATTAAATAAAAAGCATGACTGTTACACTTTAATATTTTATTCCTAGAATCATTAGAAATAGTTAAAAAGTAACTAAACTCAACTTTTTAAGAGGGTTTACTCTTAAAATTGACAATAGTTGCAAATCATGTAATCTTGCCTTACTAAGGTAACGATAAAGATAGCTACAAAAAGTTTTCCTTAATTTCCCTGAGTAATATAGTCCAGCCCCCTTAAAAGCCACTTCAGCACTGTGGTAGATTTTACGCTTCCAAACACTGCTTGATCAGCACTAATAAACTAGGACTGCTGGCAACTAATCCCTGACTTGACACTTTCGGAAGACTAGAATTGTAAGCTACTATTGATAGGAATTTTAGTAAAGTTGCTACAAATTAATTCATCTGTTATAAAATTAATCTTGAAGGGCATATGACTCAAGCTTTTCCAAGGTCGAGTTTATTTTTTCCTTGCCTAGAGTGACAAATTAAGGATAGGGTGCAATTTCATCAGGGGTATCTCCCCTAAAGCTTAAATGATCGTAGTCCCAACGCTTAAGAAAACGTAAATCGTCAATAGAAACGTCAGCTTCAGATACAAGCAAACTCTGTGCAACATCTATACCTGGACATTGACAAAACTCAATTTCCAATAAGTCAATTATACTCTGAGCCTCTCGGAGCAAAACAGGATTCTCAAATGTCTCGCATTGCATAGTTGCTTTTATAATGATCTTATACATATCATTGCCTTGCACCTCTTCATCCGCCCCTGCAATATAAATAGCTGTAATTTCTTTGCCCTTCTTTTTAAATTTTTCTGCTATCTTTTTTTTAAATTTGTCAGTAATTCTATTATTAAAAGAGTCAGGAAAGGCTGCTCGAAAGTATCTTTTCGATATCCATAAACAAACTTGTTTTATTAAACTTGCTTCTAGCTGCCTTTCTGAGTTAGGAGAGTCATTTAATAATAATTTGCGAGGTATAAAAACTCGATCGTGAACACAAATTTCATATAATAGTTGTTCTGGCTGAAGTTCAAACTGAAATTTACGGGGATTCTTACCCCAAAATCGGGAAGCATTTTCTGTAGTAACAGAACGAGCAAGTACAACTTCTATTTCAGGTTCATTTTCAAAGGAGTCATGAACTAAGTCACAATCGTGAGTTACTACGATGAGTAAATCTGATTCATTTGCACCCTTTATAATTTCTTTTTCACTTTCACTTACATCTTTTATAATTTCATCGTTATTCTGTAACTGTATAACCATATTTTTAGACAAAATACAGCCTTGCCGCCAACCTAACTGAGCAATACACATTTAGGATTAGTTTTTAATACTAATGAGAATTTTTGTAAGTCAGAATCCATTAAATTTTATTATTTTTTTAAATCTTATTATTCTGTGTCAGCATCAATGCGTTTCCCTGTTAACCAATTTATAGTGTCCTCACTCTCTTTAACCTTTAAATTATGTTTTGCTACCAGTTCGCGCACACTAGATTTCCTTTGTAGATTTTGCAAAGGCATATTTCGCTCTTGAGCAAATGACTTTAGATGAGCAAATATCGCTTGCTCATCTAAAGTATCCTCTGAGAGTAAATCAACGACAGACTTTCCATTTATAAGTAATTGTCTTACCGTCTTTCCAAGTGGCATAGACAAAAGCTTGTCCCAATACTGTGCTATGAGAAAAATTTTATTCAACCGCTCTCTATTAAATGGATGAGGTTCAGAACTAGCTCCAATCCATGAGTAAACTGTTTGACGTTCAACTCGAAGCGTTCTAGCCATTTCCTGCATGGTAAGTGAAAGAGATGAGCGGATATTGGACACAATATCTTCTACGCTATAGATAGGTTGATTTCTATTAGCAGTAGCTTCAGCTAAAGGAGATTTTATGCTGTATGGCACGTATCCTGCTGTACGAGTAGAAGCCATCCTATTTATAGTTGGTGATACAAGTCCGCCTGTGCCAATTATGATATCTTCTTCTATGCATTCTGCAAATGATCTATTTACAGTGGTTGAATTTGTATAAGAACCCCGAAGTGCTATAGGTGTATTTCCTATAAGTACGTCAGCAGTAATTATAGATAAGTAATTAGTAGTTATTTCTGTACTTATGTTTCGCTCTTTATGTAGACCAGATTCAGCTAATGTAGTAGACATATAATCACCAAATTTATTAACTATTTGCTATTCAAAATCAACTAATCTTTAGAGTTTATTATATCTTCAAGCTCCCCAAAACTTAAGAGCTTTAGATGTTACCGCCGCTTTAAATGCTCTAACTGTGTAATCATGAAGCTGCCGCATATATTCAATTAAATCATCAGTGACAAATTCACGTTGCTGTAATGAAAAATTGTCTACGTCAAGAACTGCAACAGTTTCACCTGGATCAATTTGGAGTGTCGGTTTAACACTCTCTAGACTAATGTCAGGTGGTAGGTAAGAACCATTATCAGACTGGAAAAGACGTAAAACAAGTCCTCCGGCTGGTGTTAAAGCAGTTGTTTCAAACTTATATAGTGACTTGGTAGCGCCAAAATCCTCTGCTGGTATTCCAAGAATGCTAGGTTTTAAATAATCGCTAAGTGTTTGTCCTTCTTTGGGTCTAATTACATCCACATACCTTAGTCCAACTCTTTCAGCTAAACTAGCGTCCGTGACTTCTTGAAAAATTATGAGAATTTCTTTGAAGGACTGCACGAATACATCGAATACATCGTAATTAGTTGTTTCGAGAACAATAAAATGTGGAGAAATTATTACCGCTTCTTGTTCATTTTTATCAGTAAAAAACCACCTATCCAAAGAAGCTATATGTATCTGCGGAGAAAGGTTAAATTCTGGAGTTGGAGCATATTTGTACTTTATGTATCCTTTATGTCGTAATTTCTCCTGAAGCGCTGGGATGTAGTTTTCCATAATGAGAATAGGAGAAATTGCGACCTGAGCAAGAACATAGACTAGAGGTGAATTTTCTAAGCGAAGCGCAGGCGATGTTCTCTTCATCTGAAATCTTACACTAAATCTTACACTAACTGTATTATGCACCGTAATGTAAATAAAAGCTCCAAAAACACTAAATCTTTACTTTCTCCGTCTTATCGCAACTATTACAGACATCGCAGATTTCAAATTTAAAAATCTAAATTCTCTCAAAGGCTTGTCAGGAGTGAATTGTATAGAGGTAAAATACCTTAAATAATGTTTGCTGTTAAGCGCTCTCATTAACGCCTTACCTCTTAAATAGGTAGGAAAAAGCCCTGTGTCAGACACTTACTTCCGTAGTGAGCGCTCTTGTGCTTTGCCTGCAACAAAAGCAACGTCCCTTGAAAATTTATAAGAAAGTTTCTCTGATAGGTACAAAAATTAAGAACGGAGTAGTTTAACTCCCCTGAGCCACTCACTCCAGCCCTGCTTTAAGCGCGGCTTTAGCCGTGTAGTAAATCTTACGTTCCCCAAACACTGCTCCGCCAGGGCTAATCAACCGGAACTGCCAGCAGTGGGCTGGGGTGTGGAAGACTATCAGGGTAGTGCCGTCGATGCCGATAACGTGGTGGATTTTAGTCTTTTCCAAGTGTGATCGCCTCAATACCTGCCTTGGTATTCCAGTGCTAATTTATAGCTCTTCTTTGAGCGCCTGAGTATTACCCCGAAGTGTATTGCTATTAGATAGAGGCAATTGCTTTGTTAAAGTCAAAATGGATAGTTCAGCGTAATGTCAAACCGTTGTTTGACGAAAGTAATTGTTCTTGGCACTGAGAAATGTACTACCAAGTCTGTCTGATTATCTGCCCAATTTTCTTTCCACTTGCTAAGGTTAAAACTGGGAGGATACTCAAAGTCAAACAATAAGTCACTACCAAGAAGGCGTTCAACTGCCTCAATGCCATGTAGATTTGCATTACCGCTAATTCGTTCTAACATATCATCGAAATACGACTGCCCCACTGCCCTGCTCAAATCATTTTCACGACTTAAGTAATTAGCAATTCTTCTGGCAATATATAAATCTTCTCCGTAGAGAAACTGCCGCCCTTGAGGAGTTAAAACTTCTGCTGAACCATGAGTAATTAAGAACCGCGCTTGATGAACCATAATGCTACGTCCATCTGCTGCAAGTTGCCCGTAGCAGTCATCAGGAAGCTGTAAAGGGGTGTACCTAGTTAAATCTGCTAATAACTCGGATAGGCGCAACACATAATAGAAAAAATCTGATAAGGGCTGTTCTAGTAAATCGCTAGTCGGGTTATAAAGCATTCCTGCCATCATCTCAGATAAGCTGTGATAATACGCTTGGTCGTCTGTACATCCTTGGTTTCTTAACAGTGCTGAGGCAAAGTCTAAGTCTTCCGCTCTATAGTTATGCTCCTTATGTTTTTTCTCTGTAGTAATATCAAAATCTGAGCAAGTATCGTTGCCTTGAGCAATGCCATCTGGATGCAACGCACAAACTAGAAGTTCCTCATCAGCATAAAATTTACAACGGCGGCATTCGGGTAGTTTTCGCATTGCGATAACATTTCCTTTCTCTAGTTATACAGCTAAATGAAAACTCAACTATCATCCGTAGCAACAGCCATCGTTACCCCATAAACCTCAACTTTAGTCCTAACACAAAATTAATTAATCGTTTACCGCTAATTAAAAATCTAATTAACCCAAATGCGATTGCGTTGTCTCGGAGTCGCTATCATCATTAAACTCTTCCTCTTCTAAATTTTGCTGGGCATAAACTTTCTTTTCCCAAAGAGTGCTATTGCCTACACTCTCGACTTCTAGCCTACTAACCAGGGCATCTGCAAAAGTGACTGCTTGCTCTGCAACCTCTAAAGGCGAGATTGTTTGAGACAAACAGACACTACTGAAGACACTTTGTAAAGCCATCCCTGCTAAATGCGCTCGTAAAGTTTCAGCAGTTGCAGTATCGCCTAACTTAGTGATTACATCTAGTTTGACAGCCGCTGCTAATCTCACAGCAGCAAACTCGTTACGTAAATATTCTAGGTGAATTTTCAGAGAACCCAATTCATTTTTTAAAGTTTGTAGTTTAGCTAGTTTTTCAGTGTATTGACGATCCTCAGCTAGTATTGTAGCTTTTCGAGCATCGCGCTGATTTTGATTTTTTAGTGTTGGGTCAAAAGCAACTTGACAAAAGACAGCGTTAACTAAGCAATCGATTTCTGATTTTTGCTGCTGCACTTGCTGAAATACTTCTAGGCACTTATGTGCTTTCTCGTTTATCGCTCGCGGGTAGTCAATCAGTTCCATATTTACAGAGTTGAGAGCATAGAAATTAACAACTAACTATTATTGTTTCATAGACCATTATGATGATTTATATAATTTTCAGCGACTGCCCCAAGACAAAATTAACCAACCGTTGACCACTGAGTAAACTTATCTGATAATCCCGCAGCAATTCCTTTGCTAATTCTCCAGTTTTACCCGTATGGATAAAGAATCCTCCATGCGCTTCCTCCCCCTGGATAACTTGGTAAAAGTCACGGATATGCTTAGGGTTAATATAACCGCGATAACGCTTTGCTTGAATTAGATAAAGCCTTCCAGCGATTATCACTCGCCCATCTAAACTACCGTCACCCGTATAGCAAAAGTTACGCTCGATTTTCCATCCTTGTTCCCGACAGCACATTAATAGCAATTCTTCAAAAGCTTAAGGGTTCATTTTGCGTAGGATAGCGATCGCTTCCGGTAGTTCAACAACAGTTATTTATCTTACTAACTCTATAAATTTTGTGTTTTGCAGAAATACATAAGCTTTTGCATTCCACTCGTTTACCGAACTACCACCGATAATCAAGAGTAGTGGCTCCGGGCATTGATAAAGAGGCGATGAAGCAATCTGATTCATTTGCTCAATGTCTATCTGGCTGGCTTTAGGGGATGCATATGGATGAAAGTGCCATTCACCTAAATAATAGTGCTTATCACGATGCCAGAGCCGATGCAGCCATCCTTCGAGACCTTGTGTCCCTCTATTAAACCAGTTGCTACCGCTAGAGGAATCTGAGGGAGGGCTAGATATGGCTGTTACCACAGCACAGGTGTGCAACTCCGTATAGAAACCCACAAGAATACCCCCAGTTTCATTAGTGCCAGAATGGACACACATTTTTAAAAGTTGGGATAGTCTTTTCTCAGCGATGCTAATTCCAAATTTTTTATCCAACGACCAAAACTCTAGGTCAGCCATTTCCTACCTCAGTATACACTTGATGAATGCCTACAAAACTACTGTTTTCATAAACTTGCTCAAAAACAGCTAAATCAGGAGATTTGATTGGCGATTTAAGCAAAGATTCTATATGCTTTACTGCTGTTGATGCCATCATCCATATATCATCAGCTCGTGCTGGAAAAACTGGATGCCAACATCCAATACCTTCTCTAGGTAATTCCTGATCATCATATTCCTGGAGTTCTTTACCTAGCCAAGGATTTATCATGTTGCGGAAGCTAGTGTGAGGAAAGCTACTACCGTAGGCAGAAAAGCAAAAAAGACGCTTGCCACCTAATCCTATTGAAATAGAGAAGAAAATTTTGTCGTTGCTCCAAGGAAAACTTTCCAGGTTGTGCAGCACAGCATCACTTCCCGTACAGTCAACAACAATGTTGCACTTTTGAATTTGCAATTCTTCTGCTTCTTTAACAACCGGAAAAGCCGCAGAAATGGCTTCAACAGCAGCATGGGGAGAGATAAGATTGAGTCGATAAGCCATTCCATAGGCTTTGGACATTTTGATTGTCTGTAGATCTAGGGAATTGCGGGTAAGGTTACCTACTTCTAATATATCTGGATCAACGATGGTAATATCGTGTACATTGCCTCGACATAAAAGTTCAGCTATAGATGAACCAACTGCACCAGCTCCCAGTAATAAAATTTTTTGGGCAGTTAAGGCTTTGGGAAGCTTGCCACGAGTAGTGATTTGCTCAACGTGCCAGTTTTCTGATACTATCCATGATAAGATATTTTTTCCACAAAAAGTATTCGTATAGTCTCGCCGCCAATAACCCTCCTCATTAGTTCTAAATCCCTTAGCTGTCTTCGTCCCCTGAGATAAAACAGGCAATAACAATGCTTGCCAATGAATTTGCTGGGATAGTCCATTTACTAGACTGGGGATAGGGAAGCCGATAAGAACAATATGCTTTTTTTTATCCCTTATAGTCTTTAGTGCTGGTTTTAATAAATCGTCCAGATCTATTCCTTGGCTGCGACAAGCTACCCGTAATTCTTTCCAAGTTGATGGAGCTTGCCATGGTGAAACAATAGGGATATTTTTCAATCGTAACCATATTCCCCTTATTGGTGCAGCGCTTGCATCAGTCATTCCTTTTCCCCAAGTCGGGGTGAGTAACTCTCTACCATCCATTGATTGAAAGGATTTGACGAAAAACAGATTGGTTGTTCTACTAAATGGTACTAGCTCAACTAGACCTGCTCGAGCGGAAATATTTTCCCACTGGACAAACGATTCATCTCCTTCAGAAAAAGTAACTGTAGTCAGAGAAGTTAAGGGAAAATGAGGAAGCTCAAAGTGTTCATAGGGAGCAGCAAGGTTATCTTCTGAGGCTGCAATTAACCAGTTAACTGCGCGCTGGAAATGCCAGTACAGCCTCGTATTTACATCGTAAGGCTCAATGTCATATCTTTGACGACCCACAGCCCCAATATCAGTAATCAAACATAATTTACCATCGCGCCAAGGTAGTTGCTCATCGCCATAGCTGTTAAAGTTTTGGTGAGGAAAAGTCTGAGTCAGTCCTTTTTGTTTAGCTGGGTAAAATTTAATGTCTCCCCAAGGATACTGTGGAGTAACAAGAACGTACCAATCTGTTGATATAGGTACTAACCCTTCTTTTGAGATATCCAGAGATAGCCTACAGTGAAGTACCCATTCTTTTACTTGTTCACTCCATGTCCAGTCTTGTAGAAGTAAAACCGATGACATACCCTCTAACGATCTACGAGCAACAAGCAGTGCTTCTGAAGGTGTTTTTTTAGCGCGCACTATGCAAACCTTCCTCCACCAAGGATAGATATATTACTCCGTTGAGTAAATCCGCCAGGATTTGGACCAAGGGTACGACCACTATTATCATTTGGTGCTTTTGGAAATTCCTGACCGAAGAGTATGCGCCAATTCTCAGCGCTCTCATACACAGTATCCGCATCAATTGCGTCGCGAGCTACCTTCGCAGCAGTGCATACCTGGTTGTGGAATTCTGCAAAGTCTTCCCCTGATACCCGTTTGAATACATTATGTGTAGGTACGCTATGATCTCGCAGGTCTGGTGCAGTCTTTGATGCGGCATACACCTTATAGCTACTTGCAATTTTCTCTAAGGTTTTCGTTACACCCTCTGCTACTGAGCAAATTCCATCAGGACAACACTGCCCGATTAGATGCTCAACAGGATATCCTTTTGGGTATTTTGGTGTCAGATGGTTTACTCTCCGCCACCACTTGAGGGCTTTCACGACATTTATATAATGTCCATTACACAAGCGATTTTTGTCCCATGTCCATTGGATTTGGGCTAAGGGGTGTGTAGGAACCCAAACTTTAGCATCTCGGTCTGGAATATAGAGTGGTGAAAGTTTCCATTCAGCTTCTTTCTTTGCATTATTCAATCGAGACTGCATCAACTGAGTAGGCATGGTCGATCGACTTTCTAAAGATATCCACGATGGCACTAAGCGCCAATCGTTAACATTTTCAGGAGTATCCTGGGAAATGACACTGTCAGATTTAAGTATGCCAATTTCACTTTCTGATGGTGCTGAAGTAATTACTAAGTCAAGATCTACGTAGGATAGCGTAATTCCAACAGAGCGACCCTGTAATTCGAACTTGTCTTGATAATATTTGTTGAGGAAGGGAATAAATGGGTTGAACGCGCTTTCTGGATTCAGATAGTCTTGTTGGTTAAGCTTTGTTACTACAATGACATCGACATCAGCTCGTTTACCTGATTTTGGTTTCACAGCTGTAGCGCGGCGATAACTTCCTTGGAGAATAATCGCCACAATAATAGGTGCAAGCAGTGGATCTGCCAAAAGATTTTTGCTTAAGGTTCTGTGACCGCGAATGTAGTCATCAACTTGATTGTCAGTAGGACGAATGTTGGACAGAAAGTCGATAAAATAGCTAGGCAGTTCCATATTTACTTTACTTAAAAATTTAACTTGGTTATTAATGTTCGTGTAAAATTGGAAACGGAAAACTCAAAGTGGGTTGATACTCACCAGGATTACTTCTGTCAAAGTCGTATTCGTAGAAGACGCACGAGCCGAAGCTTTGAGCAAGTTGACCGACCGAAAAGACTAATGCATTAGGAGCAGCAGCAAAAATGTGTAGCTTCGCTTTACGTTCGGCAGTAGTACGAGCGCTTTTAAGGTGGTTTGACAGATGGGTAGCAAGTAGTTTGGCATGATCGGCATTTAGTACAGCCTGTTGGCTAGCTCCAGCACAAAGTGAGCAGGAAATAATGCGGTGAAATATGAGCTTTGATTGAGTGATGTAGTCTTCGACATCTGATAGAACATCATGGGTCGCAGATATAGTTAGAGCTATATCTACGCCTTCGTCCGAAATTAGCTTCTCAGCAAAATGCCAAGTTGGGTAATACTCATGCTTGGGTTTTGCAGATAATCTCCAGATTTCTCGTCCGGAAGTAGTAGATTGAACAACTGCTACGTCAACCCCAGATTTAGAGTTAAGGCAATAACCTGCTGCGAAGACAATCGACGCATGGGTATGAAAATGGATAAGGCAGCGTTGATTAGGACGTAAATTTGTAGATAAAAAGCTCTTTATTTCTGGATATATTTGCTTCTGCCAGAGTTCAGGAGACTTAATATATCGTCCGTTAAACCAATGCAGTAAGTCAAGCATGACATCAGTTTCGTCTTCCAAGTTTTCTGCCCACTGGAGGAAACTACGAATACCTACACGGTAAGTATCTGGTTCAGGAATAGAGTACCCCATCCAAAGCTTCTCCCGTTTACAAATCACCTCTATCTCTGAGCGTGTAAATTGGGTTCTTCCAGTTTGAATAAACTTGCGTGCTAAGTCATCGTAGGGATGGCACTGACATCCCTCGTCAACAGGTTTAAGTCCAGCTCGATATAGTTTATCGTTTAGCTTATTACCCAACTCATTTAGAGTTGGACCTTGGTGGATGCGTAAAGGACAAAGAACTACTCGAAGCTGTTCGTCTGTTTCGATCCCTAAATGTTTTCGCCAAGCGCTACGAAGCTTGCCTAATTGCGATTTTTCGCCACCTTTAGCTAACCTATACCAATCTAGCCTGCCATCTGTTTGAGAATGGACTTGTGCCAAAAGGTCTTCAGGATGGATTTGCCAAGGAGAATAAAGGATAATATGAGCCTCAGTTCCACTAGGAGCGTATTGCTCTTGGGCATTCTTAAGGCGCTGAAGTATAGAAACTGATGTTGCATTAATAAAGCTAGGGTCCATCAGCCCTTGCCAGGTAATAGATCCTGCTGATGTAACGTGGAACTTTACTTGGTAGTATTCAGCTTGAAGCAAGTTATCTTCATCCTCAGACGCATTATTGCCGAAATAGGTAACGACATCATCAAAGGATTTTACGTTGCTTTCTTCATATGCTACGCGTACTACTCTTGTTCGTTCGGCAAACAGGCGACAGACCTGAACCCAAAACCACCGAGCTTGATAATCATCACCTTGTATACGAGCGGCAATCGCTCTTGCCATACTGGATTCCACTACCTTTTTACAAAGTCAATTGGTGCATTATCTATTATTCCCAACTTTTAAGAAATTGAATCAGTAATTTGAGTTTTTTCTGAATTAGCGTATTTTTTGTGAGTCAATGCTTAATTTTGACGTAAACGACAGACTATAATTTTATCTATTATGTCCAGCGATTGCGTAAAGATAGTAAGACTTTTGTGTTCATCTTCTATAAGGCTTCAAAAACTTTGGTAATTTCTCCATTACTGTTTCCTCTTTAGTTTATCCACCCACACCTGCGGCAACAGTACAGTCTTCCTTGTTTCTAAAGCCATTACCCGCAGATTATGGCAGACACCGTTCGCCTTGGGGCAAGCGACAGCAACGGGCATCCCCATAAATGCGATCGCACAATAGAAAACTACCAACGGTGTCCACACAAAATAAAAGAACGTAGTCCGGTTGGATGCTTTGTGTAAGTTACCAACCGTCCACTTCAGCCACATTTGCCACCGCTCCATCCTGGCTTTGTCCAAACGTTGTTCTTGGGCGATCGCTTTGGCATGTTCCCGCAACTTATAGTTGTTTAACTCAATTAGCTGCCGATCTGTGGTTGAAATAACGGTGATGCGCTGTTGGATACACTCGTCAATTAACCAGGCAAACGCTTCTGATTCGGGCTGCTGCTTGGATTCAACAGCCCCAGTGAGTTTCCCGAAGAAGTCGCTAGTACGCTCTTAGATGCTTGGCGAATCTCTGCTTCTAGTTGCCCAGAGTCAACATACTGTCGCAATCTTTGAGCGGTCATTTGCCAGAACAATGCTTTGATTTCCTCTAGTTGTTCGATTGCCATCTGAGGCAATGCTTCGCGGATTTGTTCTGCTTGGCTAAAAGCAGGTTGACTGAGCAATTGTCTGACTTCATCAAGCAACATACCATGAGCGTTAGACTTGCTCTGTTGAGCAATCCCAAAATGTGCTGCTACTTCTTCATAAGTCTTGTTTTGTTGTTTGACTAAGGTACACGCCTCCAGGAAGCGATCGCATTCTTGGGAATCATACTGCTCTTTATCCGATAAATCGCAGGCTGACAGAATTTTTCCCGCCTCAATTAGAGAAATCCGCGTCCCCACCTGTTCGCTAGATAGGGTTAATAGTTCAGACATTTCTAGTATGTTGGTATCCGCTTGGGCATCGCCAGATTCCTTTAGTTTGTCCTGCTTACGAAACTGTGCTGCTGTCTGCTTGTATGTTTTGCCTTGCTCAATTAGCGCACGACATTCGCGAAAGCGGTCAGCTTCGTCTTCCATATATTCATCTTTTTGCTCTAGAGCGCAGGCTTTGAGTGTTTCGGCAATGTCAACAGAAGACAATTCGGCAAATAGTTCGTGTTTTTGGTACATGATTGATTCCTTGGATTAGTGAAACAGTAGTCAATTTAATGAACTTAAAGAGCAAAAGTTTTACTCAAGCTTCTATGCCTTATAACCTGAAAATTGCATTAGAAATTCAGCCATCAATACCGACTTACCACTACGGGCTGTAGAGAAAATTTGGAGAGGAGGAAGTACCAATACTGAACAATCCTCTCCGGCATAACAGTAATTAACTTCCTCTTGCCCTAGTTCTAATTTCAGTAAAGCCAAAGTATTCTGTACTGCTACCGCATCCGGCTGGTAGATAGTGACAGCATTGACACCATCCCAATCACCGCGCAACATATAAGCCACTTCTCTTGCTGCTAATACTGAACTAAACAATATGGTGATTTTACCTGCATCTAGTCTAAAGGCAGACAACAGGAATAATGATGGCGATTCGTGCAAAAGATTTGAGATATTTTCTAAACTCTGGGACATATCGTGCCTGCTAATTATTGAATAAATCGTCAGGATCGTATTGGGTTTCATCTTCTACAGCCGGAGGAGATGGCTCAATTTGCGCGGGGTATTGACCGTTTGAGGTACTATCTCTAAGTTGATTTTGCTCTTGTGCCATTTCATCCATTTCTCGAAAATACTGTAGCTGCAACATCAGTCGGTTACTACAATCACGAATGACTTGGTGTAATTTTTGTGGTGTTGCTTTTTTGCTATCTCTATAAACCAGTGGTAGCCAATGACTTATCAGCGCCGTCATTGCCATATCTCTAAGTGGGTAGAGCGTCTGAGCGGAATTTTTTAAATAGCGCAGTAGTTCAAATTCTGGGCTACCTGGTTCCGCCTGAATACTAAAACGGATCTCAAATTTTTCTGACAAGACCAACACCGCCTTCTATTTTTTTAAGGAGAGAACGAGATAATCCATAGACATCTGCTAGTCGCAAACACAAAGTATCTTTTTCTGGTGAGAGGTTGAATGCTAGTCTCACATCCTCCTCTAATTCTGCTGCCCAGGAAATATCAATAGTCGCAAAGTGAGACTTGAGTTCAGAGCGAAAACACTCCGCCGTTCCGCCGCCAATAACTACTTCATCAACACCTGTGGGAATTATACTCTTTAGCCATCCAGACAGAATGCTCCAATACTCAAGGCGGGAAATTCTCACCGCCTCCATAATTTGGGCAATTTCTTCAGCTTGATGTTGTGGCTTTTTACTCCGCACTAGCTCTTGAAACAGCTTTTGTTTGTCCTTCCCTGGCTTTTTAGCCATTGCCGCCCGATGGATGGCTCGAAGCAATGGTTCGCTATCCTGCCCAGATGTACGTTGTTGTACCCTCTCAACTAACAACACTAACCCGTAATGTTTTGGTGACGTGCCACCATCAACAATCTTGCCACGTTCAAATAGTAGAAAAGATACATCTCGGTAGCCCATCATCAGCACTAAGATTACCCGCTCTTTGGTTGCTAACCCTAACTTTCTCCCACGTGTCAATACCAGTCCCGCACCTTCAGGTTTGCATTCAAACACCTGTAATGGCAATGAGAATGCCTTGCCACGAAAGCAGAAGTTAGATAAGGCGTTGGTAGCCGAGCGCTCAAACTTTTCACAGTCCCGCCATTCTTTGTAAGGCAATAGTGAGGCTAACGCCACAGAAAAAGAGTCTGGTAAACCCTCACGCTCTGCGATCGCTCCTACGGCTGCCATCAACTTTAATACTGCTCTTTCGTACTTCAACTCATTAAGTCCGGCATGAGCGTAAAATTGTTTCTGGGCTAAGAACCCCACCGCATAAAACTCCCCCTCACACTCTATCCAAGCCTCGTTTTCTGGGTCGGCGCTGGTCAACCTTTGCGCCTCGTATGCCTCAATCAACTCTTGGCTTACTTCTATTACCTGGGGTTCCATCAACAAAATCTTTGGCTCAGATTTTTCCCAACAATTGTAAACAATCTGATACACGATCTTTGTTAGCGATGACCCAGGATCTAAAGTTAAGACTAAAACGATTTGCCTTTCCATTGTTTTAAGCTCAGGCATTTATTCCTCTTTATTTCAATGCCAACACAAAGTTTTTTGCGAATTTACATTCGCAGCAATTCTCAATAATTTTTGATTTTACTGTGCTAACACTGTTTGGCGGTTTCTCGGAGTTGTTGACGTTATTAAACAACTTTTACCGATTTATACCGACTGGCGTTACTTCAAATTTAACTTAGCACTTATTGAAGAAAAAACAAACCATTTTCAAACATTTTATTGACCAAAATAAACAATTTTTACCGACTTGTGCCGACTTATGCCGACTCAATTCTTACTTATTGACTGCACTAATCAATAAGTACCTAAAATAGCTAGGTAGTCGGCAACTATTGACGACTTATGCCGACTCTTGCCGCTTTCTACCGACTAGCGATGGGGAGGCGACCTCCCCAAACCCCACCGGAATTATGTAGTCGCATAGGCGACCGCACCTGACGCACCTTTTGGTGCAAAAACACAATTCAAAGAGTTGCAATAATTGAATTATAAGCTATATTTTTAGTATCAACTTTACGCGACCAAAATTACTTAAATTCCCCTGCTTTTTGTAAAGCGGGTTAATTTCAAGCAAAATCATCTTTTTAATTTTTTGAAAGCCAGCAGCTTAATTATTTAAGTTGAAGGAAAGTTTTTAATGGTAACAAACAAGCCCAATAAAAATTGCAATGTGGATTTAATAATTATCAGCGCTAGGGATATAGGTGCAGAATTTTTCATCGCACGAAACAGCGAAGTAGAACAAGCCTATCACCGCCTAGTTGAAAAAACTGTTGAGGCAATCAGGGATGCTGACTCTAGCCAACACTAATGCAACCCAAGCCAAGACCTACTACAAAAAAGAGAACTACTACAGCCAAGAAGATGCTGAAGTTAATTCCCAGTGGCAAGGGCAAGGAGCATCCAAATATCAGTTGTCTGGTGCAATTGTAGATATGGATGTTTACAACAACATCGTCAATGGTCTAAGTCCTGATGGCAAAACACAACTAAGACAAAAACAAAACCATGAGGGTAAGTTTGAACGTGCGGGCATTGACTTAACTTTCTCCGCTCCTAAGAGCGTGAGTATAGCTTGCTTAGTAGGTGGTGATACGCGACTGGAAGAAGCGCACCGTAAAGCAGTAGCAAGAACTATTGACCTAATTGAGTCACGTTATGCAACAACCCGAATCAACGGGCAACCAGTACAAACAGATAATTTAATTGTGGCAAAGTGGCATCACGATACAAGCCGAGAGCTAGACCCCCACCTGCATACTCATTGTCTGGTAATGAACTGCACCCTCGGACCAGATGGTAAATGGCGTAGTATCAGCAACAAACCTTTTTACCAAAATAAAATCCTGTTGGGGCAAATCTACCGCAATGAGTTGGCGTTGGAGTGTCGCAAGTTAGGCTATGAGATTGAACCACATCCTAAAGAGCTATTTGAGATTAAGGGGTACACCAGAGAGCAAATTGAAGGCTTCTCAAAAAGGCACGAACAAATCCTAAACAAGCTGGAAGAAATAGGTGCCGAGCCAACTTGCGAAAACAAAATATGGGCATGGCGTAAAACTAGGGCAAAGAAAAATCATGAGATTGGGCGCGATGAGAAACTACCTTACTGGCACGAGGAAGCCCATTTATATGGCATCATTCATCCTGATAAAGCACAGGTTGTTGAACCTACCTCAAAGGAGCAAGATGAACAAATCGCGGCGGAAATCAAGTTAGCAGTAGATGTAGCAATTGAGCATTGCAGCGAACGTCAAGTTGCATTTACAGGTGAGGATATTGAAAAATTTGTCATCGCCGAAGTCAAGCCATTTAGCATCCATCAGTTAGAGGGTGCGATCGCCACCCATCCCGAACTAATTAAAACTTACGATGGACGACGACGGTACACAACCCAAACAGCTTTAGCTAGAGAACTCGCTACTATCAAGCTGATGCAGCAGGGTAAAGGGCTATGCAGCGCGATCGCTACTTCAGAAACTATAGATAGCTACTTGGCGGATAAAAGCTTAACTTCAGGGCAAAGAGAAGCGATCGCTCTAACTGCTACAAGCACTGACCAATTTATTGCATGGCAAGGAGTAGCAGGGGCAGGTAAGACTTACGTTTTAAATGAGTTAAAACAGCTAATCCAAATGCTGCAAGAAGTTACCGAGTCAGGCGAAATAACCCTTTTAGCTGGATATGCCCCAAGTAAGGAAGCAACTAAGGTACTGGGACTAGAAGTAGGAATTGAAACCAATACTGTTGCAAGTTTACTGCTCTCCAAACAGCCAGCAGAAACTAAGCCAAATCAAATTTGGATTGTAGATGAAGCGGGTATGCTCAGTGCCAAAGACGGCTATGCCCTGCTGCAAAGAGCAACAGCAGTAGGAGCAAGAGTAATACTTGTAGGTGATACGCGACAATTAAGTGCAGTTGAAGCTGGAAATCCCTTTAAAAGCTTGCAACAAGCTGGAATTAGTACAGCACACCTTAACCAATCACTACGGCAAAAAGTCCCGGATTTGCAACAGGCAGCCTCCTTAGCGGCGGCGGGAAATCATGCTGATGCCGTGCAACACCTTTTAGATGTAGGTAGGGTACAAGAAATCTCCGCTCTTGAGCAAAGGAGTACGCTGATTGCCCAGGATTACTTACAACTAAGCCCAGAGCAACGGCGAACTACTTTGGTTTTAGCTGGAACTCATAAAGAAAAAGCCCAGATTATGCAGGATCTTCGGGAGGGGCTAAAACAGGAGGGAACACTTGTAGGTGAGGATGCTGTTGTAACCAGGCTTAAACAAAAAGACCTGACGAACGTACAAGCTCGATACCAGCATCATTACAACATCGGCGATGTAGTCATACCTTTACGATCGTACAAACGAGCAGGGCTACATAAAGACCGAGCTTATGCTGTGTATGGTTACGAGGCTGACAAGCTAATTTTGAGCGATTGGTCAGGAAACCAAGTGGCTGTTGACCCAATGAAGTTTCGCAAAACTGTCTACACCCAACAAAACATTGAAATCTGTGTTGGAGAACAACTGAGGTGGATAAAGGAAGATAAACAAAGCGGACGCAGCAATCGAGATGAATTTACAGTCACAGCAATTGAGGGTAGGACGGCAACGATTCGCTATCACAATGGCAAAGAGGAATCATTGTATCTAGACGAGCCATTAGCTCTTGATTATGCGATCGCATCGACAACCTATAGCAGCCAAGGCAAAACAGCCGACCGAGTATTAGTTTCGTCCACCTGTGATGCGACAGTAAGCTCCGAAAGCGTTTATGTTGCCATCAGCCGCGCTAAATATGACCTAAAAATCTACGCTGAAAATGTAGATTTTCTGCTGGAGCAAGCACAGGAAAGCAAGGCTCAAAAAACGGTACTGGAATTATTGCAGCCCACTTCTAAAGTACAGGTTGCAGCGACGGCAGTAAGGGCTGGAGCTTCTTCGGTTGAGCAAGCGGCGGATGTTCCAATAACACCAAAACCAAGTCGTAAGGACTCCGCCCCAGTTATAAGTATTGAACGACCCCTCAAGCGTCAAAATCAGAAAGCAGCACTCTTAGCGCAAAATCCCGTTGTTAAGAGAGAGCCACCCAAGCAGTTAGAGGTATTTTGGCAACCCACCAGCGCCGAGGAAGCTCCACCCCATATTGAAGCAAAGCATTGGCAGGAATTGGTTGAAGGCAGCGCTATTCATCCAGACATTGCTGCTGCTAACTTCCGCAGCCTACAAATGGGAAGTATTGAGCAGGAGCATGAGGCTTGGGAATACTTGATGTACTCGGACAAGTTGGAGCGAACCAACATTGGGCAACTAACTACTGGAATGCTCAAGCGATACGCCCATGTTGATGCTGGCGGTTGGTGGTGCAATTCCGGTGTTAATGCGCTATCTTTTTCCAACTTAGAAGCAGGTAACGAGCCGCAAGAGAAAATTTGGGGCTGTTACAAACCCAATGAGCCAAGGAGTAATCCAGATAAACCAGGGAAAGTCATCAAGTACGAGCATCCACCAAAAACCGACTTAGGTATTTTCCTCTTAGATGTACCCGAATATATTGCCCAAAAGATTTACCAAAAAGCAGGAGTTGATCCGTCTCAAGAAGATCGGCAACGCGGTTTTTGGTACTGCGCGTGGAAATATAACTTACCTATTACCCTAGCGGAGGGAGCAAAGAAAGCAGCTAGTTTACTGAGCCAAGGTCACGTTGCCATCGGGCTACCAGGAATTTACGCGGGTTATCGCAGTAAGGATGAGCAAGGAAGACCAATAAAGGCTCATTTGCATGAAGAATTGGCAGTTTTCGCCACGCTAGGGCGCGACATTAGTTTCTGCTTTGACTACGAGACGCGCCCAGAGACAAAGCGGAATATTGAAATTGCGATTTCTCGGACTGGAAGCTTATTGCAACAGCAGGGAGTAAAAGTTAATGTGGTCAGTCTACCGGGACTAGAAAAAGGGGTAGATGACTTGATTGTGGCTCATAGTCCACTCGCTTACGAACAAGTGGCATCAGTGGCGCTGCCATTACGACAATGGCGCGAACACAACAAGCAGTCACGGCATTTAGCCATCGTGCCACCGCCTAAAAAATTGAGCGTTCAAGAGAGGAAAGAACAGCTAAAAGAACCGCCCTTGGGTCAGCACCCCATCAACAACCCGAACTTAAACCAATTACAAGAACCTGATCATGACAGCCAACAACGACAAATCAACCGAGAATACTCAGCCGATGGACACCTCAGAATTGACCAAAGCCTTAGCCCCATTGACCAAAAAGATCGCTCAATTGGAGAAAAGCAACAGTCAACTTACGAGCAGCCACAAGCAATTGGAGAGCAGCAACAGTCAATTGAACGAACAAATCCTGCGCCTGGAAATTACCCAAACCGAGAACCTCAAGGAATTGAAAGCCAGTCACTTGAACTTCTTGCAGCAATTAGCCGACACCTTGAACTCCAAACCGTCGAGCAACTTGGAGCCGACATTACAGAGCTTAGTCGAAGCCTTGCAAACAGTTGGCTTCGAGGTCAGGGAGCAGCGAACTTCACAAGTAGCCTTGACCGACAAGATCCAACAATTATTGACCGCACAGCAGGTAATGAAAGTATTGAACAGCGAGGTGGAGATGACGGGCGAGTAAGCGGACAATTAAATGAAGCAATCGCTAATCACCTGAATGTAGAAGCCATTGCCTCAACAAGGGTTGCCCAAGACTTACATAATTTATGCCAAGACTTCTTGGGCAACCAGTCCCAACTATTAAGTGAGGTAATGCGAAAGCTTGAATCCGCGCTGCCTCATGAACTATTGCAATCAAGTTCAGAAGTAGCCCCAAGCGTTGAGGTACAGAGTCAAGCTGCTCGTGCTATCTCAAATTACCTAACAGCACGAACCATCACCCAAGCGCCGCTAACCCAAGAGCTTCTACCTTTAAGTGAACAGCTAAAGGGACTTCAGCACCAAGGGTTAACTAACGCCATACATCAACTAACCAAAGTGATTGAGGATGCGACTTTATCACAGCCCAAAGTACAACTAGACCAGGAGCAACTTAACCAGCAATCAATACAATCCGTCGTCAGGCACACTCAGCTTGATGCAATTGCTTCACCCCTAATCCAATCGCTAACTGACCTCACGCAGCAGCTAGGGGATGAGCAATCGCAATCGTTTGAATCGCTCAAAGTGCTTGATACAGCAATTTCTGACTATTTAGCCCAAACCCAAGCAACAGTCGCGGCTCTCAAACAAAAAACAACTCAGCAAGCGCTCTTGGCAGCATCAAACCATGCTGAACATGAAACTATTGCCTCAGCTTTGGCCCTGACAGTATCACCATTAATAGAAGAATTGTCCCAACATCGGCAGCAGTTAGCCCAGGGGAAAACTGCTCTCAATTCCCTCAATAATGTACTTGACAAGCTAACTTGTGACCGCACTATTAGCACTGTTGCAGACTATATCGAACGCGCCAGTGTAACCCAGCACCAGAATATTCCCGTAGCGCTAACCAGCCTAACTACTGACCTCCAGTATGAGCAGGCTAATTCGCTTGCAGCATTAAATAGGCTTGACGTTGTAATTTCTAGCTACTTGGAACAAGCCAAAGCAAGAAAGGCGCGGCACGAGCAGCAAATAGTTACAGGCATTGGGGAAGCCGTATCAAAACACCTTGAGCAGTCGGCTGTTGAAACCCTGCCCTTAGTTGAAGCTTTGACGGATTTGACGCAGCAGCTTAAATCCAACCCTGATCGCGCTGCTGCATCAGTTAATCAACTTGACGTTATCATCTCCGGCTACCTGCAACAAATCGAGCCTTTATTAAAGGAGAAACAACAGCAAATAACTAACACTGCGATCGCATCTATTTCCCAGCAGATCAATTTGTCAGCGATTGGTTCAATAAGTACTATTTCCGCTTGTAAACAGATTGGGGAGGACTTAAGTATGCTCCAAACCGCTAGCAATACCCAGGCACTTAAGAAAGTCCACGCGGTAGTCGCTACACATACAAAAGAAACTGTAATCACTCTTGCCCAACAACTACGCGACCTTCCCCTTGATGAGATAGCAATCCGATTAGGGCTAACCCAAGACAAGTACGATAAGCACAAATGGCGCGGTGAAGGTCAGATTATCAGCATCAACGACCAAAAGTTCTACGACCACGCCAACCTCAAAGGCGGCTATGGCGCAATCGATTTAGTCATGCACGTCCAGGCGCGTGAGTTTAAAGAAGCGTTGGGATGGTTAGCCGATAGCGCCTTGGAACTACCACCTGTCCCAGTACGAGCGCCACAACCAAAAGTTGTAGAACGCCAATCCTTCCAACCGCCAAGCACCGACGAATCGAAGTGGTTAGCTGTGCGCCAATACCTAGTCGAAAAACGTCAATTACCCGTAGCCTTGGTCGATGAACTACATAGCCAAGGCAAAGTCTACGCTGATGCCAAGCAAAATGCTGTCTTCTTGCGCCAGGACATTAAGGGCAATCTTACCGGAGCTAGTTTGCGCGGTACATACAGGGATAGCGCTTTCAAAGGGTTAGCAACGGGTAGCGGGCGTGACAACGGCTGGTTCTCCTTTGTCCAAGGAGAAGGAGAGCTAAAGCGCATCGTGCTAGTTGAATCGGCAATTGATGCCCTGTCAGCCGCAGCTTTGGCGGAGCAACTTGGGCGAACAATGTTTGTCTCTACGGATGGCGCTGGTTCTGTCCCTACCACTTGGCTACGACAACAGCAACAGCAAAGGGTAGAAATTGTTGCTGCTCACGACCGCGATCGCCCTGGAGAAGAAATGGCATGGCGGTTAGCTGCTGAAATTGGGGCAGTTACTAGAGCAACGCCAACCTTTGGCAAAGACTGGAACGAGCAACTAAAGAGTGAAAGCCAACCTAGGCAAGTAGAGCCACAGCCAGAACCCTCGCAGTGGAAGCTGGTGGAGCAGGCAATTGGTAAACCCGATGCTTACATCAGCCGGATTGAGGCGGTTGTCGCTTCTGGTCAAGGACTATCAACTGAGGCAGCAGCAATGCGGCTGGACTTTAATACCTATAAGCAAACTGCTAGTGATTTATGGCAGTGGTATCAGGCAGCTAGGGAGATTGGTAGACCTGATGCTTACCTGGGGCGAATTATTGAAGTTGCGATCGCCTTCCATCACCCCAAAACGCCTACACCTTTAACTCAACAAGCTATTGCCACCATGCAGCAAGATTTGGCGCAGCACGAACAGTTGTCAACTTCTTCTTTGTGGCAGCATCATAGCCCAATCACTGACCTCACTCGTCCGATGAGGACAGATGCTATTGTCGCTCATACAGCCACTAAAGATAGCTCTAGCCTTCAGCAAGAACGGCTGAATACTAGAGCAGTGAAATTAAGTATCAAGCTGCTCTCCACGTTTGCTAAGAATCAGCGCAGCGATCATGTGTCGTGGACTGGTGGATGGTACACCTTCACCAAGGTTGGTTCAAATATCAAAGTAGATTGTATCCAACGGCAGGCAACAATATTAGAGTTATCCGATGGTAATCTTCAAGGCAGCATTACTCAAAGAGATGTAGAGAAGTTTGAACAAGTGCTAAAGGCAATAAAGGAGAAAAAAATTGGTAAGCAATTTGAGCTTTAACAGTTATTAGTGGACGTATTGAAAAGCGTTGAGTAAACTTGAATCTCTATATAAAATAATATGAAGCCCGTCCTTGTCATTATCCCTACGCTTATGACTATCATTATGGGGATTTCTCTAACTATGTTGTTTGGCAACCCTAAGCCCGTGGCTAGTGTCGCGAGTGAAGCGGTAACAAAGTCAGCTACTAACACTTGTAAAGACTACAAGAAAGTTCGGGTGACATCGCTGCCGGGATGCGAAGAAATTTTAGATTAATCGATGGTAACAGTTTGTTTCTTAGAGGATAATGATGACCAATAGCAAAGGTAAGAAAAATGACCTTAACTCAGATCTTGCACCAAGCTCAAACTCTTCTACTACAAATGTTTTAGCTCATTTACCTTTAGGCTAATTTTCACTCCAAGTAAGGCTTCCCAGTTATCAAGTGATCGCACGACCGAAAATGAGAGAGCTTAAAAAGCTTGTTTTTCCGTTAGGTGCAAGATCTAGTGACGGTTACGCGACTACTTCAGCAGTTTGAGCATGAGGGTTTATTGTTGCGCCAGCAACAACGATTAATTCTTCTTCGTTAGTCCTCACCGAACAAACAACTAGCTATTTAGCTTTTATTCAAACAACCCTAAGCCAAACTCTAGCTCCATTTGTTTTTGTACCCACTCAAGGGGTTTTTCCTTCCTTTGCGCGATCGCCTGTAAATACTTAAGATACTCAGAGCGTTGCTGCGGCGTTGGTTTAGTCCCGAAGATTGCGCCCTTCGACCAGCTATTAGGCGACCAGTAGCCATAGCGCTCCTTGAAGTTCATTGCCGCCCATCCAGGGGCAAAGTTCTTATCGTAAGCTTCGCGCAGGCTTTTCCTGTAATACTCGTAGCGTTCGATATCTGCCTCGCTAAGTAGTTGTTCTAGCCCTGGAACTAAGTAGACTTTCTTGGGTTGTTCAAACACATAACCGCATTCGGGGCATTTCATGGTGAAAGCATAGAGGATTTTGCCACAGCCTTGCTTCTCTGTTGGACAAATCTTTTTGGGAGCTTCATCGCCACTCGCCCCCTCATATCCAGGCTCCATGCTAATTTCTGTGATATCCTCGACAAAGCTATGCCTTATCACGTTGCCAGCAATGTCAATTACGATGCAGTCTGTTTTGTTAATTTCGGGAGCAAGTCTTAGCCCCCGTCCAATCATCTGAAAATGGAGAGCTTTTGACTTAGTAGGACGCGCCAAAATAATCGCGCTCGTACTCGGTAAATCAAAGCCCTCAGTTAACTTCATACAACTTGCCAGCAGCAGGATTTCTCCATCAGCTAACTGCTGATAAATCCGGGCAACACTCTTATAGGGCATCTTGCCATCTACATAGGCTGACGGCACTCCAGCATTTGTAAAGGCAGCAGCTAAGTTTCGTGCATGGGCGACGTTAACTGTAAAAGCAATGGTACAACGAGCAAATGCTAGATTGTGCCAATCTCTCACCATTTGTTCGCTCAACCCTTGGCGATCGCAAGCTAGGGCAAGTTGACCCTCATTAAAGTCGCCATTGACTGCTGTGCCTACCTTTTCCAAGTCAGCTTGATTGGGGCTAAAGTAGTCAGGTTTGACCAGGAAACCAGAACTTATCAACTTGTGAGGCATGGGAGCCGATACTAAATTGTCAAAGATATCCCCTAAACTTTCCTTCTTGCTCAATCGCCAGGGTGTCGCAGTTAAACCCAAGTAGATAGCGTGAGGAAAAATCTCGGTCATCATTTTGGTGACGATGGCAGCGAAAGCGGTTAGGTGAGCTTCGTCCAGGATCGCAATATCTACATTCAACTCTTGCCACCAGTCTCGTCGTTCTAAAGTTTGCACTGAAGCAATCTGTACGAGTGCTTCTCGGTTTTCTTGCCAACCTGCTTTGATAAAACCACATTCGGTTATTCCGAACGAGGATAGCTTATTTGCTGTTTGAGCAATTAATGTCTCGCGATGCACGACAAAGAGCGATCGCTTGTTTCTACTAGCAGCGTGGGCGGCTACCTGTGCAGCCAGAACGGTTTTCCCTGAGCCAGTAGCAGAAAAGCCAAGGATGCGCTTACTGCCATTACGAATTTGGGTATAAAGGTCTGCGATGAACTGTTTTTGATAATTTCTCAGGGTTGGTGTTGTCTTAGTGACAGCACATGGTTCATTTTGGTTAGTTGAAAGCACGAGTTTTCACTTCTAATATCCTAGCGGTATAAGCTGTTTAGCTGATAGTCCAAACTATCAATGTTCTTGTTGATGTTTAAAACAGAGCCGGAGCAAACTTGAGAGACAAACCCACGAGCCACAGGAGGAAAAGATGAACAGGATAGAATAGATAAAATGACTTGAATTTCTTTCCCTGTTTGCCATTCCAGCAAATTAGTATCGCTGGGGCAAGTAATGCTAATCCTTGATAAGACGCAGAGAGACGAGTGAACAAAACTGATAGGTTGAGTATTTCCCACCCTGCCCACCAAACTAGACTAGAGCGAACAAACCGAGCCATCAGGATGATAGTCACTATTCCGTAGGCTCCGTACTCAGCCTTGATAGCTTGAGCGATGACTGCCGTTGCTATCCAAACTAAATATTTCGAGCCAGTCAGCTTCGGTAAGAAGAGGGCAATTAAACCAAGGGCTAAAGTAAAGAGGATATTCAGTTGTCCATTGTGAAACAACAGCACATAAATAGGTTGGCTGACTAATCCCCAAATAACTATTCGCAGAAGATAAGCATAAACGTCTTTTGTATGTTTTTCTCCTTGTCCAAGTAGCCAAGCGAATAGTGGAAAACTTAGCCTACCTAAGTACCTGAATATTAGTTGATCGGGAAAAAAGACTAGACCAACATGATCTATGACCATCAGGAGCGCAGCTAAAACCTTAATGTCAAACGAAGTCATAGCGCCTCATTTTCAGTTTACTAGCTGGAAGACTGTTCTCACGCCTATAAAAGCTATCTTTGAGCTTTTAAATTCTAACGCTTACAAGCAACTTGCTCAGGCTTAATCTGACATAACGCGCGGTATGAAGAATCCTGCTCAAAACTATGTAGAGCGGCAAGGAGGTATGGTCCCACAGTGACTAATAGAATCGCCGCCAGCTTGGAGCGCCGCCATACCGCCATAAACAGCCGCCAAAATAAGGTAATTAGACTAAAAACAATCAGTGCATTAAAGAGGTTAAGATTTTGGGAATCGCGGTCATTCATACTTCTTCTCCTTTTGGGTTTAATTTTACCGTCCTAGCATTGTTTTGAATATGGGGTCAGGTTCCACGCGCCACTTTGAGCGGTCATCACTGGAAGCTTTGAGAGCAAACTTAGAATTATTGCGAATCGACTGAATTTGCGCGGGGTTGGCAATGTTGGCTGGAGTAAATTGTTTACGTTGATAAAGCAAGTCGTCAATGGTGATTTGGCGAGTGCGACCCTGCCTGTACGAGCGCACTGCGGCTAAGTAAACTGCTTTGCCAATCTCGTCGGGTGTACATTCCCCGTACTCAGAAATTAGGATTTTCCAATCGCGATCACTCCAGTTGGGAACCGTCCCGCAATACTTGGACAAGTGGATGCTGAAGATATCATGACGCGCTCCTTCATGAGGCAAGTCCA
Source organism: Synechocystis sp. PCC 7509 (assembly GCF_000332075.2). NCBI lineage: Bacteria > Bacillati > Cyanobacteriota > Cyanophyceae > Synechococcales > Merismopediaceae > Synechocystis > Synechocystis sp. PCC 7509. Next base: position 129,776 of record NZ_ALVU02000002.1, on the reverse strand, counting down.
CAAAAATGGTGCGGTCGAATCTTCTTTTCAGTTCTGGGGGAATTTGATTAATTCGATTTAGGGTGACGACTGTATAAACTGGAGCGGTACGGTCTTGCAGCCAGGTCAGCAGCATACCTGCTAGTTTTTTTTCTTCTCCAGTGTCCTTAGATAGATCTGCGGAGGCAAACGCTTTATCATAGTCATCCCAAAATAAGATGCAGGGTGCGGATGCCTCGGCGGACTGCAATAACGCCCTTAGATTTGCCACGCTTTCACCAGGGATAGGAGAGATCAACCCCGCCCAATCCGCGCAGAGTAAGGGTAAACCTAAACGAGAAGCGGCACTTTTAGCAAACAAACTTTTACCCGTTCCTGGTGGACCGATGAGAATCGTTCCTCTAGGAAACTGCAAGCCTGCAATTTCTGCTTCAGGCTTGAGTAAGTCGGTAATCTCTGCCAAAATCCCATCGAGAACATCCATCCCCGCCGCATCACAGTCAGGTTGAGGAACTACAGTAATTCCACGCCCTTGTAGCTTCCGAATCTTATAGTCAGAGATGGCTGATGCTAATCCTTCCCTTTGGAGATTCGTATACATTTGGAGTACATTATTCAACTCTCCAATATAAAGCCCCAATGAAGCACGATAGACGGCATCGCAATAGATACCCTTCTGCTTGAGAAAGTTTGCAATCGCCGCCGAGTCTGGTAACTGCCACTGTTTAATGTTGACAAAGGGGAAAAGTTTATATGGACAATCAAAGCGATCGCCTACGAGGTAAAGCGTCTGATTGCGTTGTTCGCGGAAAGCATTAACAATCTGATGAGTGAGTCTTGAATGAATACCATCATCCAATAACCCATCAAGAACAATATTGCCAGGAAGATCGGCAATCTCACTTAAGGGGTTGGAAGCGATCACCATATCGGTAGCAGTTAAGCACAAGTCCCAACGCATTAGGTGAGAGTGAGCGGGGTTCCAGTAGTAGGGATGATTGAGTTGTTGTAAGAGAAATTCAATTTCACTAGAAGGGATTTGATATAAGACGATGTTCTTCAAGAGCCTACCTCCATCTGTTGTTTTGGGGTGGACTGCATCTGCTTCTCTTTGATTTGATTGACAACAGTAGGTAGGGCATTAAGCTTGAGGATGTCATGAGAATTAGCAGCTTTTGTAAGCGCTCCCTTCTGGTAAATAACAGCGCCATCACTCTGACGAGCAACAGATAATTCGTTTTTATCATTTAGTTGAAAGGAATGGGTTGCTGCTTTGTTGTAACTCTTGCCATCTCCAAACTCGCGGACAATATGTTTCGCTGCCCGTTCGACTTGGGCTGAATTTACGGGAGCAAGAAACTTGTTTGCCTGTTCCCTTACAGATTCCTTAAAATCAATTCCTTTAAGCTGGGCAGCAGTTTTGACCTCATTTACCTTATCCTGGGTAGCAATCTTAACTTCGCTAACTTTATCTTGGGCAGCAGTTTTGACTTCATTAACCTTGTCTTGAGCAACGGTCTTAACTTCATTTACTTTAATTTGGGCAGCAGTTTTAACTTCATTAACCTTATCTTGAGCAAAAGTTTTAACTTCGTTAACCTTGCCTTGAACGGCTTCCTTAACCTGTACGGTTTTAGCCTGCACCCATTGCATTACTTTACTTTTGGCTTGCTCTGCAATGGATTGAGAAGTCTTGTTAACGTCAGTAACCTTATGTTCCGCCCAAGACTTTAAGTTATCATTGCGGACAAATTTAGAAAGATCCTCAAGGGATTTTTGGGTGTCCTTTAACTGTGCCTGTAGTGAATCAATCCGAGCGTTAGCACTGGCTAATGCTTGCTCTACAGAACCGCGCTCAGTCGCTTTATTTGGGTTGACTACCTCTGGCATCTTTGCGTCTAGTTCTATCGGGGTGGGATTTATAGGAAAAGGAATCATCTCTTTGTCTTGCCGCGCCAAGACAATTGCCCCACTGTTAAATTTTTGATTTTCAACTACTGGAGATACGTCTAAAACTACTGCATCTAGTATTTCTGCGCGATCTCCTTGGAAAACTTGCTCTTGGACTTGGGCTACTTGACTTACTTTTAGAGCTGCTTCTAAAGTCTTTTCTTGACTAACTGGTAAGTTTTGTGGTTGTACTTCACTTACTTGAGCTACTTCTGGAGCAACATTTAAGCTCTTTGCTTGAGTAACTTGTGAATTTTCCAGGGTTAAAGAATGTTTATTTTCTAAAACTTGACCATTTTTAGCATGGTAAACTTTCTCTCCGTCCACCATAATGCGGACAGAACCTTTTAATTCGTTGGGATTCTCTAAAGCTTGCTGTACCTTTTCCCCAACAGGGGTTGCTAATTTATCAGTAGTGACGACATTATCTGTTTGCTCGTAGACTTTACTGTTGCCAGCAAAGACTTGTAACTTAGAGCCATCAACATTATTAATCTGTGCTTTTAGTGACTCCATCCATGTGACAGAATTTGCTGGCACTGATTCTATCTGTTCTTTCCCAGCCGCAACAGGTAGAGGAGCTTGAGGAAGTAAGTCTGCATCTAGGCGTTCATTTGCAACTTGCACAGAACTTGTTGCTACAGGGCTTTCTTGTTGAATAGAACTTTGCAAATCTATTTTATTTGCCATCCCTGACAATCGCTCTGTTACTAGATGAGCAAATTCATCCTTGGTTACTCCCATTCGCTCATATATACTATGATCTGGCAAAAAAGCAACAGCTTCACCACGCGAGTTAGTGTCTAGTAATGTAAATTCATAGTGCTTATCGGGGATGTTTTGGTGCATTGTGGCATCAGAGTAACCTTCGTCAAAAATTTCAACACTCACTGATGAATCGTGTCTCTGAAAAACACTTATCTCTAGACCGTTGATTCTTTCGCTCACCCCTCCCTGATCGTCGTACACCTCTCCAGAAGACATTTGACCATTTTTCCATTCAGGAGCATCATTGCGTTTTTCAATTACGTGCATCGCCGCATCTCTCACCGACATAGCAATCGGCGTTTTTATCTCTGGGGCAGTTTCGCGGGGATGAGGACGCAATGGAGGATCTGGTTCTGACATTAGCTTATTCAAAGACTCATTAAGCTCTTTAATCGTCGGTTCCATTTTATTTTTCTACCTTAATTATGGTGGATTGAATTTATTTTTCACTGCTTTACTAGGTGTTATTCAGAGAACTCAAAAACTCATACAAGCCCAAATTAGTCATACATAAAAATCGAACGCTCAGTTTTGTAAATAATGACTAATTCGAGATACTAAAAATTCTTGATTGGGGATTTCAGGTAGCACAGCCCCTCCTAGTCTATCTAGCAAAACTTCGTTTCCTGCTTGAATATAAGCCCACTGGTCATCAACTAATATCTGGACAACAGATTCATCAGTAATATTTTTAAGACTAATATCAAACCATTGACCATTGCTGTAGTGATAAGCTGAATCAGAGCAACTATCACCTAAATACACCTCAATTTCTTTAGGTCGATAGCCATTGGGAAAGGGAGGAAGATTGATAGAGTCTTCGGCGTTAAGCGTTGCATTTGGATATTGAGTCATCGTGAAAGTCTCCTAGTAAATTAAACTTTTGATGCTAAGGAGCGCACGTTTTAGGGAATATGTAGGGATTCTTCCTCAACTCCTTTTACTGCATCTTTGACAGTTTGATTTAAAGCTTCTAACCATCGATTAACTGTTTGATTCCGCCTCATCTGCACTATCTTTGGTATTGGAAGAATAGAGCTAGACTGAAGTTGTGGAGCAACATTCTTAATATCTAAATCAACAACATTTTGAGAACTACAGTAGATAAGTTCTGCTTTCAAAAGAACTCCTGTTGACTCTAAAACTCTTATTGTTCCGTTTTCCGATTGTGGCGCTCTTAGTGCATTCTCCAACCGTTCTAGAGTTGCATCGGACACTTCAAAGTTTGGGTAAATTTTTTCCCGACCTAAAGATATAATAATTTTGTTTTTGTCACCAAACAGGGATACTAGGTCGTTTATTCGTTGTTGATTTGACATTAGCCAACCTCTACCAGCACTGATTTGACTTCGGGAAAGTGACCTCCAACTCGATTGAGGATGACGCGCTCTCTTACCTGAATAAATACTGCGCCATCGTCACCCATACCCTCAACGATGGTTGGTGGAGTATCACAGTTGGTTTCATTAGTAGTAAGCACACCCTTTTTGATTGCTATTGCCGGAAGGTCAGCACAATCGTAGTAAATCTCAAATAGTTCCAACTTGTAATTTTCAGTTAATACAGGAAGCGATCGCGCTATCAAGTAGTTTTGGGCAACCAATGGGTATTCCGACAACGTTCGCTGGACTTCTTGAGGCAGCTTTGACAACACAGCTTCTTCAGTGGGAGTAAACATTAATACCTCTAAAGCGATCTACTTTAAATAACAATTAAAAGCAAAAACCGAACATTAAAATCCACTAAGAGCTTGGTCGGCAATTTGTTGATTGACTTCTGCGGTGGTTGGTAAACAAAGAAACTCCTCAGCAAGCTTCACGCCAGCAGAGAGATATTCAGGGTCTACGGCTCGTTGGGGAGAGCGGCGAACAAATACATTTCTGGTGTGCGACCACTGCGATGCCGACCATTTTATTAGCTTTTCATATTCCTCAAAGACTTTAATTTTGCACTTGTAGGGGATGTACTCTGTCGCTCCATTTTTAGAACGATAACCAGCATTAAGGACAATTGCCCAACCCTGACCCATTAACCTAACTTTCCAAGCGGGAATAAGCGGACGCTCTTTAACATGGAACGAAGTTGAAGTAGAAATTTTGCCGCTTGAACTAGAGCGACTTCGCTGCGATTCCCGATAATTTTCAGTACCCACAATTTTAGAAATCAACTCGGCTGTCTGCTGCTCTCGTGGATTGAATAAAATCTGAGTCCCACACGCTCCTAAGATAGCTGTAGTTAAGTTTTTACCGTATCTCTCTTCAAGTTGTGCCAGGTTTTGGAAGGCAAGGTTAAAATAGACCCCATATTTACGATTTTCATTAATCCGACTAGGCAAAGTACGGTACGTGGCAGCAGCTAGTTCGTCGAAGCATACTTGCAGAGGCGTTTTACGTGTGGGAACCGAGTTGATGTCTACTAAAAGTGATAACAGTGCCATTTGGATCGGCATAATCACTTCGCGCAAATCCGAGCGCACACCTAAAACTAAGAGTTTGGGACCATCAAGGAACATGGGAAAACTTGTTTTGCCAACTAAGGCTGGAGCAATGTCTTTTTCGGTAAATCGCTTGAATAAGTTGGCGGCAATCCCAGCAATTGAAGCTGCGGTCTTTTCTGATTTTTCCGTTGATAGCAGTTGCATAAAAGCTCGATAGACCCAAGGATCTATTTTGCTTTGATTAAGCCGAACCCGCTTGGGCAAATCGTCTAACCCCAACAAGGCTTGACAACCTACTACGTCATCTAAGCCTGGAATTGTTCTCGCCAGTTGCAAGGTAGCCGAAATTAGACCTTCTCCGGCTGGATCGAAGAAGCGATCGCCTTTGTCTCCGCCAGTTGCAAAGTTATCATTGAGCAACTTCGATAAATTGGCAGCGTAAGTCCCTTGGGCATACTCGCAGATATTCCAAATTTCCGATTCTATGCAACCTGGGGCAAAAATATGAATATCTTTAGCCTCATATCCTAATTGCCGCGCCATGCAGGCAATTTGCTCGGTCTGTACGGGATACTGAACATCAACTAAGATAGCTGGATTTTTCTGCTTGAGATGGGCGTATAGTGCGGCAAGGGTTGCACCAAAGGATTTCCCCGTCTTGGGTGCGCCAATGGCAATAATGGAGGTGACTGCATCATAAATAGGTAAATTTTTTCCCAGTTCAAGTCCTACGTTAGCGCTGCCTCCTTTCATTTTTTGTTTGCGGCATAGTTCTCGACAGCGTTTGACCTGTTCGCGTTTTGCCCAAGCCGCAGAATTCTTCAGTTTTGGTTTACCGCGAATTTCCATTACTAGCAAAACCACTCCCAACACGGCAAGCAGAAAAAGTGGTTTGGCATATTTAGAATGAACCAGCGTATCAAGTGCTAGTCCCCAGTTTTGGGGGTTATTGGGATCTATCTCTAAGATGTTTTTCAAAGTTCCGCCCCCGTTTGTTTAACAGCAGGCTTACCTAATTGCTGGTCAATCGTGGCGTTGACTTTACCTAAAGCCTCGACATCCTTCTGCCTTGCATTGCCTGTGATTGCATTTCCATCAGTGCGAATCGTTGCCTTAGTTTCTGCTACGTAAATAGAAGTAACGCCATCCTTTTGCGTCAGGGTATACTTTTCATGCTTCCACTGGCGATTGCCTGCGCTTTGGTCTGGAACTAAACGGTCGAGAGACTTTTTTGCTTCTGCAATCAGATTGCGATTAAGTTGTTCTTGCCCTGCGGTAGGAGGATTGGACTGGTTTTGAGCCACATCCGGTATTGGGTTAGTCGCAATAGGAGAATTAGACCCTTTTTGAGCTACATCCGGCGTTGGCTTAGTCGCAGTAGGAGAATTAGACTCTTTTTGAGCCACATCCGGTATTGGGTTAGTCGCAATAGGAGAATCAGACCCTTTTTGAGCTACATTCGGTATTGGGTTAGTCGCACCAGGAGCTTGTTGTTGCTCTTGAGTTGCTTGTTTTGGGGGATTTGTAGATACAGAGATTTCTAGAGGCTTTGGCTTTACCATTGCAGCGATCGCTTTTTGAAACTCTGGGGGTAGATTGTTCCCCAGCACCTTCCCGTCCTTTGCCTCAAACAGAGGTACGCCATTGACTAAGACGCGAATATCTCGGATTTTTCCGCCTTCCAGCATTTCTCCTTGCTGTTTGAAAAGCGCTTTTGCTAGCTCCTGTGCTTGCTCGTCAGTAATTGTATTGGTTCGAGTTTCCTTGATCTTGTTGTCAGCGCCTAACGTAGCGCTCAATAATTTTTCATTTCCCATGCTGATATCTACTTTGGTTTCAGCCTTGGGGTCTGATAGCGTCTTCTGTACTTTTGACGGGTAGTTGTTGGCATAATTACGCAGCGCCTTTGCCATCAGAACCATAATCTGTTCGCTCAGGCGTAAATTAGCGCGTTCAGCAGCAGCCATTTCCCCCTTATCCAGTTGGGGTGCTTGCGTACTCATGGTGGTTACTCCTAATTGATTTTATATTTCTGTAATTTTTTCTTAGACTCCACTTCTTCAATCGACTTAACAACCAAAACCTTGTCTGTTTTGACTCTTAGCTCGTTGAGGGCAATGGCATCATCAGGAAATAAATAGTCAATTTGGTCAAAAGCCCAATTAGGAGGTTGATTGACTGCAACCTCTAATTGCTTTGTACACTCTATAGGCTCTGTTGCTTCGGGCAGAGAGTCTAAGCAGCTAGTGATGATTTCGGAGTATTTCTGCTTTGCCAATGCGATCGCTACACTCTGGGGCATAAACTTCAGCCGACCACTCCTCAAGTCGTTTCGGTTCAACCATTTGCAGCCATCTTTCATCGTGCGAATGTACAGAGTAGTATGAGTGTTAGCCACAAATTCATCGCTAGAGTTTGCTGTAGTCAAAAATCTAGCTTTGGTGATCGCTTCATAGTATCGGTGTCCATCTTCTGATTGCACGTACCGCACTTCTTCGGGTAAGTGATAAGTTGAAGGATAGCAGCGATTAAAAGCTTCTCCCTTTAATGGGTCTGGTGACAAGGTGTAGGATTGCTCTGATTGACGGGCATAACTGAGGATGGAGTAGGTACTGCAAATTAGGGTGAGCGCTCCTATATATGCTCCAGTAAAAATTAAAAGTTTGTGCATAGTAAAATAACGACTCTACCTGTAAGTAAAAAGCAAGCCTTATGGTCGTCGAATCTGTTCAAACAATTTTGTTAAGTCATTTTCGTCGCGCACAATGAAAACATTTTTTGTTGGAGTTAGTCCAAGTTTTTTTAGTGCTTCTACATCCTCTAAAAAGAGAAAAAATGGGTCTGGTGCTTCAGGTTTTGTATCAAGTAATTGCTCAAATTCCTGCTTAGTCATGTTTTCACGAGTTGCCGACCAGTATTGGGATTTCAATTCAACTGCTGCTGGATGCGGGATAAATGACTCTAGAGCCGCGATTGTGCTGTTATACTTCTCTAGTTTTTTACAACCTTTAATGTCGCTGGAGAATAATAATGAATCAGAAGGATTGGGTAGAGAGGAAGTAGTTTCTGGAGATTTTTTATAGGGAGCAAAGACCCAAAAATAATCTTTCTGTTGATATGTGGTAATGTATGCAGTTTCAGGAAATTCATGTGTGGTTGGAAAACATTTTTCAATTTTGCGGTAGCGCATAGGCAACCTTGGTTTAGAAAAATCGTTGTCACTTAAAGACTGGGCTATCAGTGGTCTTGAACGCGACTGTTTCTGATAGACTCCAAATCCTACAGCCATCGCCAAGATAGCAAGACAAATAGAGAAGACGAAGATTTTACGCATCAAAAAACTCCCAAAACTTTAGGATCAACTGGTCGCCGTGAACCGTTAGGTGTCCACTCAAAGTGCAAGTGCGGTCCTGTACTCCTCCCCGTACTTCCAACACGTCCAATCCGCTCTCCACGCTTAACTTGCTGACCAACTTGAACGGACGAACGCTCAGGCATATGTGCGTGCCAGGACTTGCCGCTAGTGTGGGTAACTTGGACTACCCATCCATATCCATTAACCCAATCATTAAGACTGACAACTCCACAGGAGACAGCAACGATAGGAGTTCCGTAGGGAGGAGCAACATCAATTCCCCAATGCCATCGTCCCCGTCTGGGTCTGTAGCCAAAAATATCACTAACAGGACCTACTGTGGGACGAACATATGTAGACGGAGAACCTTTACAGTCCGTAGGTGGTGGTAAGTTTTGCGGTTCGCCTGCGGGCGCACTGCTGGGTTGACTAGGGTTAGGGGTTACTCTCACAAGATCCGACAATGGCGTTTTCGTGCTTAGTTTATCAGATCCAAACAGGACAAGCTGCCCTTCTTTGCGTTCACCCCAAAACGGCATGGGAAAGGGACCAAAACAATGAGCAGATTCTGCACCGTAAGGACCTCTAACACTAAAATACAAGGCAAACTCGACTTTACCCGTTTCTTCGTCGATATTTTCGAGAACAACTTTAGGATTCTTGCCAAATGGAAATCGCCCCGTTGGTTCCTTGAGGCAAAGATACCCATTCCCCCCTGGAACTTTTTGCTCTTTGGATATCCATCTAATCTTGTTAGTGTCGTTGCCCCGTCGCGTCACTTCAATGTGAGAACACGGTGCGCCAACACAAGAAATACTTGAGTTGTTCCAGTTTCCTGATGCTGTATTATCAATATTGAACTCTCGACATTCTTTGCCAACTTTGCAGGGAGACATACCAAAGGGAATATCAAACGGGATGAAATAATCCTTAAGTGAAAACGGATCGATGAGAGGGACGCTTGATAATCCTGGAATATCGGCAATTTGAGCATTTTCCCAATCAGGAATTTGCTTTAATGCTACATTTTCAAGTCCAGGTATTTGAGAGATTGAATACTCAGTTTGGCTGCTGCCAAGTTGACTAATAGTTCCTTGGAGTAGGGGTGAAATTGTTTCGATCGCAACAGAGCCAAGAGCAGTATCAACGCCCTGCTGCTGGGCTAGTGCTTGAATTGGGGGAGACATTGACACAGGTAATTGCCCCAACTGCGGAATCAATGATACAAGCTGAGAGACTGTCAGATTTTGAACGGGGCTAAAACTAGATAGGGGGGCATCAGTAACGCTTTGACCTGTTATAGCTCCAATCTGGTTAAGCGATAAATTCTGAAATCCAAAGGAATCGCGGAACATCCCCACCGTAAATAGTTGCTCAGGGCGAGTCCCAGGAGTCCAGGTAATACTTCCCCAGCCAGGAGCAGAAAAAGAACCATGAGATTGAATTGGCTCTATATCATCGAAGGAAAATGTATTTGGGGTTAGATTGTCATTTGTTGGAGCATCGTTATCAATGACATCTACTTGCGCTTTCGTGGCGAAGGGTAAAGCAGTCACACCAATAATCAAAGCAGTAATTATTGCCAAGCACCTATGCACAAGCTCATCCCCCTGCTAGAGTAAGCAATTCATTGATTTTGTCTATACTCACACCCGCTCGTTTAGCCGCAGTATTGATGTCCTTCCCTGAGCGTAGGATGGCGATCGCATCTTGTACCTTAGCGGCAATAGTCTTGTTAATACTTTTCTGCCGTCTAGCGATTATTAGTCCCCTTACTAAAGCATTAGCTTGGAGATGATTTTTAGCTGGGTTGTAAGTCAGCTTTGAAGCTCCCGTAACAGACGGCTTGGGTAAAGGTGCAACTATTGGCGCGGGTTTGGTAACTGGAGGCTTAGATACAGGTGCAGTTTTTGATGTAGGTCTAGCGATGGCTTGCTTGGACTTACGGGTAGTTTGAATTTGGTTATTGTCTGGCACACTTGGAGGAGTTGAATTAACAACTGGTGCAGGCGTGATACTTGCAGTAGGTTTAGCAATCGCCAACTTCGGCTGGTGAACATTTTGAGTTGTATTCTTAGGCGGTATGGTTACGCGAGGATTAGCAGCTAGAGGTAGAGAGCTTGGGCGCAAGGCAACTGGTCGTTTACTTTCAGCTTCCCAAACTTTAGCTTGTCCAAGTTGTACTAATCGAGCAACTAAGTCAACCGAAATTCCGGCTCTGTTGGCTGCCTTCGTACTACTCATACCACTCTCCATTAGAGCCAGATAGTTGCGAATACGTGCTTTTAATTGAGGATCGACCAAGAAGGATTTAGCCTCAGCTTCTTCGACTCCGAGGGCAATAATAGTAGGTGTTACCCGATTACGCGCCACCATACCTGTGTTAAGGGGGCTTTCGTTCGCATCTTCTTCAATCAAAATTTTGCTAACGAGGCTGCGACCTATTCCTATCGTCACGGGAAACGGATAGGAATGGTAATTTCCTTGAACATCAATTGTTTCTACTGAAAGCATAGTAACCTTGGCAGCAGGAATATCTTGAAAGTTAATCCCACTAGAGCGAAAGAGTCGGATAACTGGGCTAGGGGGATCGTTGCAGGATTTCGTCACGAGGCAATGGTCTACCACTATTCGGCTAGGATCGTCAATAGAAATTTTGGTAATCCGTTCATCTGTGGGGCCAAAATCAATTAACACGCCACCGCCTTCAATATGAACTGTAACGGGGACGTTCCCGTCTTGAGCAGCAACAGATGAAACCCGCAATACTCGCTCTGCCCATGCCGGAGAGAGTGTTACGACCGATAAGATAAGAGATAGCGAAAAGGTTTTAATAATGGATTGCATCGTCTTGAACGCCTTATAAATCTGGTAAAACAAGCGGCTTATGAACCGAAATCGTGATGGTACTACCTGCTTTAAGCACAAGGATTCCATTACCAGATCCCGAACGCTGAAGCTCTCGTGCCGCGTTACTGACTACATTTGTGGCGATATTTGCCCCAATCGATTTAAAGTAGCTGGAGTCACCAATCTCGACATTTTGGGAAGCACCAAAGTTTGTTAGTCCAGCACCGCCTGCAACTGTGCCAGCTAACCCGCCAACAAACCGCAGAAAACTACTACCTCCCGTTTTGGCAATCAGTGGAGCGTTATCTTTACCAGATAATGCGATCACTCCTTCGGGCAAAGGCATCTCCATGTCGCCAATTGCAATCGCGATTGGATTAAGACGTACAACCTCAGATTTGCCATTGCCTGAATAGTTGTTGCTTTGATTTGCTTGGACGACAGCAACAATTCGAGCGCCTGCGGGGATATCTCCTAACGCTTCTTTTAGCTCTATCTCTACGGGTTGGTTGGCAATTGTTGCATAATCTCCAGAGGTAAACGCGATACTTGTGAGCAATATTCCTCTAGCCGATAGACTACGGTTAATCAGTGTTTGAGATTGCCCCTCAATAACAGCAGCCTCAGAGGATAGATGAGCTACCGGATCTGGGGAGCGAACTGACTTTGTTGCATGAGGAACAATCGCCTTGCTCCTAGAAGGAATAGCTGCACTAGCAACTATTGCTGGTTCGTTACTAACTCTAGGATATGCAGATGCAACTGTTGCTGGTTCGCTATTATCCTCAGTAGATGTTGCCGCAACTGTTGCTGGACTACTATCAAGAGCAGTAGACGTTGCCGCAATAATTGCCGCAATCCGCTCTTGAGGCGAGTTCTGTTGCTGAGAGGAGTCCAAACTTTGAGAGTTTTTTGGCGAAACAGCAGGCGGCTTTGACAAGGCAGGTGGGACTCTATAAGAGATAGGTTTAGGAATTGGTGGAGTGTACGAACGGCTGATGCGATGAGAACCAGGAGTATAATCTTCAGGAATATTGGTACGTGCCGTAACAACGGGCGCTGCTGGGGTGTATGAACGACTTGCAGTTCGATAAGTCCGGTAGGGAGGAACGCTATCTGTCCTTTCACTTGTGCGTTCCGGGCGAGTATTTGGTTTAACGGTTGCCGAGCTAACTTGACTCTTCCTCCTGGCATTAACCCGCTCTTGGAACTTCTTTTGGGCATCGGGATCTTCATCTTCTGCTGCATTAGCAAACTGTTGGCGCATTCCGTTTGTCGAAGCATAGCTTGCCCATTCACCATCAGTAGCATCTTTAGGCTTATCAACATCCGCCTCTTGCTTAACAGGAGCGGGTCTGGAAGACTTTGTACTAAGGTTTGGCTTAGGAATACCATCTTTAAAAACCCAGCCTACAGTCATTACAGCAGGGAGAACGCATAGAGCGACAATTATTCCTTTAAACTTGGGATCTTCCCATAGAGGAATTTTGGTGCGATCGCTGAATGAGTCCTTGAATAATTCTTCTTCCTCTTGCAGCAGTGTATTTTCAGTCGGAGTAGGTGATTCGGTGGGAGTATTTGCTTCAGTTAAAGTAGTTACCTCGGTGGGAGTAGGTGTGGCAGTCAAATCGGGTGTATTAGTATTAATATCAACGCTACCCTTCTGTTGACTCCCAATGCCTGGGATTTCTGCCCCAGTCTGCGATGCAAATTTAACTAAAAATTCTTCTTTAGTCGGCATTAATTTGTTACTCCATAGATTAACTTAATTGCGCGGAACGCCAGGAACTTCCTGAGCGGGACCTACTGGCAGCATGGCATCAATCACAAAACCATCCTTGCGCCCATACCACACCAAGTCTTGACGCTTTTGGTCGTGGATAAAAAGTTGGGGGATAGGAGATGCTTTGCGAACGTAGATGTCCTGAACGAACTCGGCAATGTGCTTAGGCTTGACCCCTAAAGTTTCATTAGGAGAAAAAAGCACAATATCTGCCGCAACACGTACTTTCCAACGTCCCGTACTCACTTCAATCGGATATTGGATCTTGCCCCGGAGAATAAAACGGTAGATCGAAGCTATTGATGGGTGTGCTGGATCGTTAGCAAAGATTTTTTTATCTACTTCCCCATCTTTAATCGTTTGAGCAATTCCCCTCAACGTTGGTTCGCGGATTGGTTCGTCAAAGATGAATTGCTCGTTATAAAGCGGTGTAGGAACCAGAACGTCATCCCCTTTTGTAGCAGTTACAGATACACCAGAGTCCCTAATATATGACAATCCGGCTGGATCGTCGGGATTAACAATCAATCCGCTCCAAGTATAGACGCGAGGCAGCCGCTCTTCTAAAAAACTGACTATCTGCTCTGGGACTGAATCGGTGCGGGTATCAAGCGGACGTACACGCGCCATCACCCCGTTATCCTGCTGGACTAAATCTGGGGCTGGCTTGGTTGCCAAAAATAAATTAGACAGAACATTAAGAATTTGCAATATTAGGAGAACTGCAACTGCTATTCCTAATCGCACTAAATAAGACGATAACTGAGGTGCTAATACTGGAATGCGTTTGGATGCAGATATATCCTGGTTATCCGACTCTTGCGCTCCAGACGCATTATTTTCATTCGCTGAGTATGCGACAGCAGATAGTTCATCAGGAAGAACTGATTTGTTGTTGGGGATCTTTTTTCGTTGTTTTAAAAACATTATGCTCCTCATGCTCTACCTAAGATAGAGAGAAGATCGAAAAAACGAACAGAAGTTAGTGACCTTTCAATACACGCTGTTGCCATGCTTCAGTATTTAGTTTCAACAGAAATATTGCTTTGAGATGGAGCCGACGACGTGGCGGTTGAAACCTTGCTTGCCCCAGCAGCACCTACTGGTCCAGCTACAGCACCTCCAGCTACCGTACTTGCTACACTAATGGCAGCAGAAGCCGTACCCACAAGACTCGACCATACTCCCGCCGCACTGCCTTTGGAGATCGCAAATACGCAAAACGGGATGACCAATGCCATGACCACACCGAACCAAATAGTGTCCGTTGAGGCATCAGAACTGACTACTAGATCGCTGGCTAATCCGTAGCCAACGTACAACAGCAGTCTAGCTAAGAAAATCGAGAATACACCTGTTAGCCATAAAGCATAAGCAGAAGCTAAGAAAGTATTGCTAGTAAATAAACTTGCAGTTGCCGCCATTGGCGCAGCAATCCCTGTAAAGATGAAAGCAATTCCATACAGAGCTTGCCACGCTTCTGTAACTTTGGACAAAATCACTGCTAAGATTCCTTCCCAAGCTGGAGATGTAATTGTCCAAAAAACAGTCCGAGCTTTATCACCAACATTTTTTTGCGGGTCATTCCACTGCTCCATCGCTTCATTTATATTACTTAGCCAGTCTTCTAGCCAAGATGAATTGAAGAAATCTTGCTTGTATTCATTCCCCATATTCTGAACTTGATTAGATAAATCTGCAAAACACGCGGATTGTTCAGCCCCCAAAAGAGCTTCGCATTGCTTAAATAATGGTGACAGGCTTGGACCAATTAGCGCTCTTGCTTTTCCTTCTTTGATAGTTTGATAAAATCCCGTATAACTATCAAATGTATTAATGACTCCATCAAAAATTTTGTAGAGGGCAAGGATAATTTGACCAAGGATATATCCACCGTTGGCGAGTCCAATGAAAACAGCAACAGGCGCGACTAGCTCAATCCAAATTTTCAAGTCATCATCTTCTTTTAGCCACTTCATGAAACCGATTGACAAAGGAAAGATGGCAAATCCTTGACAGCAATAGCAGAGATACGCGAAAGATGCGTTGTACTGCCCAAAATATCGTTGAACTATCTTTTCTTGATTTTGGGAGACTTTGCTTGCTGCATTACGTCCCCACTCGGCAATGTCATTGAACACAATTGCCTCAGCCTTTTGGGGCGTGAGTAAAAAAGTTATTGTGCAAAGTACAATAAATCCAATTAAGAGGATTAATTTATTTTGGCGACGCGGAACGTGACGCAAAAAAATGGCAAGTGCTGCCATCTGATGATTGATAAAGCTAATCAAATTATATCTATTGTATTTATTACGGCTCATGGCGAGAGTCCTGCTGTAAATAATCGATCAGGGGCATTACAAGCACCGTGACAATAAAGTTATAAAACGAATAAATTAGTAAGCAACTTACCTTCAATTGAACTGGCTTGCTTGTGAACTGGGAGAGCGTTTTACTTCTCCAGAAATTTCCCTTGTCACCACTTCTCAGGAGTTGTCCAAATTGCCTTCATCGAGCTAATCGATAATCCGGCGTTTTCTACGTCTCGCTGCCGCCTTTGGGCATCCATCGACGCAGAGATATTACCGAGTTGCAGTTTTTGGAATTGGTCATCAGTCTGCATTTCCATCATCACTGATAATTGTGCGGCATCAAAAGATGGGCTAACGCTGTCTACAAGGAGATTGCATCGGATTAACTCTTGGGAGCTTTTGGCGTTATTGGCACAGTTTTTAACTAAATTGGCAACACTTTTAACTGTATCCATCGCAGTTTCACTAATCTTTTGTTGTTGTGCCTGACCTGCCTTACTTAGATAAGCTTCGGTTGTTGCCCGGTTTATATCGCGGTCGCTCTGATTCCCGGCATAGTATGCACCAATGCTAGGATTAGGCGCATAAACATCACTCAAAATCTTCCCTGATGTAGCTGATTGATAGATTTTTCCGCGCACTTCATTCGGGTTTGGGTAGCCCTGTACGCCAATAGCTTGGCTAAATACAGTTTGATGGGGGTTGCTGTTAGGGCGACAAGTAGACGCATACAAGCAAGTTACCGAGCCTGTTCCTAATACCCCACCACTACCAATCGTTGCATCAACAATAATGTCTGTCCCTCCTCCTCCAGCAGATGGACTACTGCTTCCATCACTAGATCCATCAAGTATTGTGCCTAAAATGCTTTCCAGCAGTCCTCCAACATCTATAGAACCCCCATTCAATAATCCATCAGAACTGAAAACAGCATCCATAATTATATTAGAAAGATCAATGCCGCCAATACTTAATCCACTAAGCAGATTGCTTGCTAATCCTTGAAGGAAAGGTAATGCCAAGCTATAAAGATTACTCAATGTGCCGCCGCCAGAATCTAGAAATCCAAGTGTAGCCGCTTGAGACGGAACAGGTGTTAGTAGTTGAACGCCTAGAACTAAACTAACTCCAACTTGTTTAAGGGGTTTGAGCTTCATTCGCCCCTCCTTGTGACTTAAAGTATTGCTGTTTTTTGTTCGCAGAAATTGTCGCTACATAAAATCCAGCGATAAATGGACTTGCTGTAGCCACAGGAAGTACAAGTAGTTCCCAGCCATACGTTCGGGCAGTGCAGCCAGGGCGTTCGCATTTAGTCGGTTTTCCTGCCATCGCCACTACTATTAGCAGGCTGATAGCTGTAGGCAGCAACCCATATATCCACAGAAATGAGAGTACAGTTGTCCTTAACATAGTTTTTCGGCGATAAATTGTTCGACTTGAGCAACAGATTGGGGGACAACTAGATCCTGTCCGGTTTGCCAGCAGTCACGGAAGTAGCGAGTACAGGCAGTAAGAGCCTCGTGTTTATCGGGAATGCGGTCAAAAAACCATTGTTTAATATGTCGCTCGTTAGCATTAGAGGCACTGAGGACAACTGATTCCCAAGGCGCGTACCACCGCCCCATTGTATGTTTGCTGTAATCTTGGATCAGCCAATTTGAGTAGCCCTCCTTGCGATTGGTATAGAACTTAGTTGAGGCACATTGGCTCACCAATTCGTTAGGAATACCTAAAGATTGTGACAATGGAGCGATGCTACCAGCTTCAATCCTGCCCACAAACTTGGTGCTGATGTTAGCCAGTAAATCCGCTCCCGCCGACGACTGGGCAACCCTAGTAAAGCTGTTGGTGATTATCCCCAGGCGAACGCCATCCTTACCTCCCTTGGTTGCTAAATTAGACGCAAGCTTGAGTACCCCAGTATGTGTCACTAGGTTTTGAGCTTCGTCTATGAGTACGTGGCTGATTTGGTGACTTAAAGACTTCTGGATCGCAGAGCTATACGCTGCTAGTGAATAAGCTAAAGATTCCTGTCCTTCATTCATATTCCGCATCGAGAATACCGTTAGCGGGTTATCAATTCGGACTGTAGAAGGCAGGGAGATTGCTTTACCTATAGTTGTGCGCGTGTCGGTAATTCGAGATAAGTTAAATTGAAGTAAGTCCAGTGCTTCTTGGACGCGATCTCCTAGATTGGACAGACGTGACTCTAGTTTTTCGCGCGTTACAAACCGCGCCAAGTCTTGCAGAGTAGGTGTAGATTGCCACGATGCAGCGCCAAAACCGTCACGGATTGCATTACCGTAGCGGCTTTGAATTAATGGATCGTCTAGGTAGGTCGTAATCGAAAGCTCAAGAATCGTCCGCGCGATTTGCTCTAGTTGAATATCTTGCCCCGTCGGTCCTACTAAGATCATCAATTGTTCGATCCAGTAGCCAACCAAAGAGCGCAATCTATCTTGTTGGATCTCTTGAGGCAAACTAGAAAAATCAGGGATCTGGATTAAATTTAAGCTCTCCAGTTGAATATCAACATGAGTTCCACCCAGATACTTGCAGCGCGATCTCAGTGCAGAGCTACCATCAGGCGGAGGGTAATCGAGCCAAGTCACGGGTTGACCCATCGCCAATGCATGATCGGCAATATTGTTAGCTAGAACTGATTTAGAACTACGCTGTGCTGCGACGATACACCAGTGCTTTTCTTTGCCCGGATGGAAAAAATCTACTCGAAACGGTTGCTTATCTGGGGCAATGAACTCGATGCCATGCTCGTCATTGGGTAGGGTACGGGCAATCGGGAAGAAGGCGATCGCATCCTTCACTCCGTAGTAAATCCGGCGGTCAAACTGAGCGCCTGTGCGTTTTACTCTAGCTAAGTCATAGCCGAACACCTTATACTGCAACATGGGGTCATCATTGCAGGGCAGTGTCTGTAACCACAGCCGATGAGTTACAACAAATTCGCGCACCAATTCTAGCCATCGGCAGCGCGAGGTAAAGTCTCGACAAGCAATATCTAACTGAGCCAAACTTTGTCGGTGGATCAGGACGCAAAAACCAACTCGAATCGGAGAGCCTTGTGAATGCAAAGAGCGCAGCGCTTCTCTTGCTAGTCTTGCATTCTCGTCAGCAGTGGCATCATAATCTCTTTTCGATGCTGTAGCTTCAAATTGTTTAATAGATTGACGGTACAATTGGGAGGCAGCCTCACGGGCAATTTTTGAGTCGCTCGGTGTTAGCTGGATGCAAAATTCCGTGTCAGAAGAAGATTCATTTGCTAATAAATCCCATAGAGCGCGGCATTGATGAAATTCATGAGCTAGGCTCTTATACTGTCCGGTAGCCCTTAAAATCCCTGTATAGCGATCTTGAAGCAAGCCTGATTCTGGGTCGAAGCGTTTAGTATATACCCATTCTGGATCGAGCTTGGGCGGATAGTCTTTGATTAGATGTCCAGTAATATGCATCTCGCCTGTGACTTCGCTCGATAGACGCACACCGCGCTCGTCAATTTTGCAGCGAATAATATTTGGTGACTTCCCTGCTACTTCGCCACTAAAACGATGGCGTAAGTTTGCCCAGATTTCGTCGTGGTCCATTGGACGTACCGACACGCCAAACGTGCCAGTTAACAAGGTTGAAGTCGATCTATATCCCCGTAAGAAGGCAGTTTTAAATTGTTCTTCTACAGCAACGAGCTTATTTTGCGTCTTTTTGTTAGAAATCGAGTCTCTAACACCCGCCCACAATTCATAAACTTCCTTGCCAAACGCTTCAATTTTGTCCGAACTTTTGCGCCCTTGCTTATCTGACTTTGGCTTATAGGTCACGTACAACCTGGCGAACTTTGGCTCTCGCATTCCTGTCCGTGCCAGTTGTTGCGCGCGTCCTAATTCCGCTACCAACAACTGGTCAATTTCAGGGTTAGTGTTGTTTTCAATTAGGCGCAGTAGTTGCTGTGTGCGGTCGTAGCTGCTTGCTTCACCGCCAATGTGAACATCCCAAATTAAGTAATAAGGGATGTTCAGTAATCCTTCAGCCACCGCATCGTAAAGGCTTATTAAGTTCTCGGCAAGGTCATATACGTGAGTGCCATAAATTTCCCATCCCCATGCAAAGGTACGAGCAGCAGAGCCGAGAACTAATGAACCAACTTTCTCCCCAAATACCTCAAATTCACACGTCGCTTGCAGTGGCAAGTAGTCGGAAATACTACCGTGATCTGCTTGACCTGTGATTTTTAAATCTAAGGGGTTTTCCCTTTTGTATAACTTATCGTCTTCGTGGAACATTGTTTGCCTTGAACGGTAACGTATCTATATTCGGTTTGTCAGGCATATGTAAAATCGGAACTGAAACAAATCTGCCAAAGTTAGACCAAGCTGACTCTTCTCCCTTCCCCGCATACAGCCAGTACATAGCAATTACTGTGCCTCCAGATAAGGCGGTCTTAATTTTATCGTCAGTCACTTCACTGATGACTACCATGACAGCAAATCCAGCTAATAAGCCTGGAGTCAGATAGGAGGGAAAAAAGCTTAACAGCTTCTTCTGCTTACCTAATGCACGATTTGGTACAATCGGTTGGTTATGGATAGGCATAAATTTTTCCAGTGGCTTTCACACGCTATCTCTGTCAGAGTGGGGAGTTCAACCAGTAAAAAGCTCAAGCATGGCATCAAATATTACTAGCGCACCTATTACCTGGACTACCTTGCCAGTAATTTGGCGAGTTCCTTCATCGTCTTCATCACGCGATCTGCCAAATCGTAAAGCGAGGATACCTATAAAGACAATCCCTAGGATACGGAATAACGCACCAATCCATAACGGAAAGCTAGTGGTGTCAGCAACACCGAATCTGGCGAACATTTGTGTTAGACCTGTCTCCAAGGTGTCGAAAAATAATGCATACGCTGGTGTGTGCAGGGTGAAAAAACACCACGAGAGTACAGCACACAAGCCAAAAAGCAATTGTTGTCGATGGTGTTTCGATATTGCCCTCCAGTGCTGCCAAAGTAGTGCGGCTATCGTGCCACCCACACCACACACGAGTAACACCAGCCACTCGCCCATCAACATCCGGTACAGAACTAACAAGGCAACAGTCAGCCACGAAATATATTTTAGAGCAGGTGAGTCTATAAACTTGGTTCTCGCCTTGGTTCTAGGTTTATGAAGCGGAGCGCGGGTTGAGCCTAGTAGCTGTCTGGTCATAGATATCTCTCCAATAGTCCTACTTAAAATATGCCCTCCCTTCAAAAAGCGAACATTCACCCGTGAACGCGACCATAATCGCTTCATCCAATTGGCTGCTGGTATTTGAACTGCCGATTGATTTTCTTGAGTTACTATTACCTCGCTAGGTACAACAACTTCAGGCTGTTTCGCTAACATCTGATTAAGAGCAGCAATTGCTCGGTTGTAAGCCATTCGTACAGCATCAGAGGACTTACCTAGTTCTGCACCAATTGCTGCAAACTTCATCCCCTCATTTCGCTTGCTCACTATTTGTTGAGCAGTTTTGCTCAGTTGATTAGTTGCCCCGTGCAGTTTTTCTACCGATTGGTGCAATTGCTCTTCTTCATAAGGATCTTTAAGCTCATCTTCGTAGACAAGCGAAGTAGTGGCTGCAAGTTTTTCGACTCTAGCTGCTTGACCAAGCTGATTGCGTAACACTGTCCCCAATGCGCCTCGCACACAATGATAAGCCCATGATGCCAACGCATTCCCAGTGGTCAAGTCAAACGTCGTGATCGCCTTTTGGAAGCCCTCAAGCGCTGCTGAGTAAGCATCATCTGAGTCTAATCTGGGAATAGAGTTGATTTGCTTCCAAATCCATCTGTTATATCGCTCAAGAAGTTCGGCAAAGGCGCGATCTCCTAAGCGCTTTTCACTGTGCGTTAATGCTTCCTTCTTTGGAGCAAGAAGCATTTTTTGACAGATTTCAATTAAATTTTGTTCGTTTTGAACTGAAATAGCACTGTAATTAGCCATCCAACATTTCCCCCAGTGTTACTGTTGATTAGCACAAAACTTTTGTGTTCTGAAATAGATATTTCGGTGCAGAGATTTAAAAACTGGAATCACTGGGTCTAGGAAAAACTTTAGTTTTTTACCTTTTTCCCAGTTAACAACTCTGGATTACTGGTAAGTAGCAAATGTTATTGCTTACAGTAATAACATTTGCACTCTTGGGTGCAATAATTGAGTTGCTAACTATTTATCCAGCAACATGAAATTACCAGCGATTAACTCAGCCGCTATAAGGGTTTGATGCCCTTGGTTTTATTACCAATTGAAATTATGCTCAAACTCGAAACCTGCTGCAATTAGCACAGCACTGTTTTTTTAGCGTTTGTAAATGTCAAAATTTATGACTTTTGAAAACAGTAGTTGTAACCCTTAATTAACGGTTATGAATTCCTATATTAAACTATCTTAATTACTTGTCAAGCAAAATGATCACTTGATTGTTAAGATTTATTGAAGACTTATTTGCATTAGTCTAAAGCTAAAGAGCAATGAATTTTAGTAATACAAAACTCCATCTTAATTCGACAAAAACTTGTAAATATTTGGTATTTAGTGGTTAGACGACCGCACAAATTGTCATTGTCATTAGTATGCGATCGCCTACTAGCATTTACACTGTTTTTGAAGCTAATTTACCCAAAAACAGCTAGGTCTTTATAATTAAACAGTTAAAGTTTAACCTTCACTCTACTTGTTAGCTTTTGTAGTTAACTCATAGCAAAGGTTTTGGGTTCTATATTAGTAATAGAGCGCTTCTCCTTCAACTATTAATTGTTGTAATTGGAGTTAGGTTGTCTGCTCAATGAAGATTCTTTGCGTTGAATTAAAACAGTTATGTCGTGCATTAAAGCTTTTAAACTAGCAATATCTATTAGCTCGAATATATTTTCTTGAGCAAGATAATTGATATTAGTAACTAAGTTATTGTAAATCTCACCTACTGCAATGTGTTGCTGTTGTCTTTGTTTTGCTTCTTCTTCAATACTAGGGGAATACTGGAACTCACTTCTAGCTTGGTTTAGAGTATTTCTTTGCTCTGGTGATTCTAACTTGTCTTGGTTACAACTAACGGGAGCGTTCTCAAATGTTTGGGTCAATGATTCACTAGCAGTTACTTTTGGGTGTTCATCAACAATTTCAGCAGAAATACTCTCATTTACCGGCTCAACTAGCGTGTTTACTTCCCTTGATTGCTTATACTTACTAATCAGCGCATCTGCCTTGGTAAAAGTAATAGTTTCTCCAGCACGCGCACGTTCTAAAGCTTCATTCCTAGCTTCCCCAGGTATAAAAGTTCCAGTTAGTATATACAAAGCCGAAGGAGTGATATCCAAATCTTCACAATGTGAAGATTTGAAAGTCTCTGCTACCTTCATTAACTTCCAAGCAGTAGTCAAGCCCCAGCTAAATTCGGCCTTTAACCACTTACCAAACTCACCATGCTCTAGCTCTTCTTTCACCTCAATCAATTTCTGTCCAATTTCAATCGTGTCAGAAGCAGTACGCCGCATCAGACTTTTAATCTCGCTAGTGCGTCGTTGAACAACAATTCTGATCTCTGGCTCTAACATCGTATAGTTATACTCTGATAATTCATTAGATGTTTTGCTGAAACTCATGTGTATTGCTCCTCAAAGGCAATTAGGTAAAACAAATTAGTAAAATTATCGATCTCTCTAACATCAGTAAAAATGCTCAATCCGGTTCAAAACTCAATGTTTCTGCTGATGAAATCTCTACAACTCTTATCGACCTGCTCCACCTCTATTGGCTTAGACCTTAACTCAACTACTGTTTTCTTAACGACTGTCTAATACTTTTAGCTACAAAGCAGCCATTAATCAGCAGTCTAATTAGCAAGCGCTCGTTACACTTCCTCAGTCTAACTTAAAGTTGCAACGTTGCAACGTTGCACTTTTACGCCAGTGCAATCCTGTTAATGCGACAATTATTCCTCAAGTTATTTATCTGTTAAACTAGGTGGCGAAAAAAGACGACCCTAATTACGAGCAAATCCGAGCGCACGTACCACGTAACTTAGCACGGCGGTTTAAGCAATACTGCTTAGACGAAGACATTGACTACAGCGAAGGATTAGAGGAAGTCTTAGCATTTTTTTTTACCGCTTTAGATGGAGCTAACAAGAACCCGCTCAAAAAGCCGCGTTGAGAACCAAATTAGCAGGCTTAATATTTCTACTAACTGCGATTGATAGCGTCCGTAGTACGCAAGCTATTTTTTTCCTATTCGTCCTCGTATTTAGCATTGTGTTTGCTTGAACATCACTGAAAGTTTTAGCTGACATAAGGCACATACTCTCCTGGTAAGACGTTTATAAACTGGCGAGGAGCAGTAAAGCCGTCACAGCACTTTTATCCTCTCCCTAAGCTTACTTCTATTACAAGCTTAAAAAGAAATTAAAGCTTGTTTAAAAAATTGTCAACCCCCAGAAAAGTTTGTTGTTAAACTTACTTACTAGCAAAATAAGTCATATTTTTACTTACTTCGAGAAACTAGACAATGCTCTGTTTTTTGTAATAGTTAATTTTGCTTGAAACCTAGACATAGCAGTTGACTTGCAAACAAGCAAAGCTTGGTAGCTCAGAAATTAACTTAACTTATAAACTGCGCCACCTCAGAAAATAACAACTAGCTAATTTATTGAGCCACTAGCTTTAATAAATGACATAAAGCTAACAGATTGTCTAAAGATAAAAAGCTTGGTACTTCAGAAAATTACTTAAAGTTAAAACCTCACAAGCTCAGAAATATATTTCCAATAATGATTAGCTGCAACTGCCTAGCAGTAGGACGTTTGGACATTAGCTCTAGGATATAACTCAGGAATACAGTTATTAGAATAAGTTTAATAGCGCATTAGTTTCATATCTGAACTTAAACAGCGACGAAATTAACCTTAGAAACGATTTGGATATATAAATAGCCGAGAAAGTTTAGATTTGTAAAGGTTTAACGTTGCGCCTAAAAGCTCCCTTGATTGGCTTAGAGCAAGATATACTGAAAGGCAAATTGGCAAATTGACAGGGAGTAATGAGTGACTACGAAATCTCCAGCCTGATAGCATCGGCGGATCGGGCAGTTTATGAATTCAAGGATAAACATTTGTCAGGCGAACAAAAGTATATCCTTGAGCAAAGTTTGTTAGGGAAAAAGCTTGGAGAGATTAAGTTAGAAAGATATACGAATGCTTATGTCTCTAGAGGCAAAGCTCAACAACTGTGGCATTTACTATCACAAGCAATTGGTCAAAGAGTTGACAAGCGGAACGTTGCAGGCACCCTGAGAAGACTGCAAGCCAAACAGTTACGGTCGCAAAGACCAAAAAGTTCAAAAACTAAGCCTAGCAGTCAAATGGCTCTTAATGGTAGTGCGTCCAGTTCAGCACTAATGGTTGTTCCAGTAATATTATTGGATGGAGCTATTGAGAAATTGAGTAACGAACAGGAGAGCGAACCACCCCAAAGCGACCAGCCTCAACACTCCCAAGGCAGAGACACTTTATTCCCAACTACTATTAATAGTAAAGAAAGCAGATATAAATCTAAGTTAATCAAATTCCTGCGACCTGGAATAGCACTTTTAGCCTCAGTTGGAATATTTAGTATTTGGTATGCTTTATCTTGGCTAGGTAACTGGTATGGCACAAAGAGTCACTTAGCAGGTAGACTACCGCAGGCTCAGATTGCTTATAATTGGGTACTGGATATCAACCCTTGGTCGGCAGAAGCACACTATAATCTTGGTGCAGTTTACGAAGATCAACAGAATTATCAGCAAGCGCAGGTGCAATACCAGAGGGCAATAGAGTTAGGTCTATTTGG
Source organism: Synechocystis sp. PCC 7509 (assembly GCF_000332075.2). NCBI lineage: Bacteria > Bacillati > Cyanobacteriota > Cyanophyceae > Synechococcales > Merismopediaceae > Synechocystis > Synechocystis sp. PCC 7509. Next base: position 104,461 of record NZ_ALVU02000002.1, on the reverse strand, counting down.
TGCTTACAACAATCAAGCACGGTTGTACCTTTTGCAAAGAAAATCTGATGCGGCTATTGCCTTGTTGCAGGTTGGTCTACCTTTAGCTCGAAACCAAGAGCCACGCATTAAGTACAGCTTTTTGAAGAATCGTGGTTGGGCGCGCCTACAACAAGGTCGCTTAGAAGAAGCCCAGGTTGAATTAACACAAGCAATTGTTTTAGAACAGGAGCGCTCTGCTGCCCACTGCCTACTAGCTCAAGTTCTAGAACGTCGAGGTGAAAAGCAACAGGCTTTGCAACACTGGGAAGATTGTCTAGCATATACCTATCTGCCCAGAACTCCTGAAGAAGACATTTGGACTCGTCTGGCGCAACAAAAATTGAAAGCAAGTTTTGGGGAACTCAATAAGTGAATACTCGCCTACCCACAGTAATATGTTTCGTTTTACTTCTTGTCGCAACACCAGTAATGATAGTTAACCAGAAAAAAGCAATAGCAAAACCTGCTAGCAATAGTTGTGTCCATTTAGGGCGATTAGTTAGCATTCGCGGACAGGTACAACTGAAGCGTCAAAACTGGTCGAACTATCGATCAACGGCAATTGGTGCAGCATTGTGTCAGGGCGATTTACTACAACCCAATCGCGGCGCTAGAGCAATAGTGCAATGTGCTGACCCTAACCAAAATTTGTGGATAGTACCTGATAACATCCCTTCAGGTGTTGCTAGTGGCTGCCACCTGCCAACCCAACCAGTCCATACAACTACCCAGCCAATTACGCCTACTCGTGACCCCTTTCTTAACCGTATTCCTTACATTATCTATCCTCATCGTACTTGGTTGCTCAGTCACAAGCCGACATTGCGCTGGACTGCTGTTCCTGGTGCAAACAACTATGTTGTGCGTGTCAGAGGTACTGGTATAAACTGGGTTCGTGAAGTTAACACAACTTCTATTGTTTATCCTGGTGAACCACCCCTCAAACCTGTAGAGGAAGGATATTTGCTGACAGTTGAAGCTGATAGCGGTGGACCACCTACCAAAGCGACTTTTGGTTTACTTGAGCGCCAACAAGCAACTTTAGTACAGGCTGCTGCCGAGCGCATCACTCAAGCAGACTTGACCCTTGAAGCACAGACTTTAGCTTTAGCAGAGCTTTATATTGGCAGAGGATTGATTGCCGAAGCTACTCAATTACTAGAAGCGGCAAAAGGTAGTCAAATACCAGCAGTTCACTACCTCCTTGGTGAACTTTATGCACAAATTGAATTATTCCCCCAAGCTGTAGCGAGTTACCAGCAGGCAAGCAAACTTGCCCTAATTAACAAAGATACTGAAGCACAGGCAATGGCAGCATATCGGCTGGCGGAAGTGTATCAGGTTTTAGGTCAAGAGGACAAAGCCGCCTATTGGTCGAAGCAGTCACGCATAGTATATAGCAAGCTGCTCTAGTCTAAGTTGTTTATAACCAATTGCCTACTAGAACGTATGATGCCCAGTAATAAGGAGCTTTATACCTGTGCAACAGATTTAGTTGAGCATCTTGCAACGCTTTGGCTTTAGTAATTGTCCCATTGCTAGATTGAGATAATTTTTGATAGAAGTTTGTCATTAGTTCGGCAGTCGAGTTATCGTTCACCTGCCATAATGAAGCTAGCGTACTCCGCGCTCCTGCCCGTACCGCTACTCCTGCCAGCCCCAATGCCGAACGTCGATCTCCACTTGCTGTATCGCAGGCACTCAGGACAAGTAATTCTATTGCGCTAGATTGTCTGCTTTCTCTAGTTTGGAGCAAGCTTCTTAATTGATTGACATTAATACTATTATCCCAAGCACGAATATATGTTTGCTCAGGGTTAGAACTGAATTGTCCGTGACTTGCTAGATGCACTACTGAAAATGGACTTTCGTTTATTTTTTTTGCCAGAGCGTAGCGTGTAAATTGTTGATTCAGCAACACTACACTTGTTGATATTCGCGATATTTGCTCTAACTCATCCTTCACTTCTGGTAGCGCAGGCGCACTAAAACCTGGGATTTTCTGTGAAATTCCCGCCGCTAACACTTTCAGATGATTATCTAGCAAAGGCTTAGGTTGTATTAGTTGCAAACTAGGACTAAGAGCTACAGCATATTTTTCTATTAAGTATTGTCTTCCATCATGCAGTGCTGCCATCGGCACTTGGCGCAAAGCACCATCTAGCACAAACACTAATGTTTTCACTCCACTGTTTTCTAGCTCCGTTTCCAGTGGTTTGAGCAACCAATTATACACCTGCTGAGACAATTTCATAAATCCTGGTCCTGCACCAACTGGCGCTTGTACATTTTGGCGCATCGTTTGCAGCAGGTCTTCGATATTTTGCTCTTGCGGTAGAGCGCTTGAATAGTGACGCAAAGGTTGATTTGCTAGCGACACAATCACCTCTATCCGGTCAGCTAAGATAATTGGATAAATAACTGCTGTTGTCGGGTCGGCGGCAGAATCAATTGCCACTGGCGATGCAGTTTGCAGGCGGCATCTTAGCAAGTTCTCTAGCTGGGCTATTTGTAGTGCTTCAACTACATCACGGGCTTGATTTAAGTTGTTCTGCTCATTTGATTGCAGCAATAAATCTACTAGCTGACGATATACAGGTTCGACACTTTCCTGAAATGAGAATTGGATGTTGGCACTACTAGCTGTCAGATCGCTGCGCAGAGATTGCAGTGTGTCTACTGCTTGGGTGTAAGCTGCGATCGCTTCTGGAACATCCCCCTGGGTTTTGAGTAGATATCCTAATTGCCATTGCCACTGATAAGTAATGTCTGTAGCATTGGTTGCTTGAGCAATTACTAGCGCCTGCTTAGTCAAGTCTTGGGCATAGGCTAGGTTTTGAGGAGATTGGTTTTGAGCTTGTGCGTACATCCCTCCCAGGTAGCCAAAAGCATAAGATTGGCTACGTCTATCACCAAGGCTACGGGCTTGTTTCTCGGTTGTAGCTAAAATCTGGGCAATTTCTGCCCACGAAGGAGCGTCATTGATGCTAGCTTTATTTAGGCAACTCAAGCTGCTAGCTAAATTTAGTCGCGCATAAGTTGTTGTTTGACTAGCAGGCAATTGTTCTAGTTTTGACTGGATCTGCTTCTGTAATTTTCCCGCGTCTGATATCGCATCAGCTTTTAGCAATACACTCATACGATTCACCTGAGATAGCACCCATATTTCTGGTGCTACCGAGCTATTTGCTGCTTGTTGATAGGATGAAGCTGCTTGTTGATAGAATTTCTTTGGCGCACCCAAGCTTGGGCTATATGGGCAGTGCCAAGGAGTTGAGTCAATTTCGCCTGCTGTGTCTTGGTTAGCTCTTGCTCTGTTTCCCCAAGCTTGAAATGTGTTGCCTAAACTGAGCAAAGCAGCACTCTCATTTTGAGGCGAAGGTAATGCCTTAGAGACTTCTAAACTTAGCTGCAACACTTTCTCGGACAGATCCAGATTGTCGAGCTTTTGCAGGACATCACCCAGGCTACGCGAACCAATTGCCTTAGTTTGCGAGTTTGGTATTTGCTCAAGAGTTTTGAGTACAGAGTCTTGCCTCTGCTGGTAGTCTTCGTTCGACTGAGTTAACTTTTGACAGTCTGTATTAGTAATGTTGAAAGCTTGTAGTAAAGTATTGCAGGCTCTTGGGTAGAAGCCTAAAGCTTGTAAAGCTTGGCTGATATTAATTCGGCTTTGAGTTATGCCATCAGGGTTTCCTACTTGAGTATAGGTATCTACCGCCTTTTGCCAAGCTTCAATTGCCTCAGAAAACTGTCCAGATTCGTAAAGTTTTTGCCCCTCGATATTTGGTTGTACTGCTCGATCTGCTTGAGTAGTTAGTGATGAGGAGTGAGAGGGTAGTGATTCTATCCCTGGCACTTGCTTAACGGACAGAGCTAGAACACTTGTCACTGTCAGCAAAGCTAACAGAACCAGTGCAATTTCTTTAGCGAGTTTTATTCCAATCCGATTGTGCGATCGCCAATTTAATCTGTTTGCTATTAGTCTTTTAGGGCGCATAGCAAGTTACTTGAGTGGAACGGGAACTGGTAGGTGTAGCGCTAACAGGTTGAGCGGTCAAAATCACCTGACCTCGCTCGTTAAGTACCCACCCTTGGGCTTCTACTATTTGAGTCGAGGTAGAGCTAATTGGGCGTGTGACCGTTACGTTAGCCGAGCGGTTTTCCTCTCCAGATTCTGCGATTGCAATAGCTTCAGCCCGCAGTGGCTCATTTGGTTGGGGTGGTAAACCGCCGCGTCCGGTGATGATAAACTCGCTCTTTTCTCTTGCCAAACTATCTTCCCTAGCTGAACAGTCTTGGGCAATTAGCCTTGAGCTATCAACAACTGTCGGTGGCAAACTCACTAATCCGTTAGTAGGATTAGTATCTAGCGTATTGATTTGCACTGTACCGTTTATCCCTAATGCTGAACTAGCAGTGATGTCACTGAGTGGAGTCAATCTTGTTCGCGATTCAATACCGAAAATGCCTTTCGCTGTAATTGCAATATTTCCACCACGACCCTCAAAAGCATTCGCTGTAATATCGCTATTCTCTAAAGCAACTAGAGTATTAGTATCAATAGTAATGTTGCCACCAGTACTGTTACCTCCTGCGGTAGCGTTAATTTGACTGTTTTGGCGTAACTGTAACGCATCTGTTCTTAATGTAATATCACCACCTGTACCTTTTGCGGTATCTGCGGCAATAGCACCCTGATTTCTTAGATTAATTGAATTAGCAATCACTTTAAGATCGCCTGCCTCCCCAGATCCATCGTTACGCACACTAACTCTTGCTCCATCATTTATATTCAATTGATTGGTCGTAATTTCTACAGAGCCAGAATTTCCAGTTAAAGCATTAGACAAACCATAGAACGGCGTAAACGCAGGATCTACTCGATTGGCAGATGAACTTATTAATGTAGGGTTCAAAGAATCAGAAACTCGACCACTAACATCTACTGAATCAGTCGCAACTATACTCACTTTACCAGCAGAACCTGATGCTAAGGTGGTGGAATCTAGTCTTCCTCCACTTTCAAGTATTAGTTGATTTGTATTGATACTTACGTCACCCGCATTACCTTGAGATGTAGCTAGAGCGCCCAGAAAACTAGGCACAAAACTATTGAAAGGGAAAGGAACTTTTACAGAACCAGATACTTTTATACTTTCAGTAGCTACAATATTAACATTTCCTCCATTCCCTAATCCAAAACTTTCTGACGCAATTGTACCTCCATCTTTGATAAAAAGTTGATCTGTAAATACTTTTAGATTTCCTGCATTTCCAGTTGCATTTGTTGATACGAAAGTAGCAACAAGACTTCTATCGACAGAGATTTGTGATGTTGACTCATCAAGATTCTGTAAAGAATTTCCATAAATATTTAAGCTTATATTTCCTCCTAACCCTTGACCGTAGGTTTCTGTGACAATTCCAAAAGCTGTTTCAATATCTAATTGCCTTGCTGAAATAGTTATATCTGCGCCTTTTCCACTAGAAAAATTTTGTGAAACAATGCCTGCTCCTAAACCATCTATTCTAGAATTTCCTAGCGTAGCCAGATTTAGGTTCATCGTCAGATCCTCTGTTGCATTTAAAGTAACGCTACTTGAATCAATGCTTCCAAAGTTTGACACCAAAATAAAAGATCCATTTGTTAAATCAATATTTTTAGCTCGTAAAGAAATACTACCATTTGCAAAACCACTTGTATCTAATAACGCTTTTTTATCTAGCTTAATGTCTTGAAAATTGGTTAATCTACCATAGTTTAAAAATATTCCAGAAGCAGTTGAATTTATCTCTACTACTCCAGAATTAACACTACCTATCTCAATTCGTCCTGAACTAGCTGTCAAGATTCCACCATCAAAATTCACATCTCCGCCAACTAAAGCAATAGTTTTCCCAGTATCTGTTCTTAAGCCATTTAAACTTTCACCCGAACCTAAGATAGGACTACCTGCTAATGGGAAAAATAAAGATAGTTTGTGTCCAGTTCCTTCTACCCTTATGGGTGCTGGCTTTTTACCGAAGCCAAGACCTATTGGAACCTCAATTGATAATAAAGGTACTGGCTGAGGATTCTTAGCATCAAATTGTATTCCACCAGATAGTTCAATACTATTCGCTGTACTACCTAAAAAAGAACTATTGATATCTAGACTAGCGTTAGATCCAAAGATAATGCCATTAGGGTTTATCAACAATAAGTTGGCATTGCCTCCTATTACACCGAGCCTCCCTAAAATGTTGGAGGGATTTGCTCCTGTTACTCGGCTCAAAATATTTTCAATACCTGTGGGATTTGTAAAATATATTCCTCTTCCTTCTCCGACATTGAACTCCTGGAAGCTATGAAATAAAGTTGAGCCTCGAATTGCTCCGCCATCAATTTGTTCGTTTAAAAGCCCATTACTACTATCACCAGGAATAACCTGAGAATTTTCTACTCCTAAAGTTCTGTCAGGAATAACCTGAGCTTCAAGAGACTCATACCCCAAGGCAAGAATTGCAAATTCAAAAGTAATACAGAATAAAAGAAGCTTATTATTAATCACGTTTGCAAACTTATTGTTTCAATGTTTAGAATACAATAACCCAGAGTTCAAAGCTGTTAATTACAAATATTTTTAACCAAAAATAATGAATAAACGTATTGTTATCACTACTTACGGGACACTAGGTGACTTATATCCTTATATAGCACTTGCAATTGAATTGAAGCAACGGGGACACAAAGTTGTAATAGCAACAAGTAAGTTATATAGCTCTAAAGTAGAGGCAGAAAATATAGAATTTCATGCTATCAGACCTAATTTTGAACCTGGGCTAAGTACAGAAGCGTTAAGGAAAGCAACTGACTCTAAAGAAGGACTAAAGTATCTTATATGTGAATTGATATTACCACATATTAAAGATACTTATAGCGACTTAATACAGGTTGTGCATGGCGCTGACTTGCTTGTGACTCAACATCTTTCTTTTGCTGGTCCGATTGTAGCTGAAAAAGCTGGAATTAAGTGGATATCTGGGGTATTAGCTCCTATTATGATTCCATCTGCCTATGACTCTTTAGTGTTGTCAGAGCTACATAATCAAATTCAATCACAATTGTTTAATCCTTTAATTAACAGTAGTATTATTAATTTGAGCAAATATTTTCTAAGCTCGTGGAGCGATCCTATAAAGCAGTTAAGACGTGATTTGGGGTTACGGCAAGTTAAAGACCCACTTTTTGAGGGTAATCACTCTCCAGAACTTGTTTTGGCTTTATTTTCTAAAGTTTTTGCTCAACCTCAATCAGATTGGCCCAAACGAACTTGTATCGCTGGGTTTCCTTTTTATGAGCGCCAAGGTGAGGCGGAACTATCTTTAGAATTATTAGAATTTCTCCGTGCTGGTTCTCCACCTATAGTTTTTACTTTGGGTTCAGCACTCGTTCGTAATGCAGGCAATTTTTATGTTGAAAGTGCAATTGCAGTTAGGCAATTAGGTTGTCGTGCTGTACTTCTTATGGGAGAAGATCGATGCAACCTACCCCAAGAATTTTTGTCGGAGAATATAGCAGCTTTTGATTATGCTCCGTACTCCAAACTGTTCTTGCACTCACAAGCTATTGTTCATCAAGGCGGCATTGGCACAACTGCGGAAGCATTAAGATCCGGTCGCCCTATGTTAGTTATGCCTTATAGTCACGATCAGCCAAATAATGCTGCTAGGGTAGAACGTTTAGGTGTAGGGCTTACTATTAGTCGTGGAGAATATAATGCCGCAAATGTTGTTGCGAAATTACATCAACTTTTAAACGAGCCGAGTTTCGCTAGACAATCTGCGGAGGTAGGACGGCAGATACAGCTAGAAAATGGTGTTCGGGTAGCCTGTGATGCAATCGAAGCTCAGTTAAGTTATTCCTAAAGAAAGTCTTAAAGGATTCTACTAACAAGCGCAGAGCCAATAGCGCGATCTCACTACTAAATTACAGTTGACGAACAAAAGCAACACTTATTAATAACAGACGAATTACCTACGGGAGAACAAGTTCCTGCCTTGGTCAATTTCATTCCAATCCCAGGGAAGTTTTCTGACAACAACCTGTAGCCTTTTATCAGAAAAGTATGTAGTTGTATCGACTGTAGTACACCTTTTCTGACAGTTGGGCGATCAGAAATATGTCTCTTTCAACAATAGTAATTGAAGTAGATTTTTCAGCAAGGACACTTGCACTTAAAAGCCCAGTAATGCTTCCATCAATTACAATATCACTTTTGTTACTTTTGATTTGCTCATTATACATAGGGGTTTATTAATTAATTATGTGTTGCAAGCCTCTTTTAAAAAGAATAAACTAATTGTTCCAATAATTTAACTTTTTGAATGTTTAATATTGATGGATTATAGCTATAAAAGTCTACTGTGCCAGCCTTGGTTATACTCGACCGCACTTGCAGTCCTAACTAGCATCTTGGTAAGTACCCCTTTAAAGGCACAAACACCCCCTTTGCAAGTTCCGGCTTCCCAAGACGTTCAGCCCTTTCCTACACCCCTTCCCTCTCCCGAACTCCCTCGATCCTTACCGCCGCCCGAAGAATTATTAGAGCCAAATAGACCTACCCCTACACCTCCCGAAAGTCTTCCTGGCGTACCGCAAACAATTAGTGTTGAAAGCTTTAAGGTAATTGGTAGTACCGTATTTAGCCCCGAACAACTGGCGAAAGTTCTTGCTCCCTTTACTAATAGACCAATTTCCTTTACTGAATTATTCCAAGCGCGTTCAGCGATAACTCAACTTTATCTTGACAATGGTTATATTACCTCCGGCGCTTATATCCCTCCCCAAACCCTGCGAGGCAAAGTAGTGACAATTACTGTTGTTGAAGGTGGCTTAGAAAATATCCAAGTTACGGGGACAAAATATTTGAACCCCAACTACGTCCGCCGACGAATTGAGATCGCCACAAAAGCTCCGCTAAATCGCAACCGCCTTTTGCAAGCCCTACAACTACTACAACTCAATCCCTTAATTAACAATATATCTGCTGAACTTTCGGCAGGAACCCGCCCCAACCAAAGTATCCTCGAAGTCCAAGTTAGCGAAGCCCAAAGTACCACTATTCAAGCAACGATTGATAACGGGCGAACGCCCGCCGTAGGGAGTTTTCGCCGCAATCTACAACTAAACGAAGGCAATTTACTCGGAATAGGCGATCGCATTAGTATTGGCTATAGCAATACGGACGGTAGCAACGCAATCGATACAAGTTACTCATTACCCCTAAATCCTCGCAATGGTACGCTTAACCTTAGCTATGGCACTACCTCAAGCAACGTTATTGAGCCACCTTTTGACTTGCTAGATATTAAGTCTGAGTCTCGCTACTACGATATAACTTTGCGCCAGCCAATTATTCAAACGCCAAGTCAGGAGCTTACTTTGGGTATAAGTGCTAGTCGCGTAGAGAGCGAAACTTCCTTACTAGATATCCCTTTTGCTTTGTCTCAAGGCGCTGATGAGCAAGGACGAACTCGGATCTCGGCACTGAGATTTTTTCAAGAATGGACTGGGCGCGATGCTCGTCAAGTAATTGCCGCGCGATCGCAATTTAACTTAGGTGTGGGGGCATTGAATGCCACGATTAACGCAGAACAACCGGATAGTCGCTTTTTCTCCTGGCAAGGACAGGCTCAGTGGGTGCGACTGTTAGCGCCAGAAACATTACTTTTAGTGCGCGGTAATGTCCAGCTATCAACTACCTCTCTTTTACCTCTAGAACAGTTTACTTTGGGCGGTTTGCAAAGTGTTCGCGGTTATCGTCAAGACCTACTGTTAACGGATAATGGGGCTTTTGCTTCGGCGGAAGTAAGATTACCCGTTTTGCGCGTGCCTGATTGGAATGCGGTTTTGCAAATAGCTCCCTTTGTAGATGTTGGCAGCACTTGGAATGCTGGCAGGGAGGCTCCAGACACTAATTCTTTAGCTTCAGTAGGTTTGGGTTTAGTTTGGCAACAGAGCGATCGCTTTACGGCGCGCCTCGATTACGGTATTCCTTTAATTTCTGCATCTTCCACCAACAGAACGTGGCAAGAAAATGGTTTATACTTTTCCGTGTTTTACAATCCTTTTTAAATAGATCCTAAGCTTCACAAGATTAAGGCTAATTAATTTGTGACTCATCAAATTGACTGTCCTGCTTGTCGCTCCTGCTCAAGAGGGGTTAGGCGCGAGGCAAGAGCGGTAGCAGGGAACCGGGGATGTTGAGGGCTTATACGCTGAACAACAAATCTTTACCTTAGTAACTTACTTCGTACAGTTTTCATAGCCTTATCTTGCCCTGCAATTAATCTTTGAATCCTAGCAAGCTTTGCTTCAGACAAGAATAGTTTTTGAAGTTTTGCAGGCAAGTTATCCCAATTTGCTATCATTACATCTACTAAGATTTCATAAGGTAGCCCAGTAGTATTCTTTAATCCTCTGAGACGTTCTACAGAAGTAGCTGAAAGCCTCATAGCTACTTTTACATATTCCATTTCTTCAATACTAGAATCTTGTTTACTATTTTCTTGTTTACTGGAATCTAGTAAGTAGTGACTTTCAATTGCTGGAGAATCTTGCTTGTACTTACAATCATCTTCATTATCTATTAAACTAGAATCTTGTTTTCTGTTTTCTTGTTTATCTATGTCGGTATCGCTAATAGTCTGCTTGTCTTCTTCAATAGCTTGTCCGCTTTTAGAAGCTATGCGGCTAGATTCGTATTGGTTATTGTCTTCTATAGTTGAATCTTGTTTTCTAGATTCTTGTAAATTGTTTACGTCTTTTGTGTTTGACTCTGAGTTAGAAACGGCTGATGTCTCAGAACGGCTAAATAAAGGTTGAGTAATTTTAATAGGACCAGTTGGAAGCTTCTTTTTTGGGCTAGCCATACGGTTATAATTTTCCTTTTAGTATTGCTTCTATAATTTCTTTGTAGGGTTCGGCAAGAGCTTTTTCTCCCGCTTCTTCAAGCGACCAACCCATGTGATTTGTTTGTTGGACTGTAGTGCTTTGCCTGACTGCGCTAAAAATGTGAGTCTTATCGAGTGTTGCCCCTAATGCTTCAATAGCAGCTTTGGACATTTTAGTTCGATTAGCTCCTGCCCATTGATCACGGGTCGGCAGAATACCAAGTAAAGTCGGAACTTTAAATTCCAGTTCTTCTAACTCTTTAACAAGTACACCAGTGCTTATTGCTCCCATCACACCCTTATGCGTACATTCTGTTGGAATAATTAGAAAATCAGCCGCAAGAATAGCGTTGTAGGTAAGGATTCCTTTAGAAGGAGGGCTATCTATCACTACAAAGTCATAGTTTTGCAGTATGGGCTTTAAAGCTCGTCTCAGAAATCGTTCGCGCCCTGGTTCCATTGCGATCGCATCGGCTGCTCTTGCCAAACTGTAATCACTAGGAGCAATATGTAGTTTGCCTTTTCGATCCTCATTTGCAGGCGACTGTACAATCTCTGAAATATTTATTCTATCTTCGTCAGGCAAGATTGCCTCAGCAACTGTCGCTAGTTCAGATAATTTATCTGACCATCCTAACCATTGGCTTAAGTTACCTTGGGGATCAAAGTCAACAGCCAAAGTTTTACCCTTCTCCGAGAGCATAGTGGCGAGATTTAATACAGTAGTAGTTTTTCCCGATCCACCGCTCAAGCAGCTTACAGCAATGACTGTAGCTTGTTTTAAGTCTGAGTCTTTTTTCATAACCTTCATAAAGATTCTTGGCTTAAAGAATCTTGTTTTCTAGATTCTAGAATATATCAAATAGGTTAAGTAAACCAATGGAAGATCGAGACACCAAAGGCGATTTGTATGAATATATGCTCTCAAAGCTAACAACAGCAACTACTAAAGGTCAGTTTCGCACTCCTCGCCACATTATTAAAATTATAATGAAGTTGATAGCGCCAGGTTCAAGGAAAATTATCTGCTAGACAGGAACCAACCAAGACAAGGGCATTAACCCGTTTAGATAGCGTTGCAGAAACTTTAGAAAAAACTAGCAAAGCTGTACATCCCGGTTAAAAGCTCTGGAGTACGGCTAAACCTATTATTACCAAAATTGCGCGTTGGTTGGGTGCAGTTACTGGTTCCCACCTGTTAGGTTTGTGACATCTCCCAAGCGTAAAGGCGTGGGGCTTCTAGACCTCACGATTTAGTTTTCTGTTTTTTTCTTTGCTTTGCCTTTTTTCGGGGAGCAAAAAGCTCTTTCTCAAACTCCCACAACTCTTTATAGGGGCGCTCTAATTCTTCTAGTTCTTCAATGCGCCCCTCAGCCTTTAATTTATCTCTGAGACTAATCAATTTATTCCATTCCCGGCAAGCTTTTCTTGCTCTTTCTCCAGGCACAGCTTTACAATTAACGCCTCTGAAAGACTTAGGTTCACGAAAGTAGTGGGTCATTTCCTTATACTTATACTTGTAGGAAGAACTTTAGTACGCATCTAAGGTTTAATTTACAATTTTATCAGCTTTATTAGGTTTTTCTATTAGTCAGATAACCCAGTTGGACACGGGAGCATTTGCTTAATTAAGTCAAGATGGAATTACTATACCAAGCTACATTCAAATTTCATGTTTCGAGTCTTAACTAAAGGATTTTCGCAGGAATTTAAAAGATGGACAGATGCCGTAAATACTGCCAATTCCCTCAAACCTAAATGCAAAAGCTGGCTGGAAGATATCAGAGTGTTTGATGATGAAAACTTAGTATGGGTATATAGCTTGTCGCATACCTATCCTCAATACATTGGGTCTGGGACTTATAGAAGATTAGCAATTTTATTTTTGCAAGAAGCCGCAGAAGAACAGGAACAAGTAGCTGATGATAGTAGCAATAATTCTCTGTAATCAAAGTATTTGTGGGCAAAAACCGCGTTGACCCTGCTATACCGATTAAATAAACTTCGTCCTATCATAGAAAATAGGTACAGAAATTGACGAAAGTCACTAAAATCATTGGCATCCAATATGAAGAAGACAAAAATTAGGAAGACTGATGGAATTTGTAATGGAGACGCTTGTATAGGTCGGACGCAGATCCCAGTTTGGAAGTTGATCGCCTTGTGTAACGATGGATGCACATTCGCAAACTTGTTGAGCGATTACCCAGATTTGACCAAAGATGACTTGAAAGCTGCCCAAACTTACTACACTCAAGAACGGGCTGAAATTGATGAAGCGATCGCATCTCAAAACTCTGGTGTAAAAATTGCTTAATTAACCTAGCTAAATATTTTAAGGTAATGGCTTTAGTTCCTTGTAAAGAATGCGGAACTCTCAATAGTTCTGAAGCAGAAATCTGTTTAAGCTGCAAGTACCCCAGGGATAATTCATTTTGTAAAAAATATTAAAATGATGGAGAAGAAAGAGTTGGAGAACAGAAATGGAGGCAAGCCTAATTCAATCCCTTCAGGAAATTAAGGATTAAGGATTTTCGAACATCTTAAGGCAATACGGTTCAGTTAAGGCTAAAAGCGTTATTGATAATGTGGAAATTGGGAGCCTCAACTCGCTGTCCAGTACCTCTGTGCTTTTGTTTTTTGGAGCGAAACTTTGATACAGGTTTTTTCACAACCCTGGGGTTACACCGATGAACCCGTTCGGGCAACAAGGTATCCAGAATCTCTATGGTCAACCAATCGAAAAAAGGGGCAAATCATGGGAGTTAAGACGTTGAAACTTAGGTACAGCACGACGGATAACTCGTAAAGTTCCGGTAAAACTAAGACGTAATGGAGCAACTCTAGCACTGGTTGCAGCTTGAAAAATTAACGACCGCACAGCCCAATGCCCTAATAGCAAACCGTAAACTTCTTGCACCACCTCCCGTGGTTTTTGAGAACGAATAGGAGTTTTTCGTCCCAAAAGATGTACTTTGAGTTCATCAATCGTATTCTCAACTTCCCAACGTTGATGGTATTCACAAGCAAGTAACTGGGCTGGGAATTTTTCAATATCCAATAAGCTTGTAATTAAGCGATATCTAATCTGTTCTTCTGGCTGCTCAGGATTCTCAATCGTGTACTCGATAACTCTTACCAATATTGGTTCAAAACCCTTTTTTCTAAATTTGCCAGATGGATAAATCAAACTCAAATACGAACTATCATCTAAAGGTTTTTCGTTTAAGAATTTAACGTTGGTAGGAATTCTTCCTAAATAGTCATAGCCTTTACCTACTGTTGCTTGCACCATAGCGTAGGAATGTAAACCCCTATCCCACATCAACAACATTCCTGATGTGACAGAGCGTAATAGCTTTAATGCCCTTACTCGCTCTCCAATCCGATATGGACACATTAATGCGTCGAATATTAAATGCGTTCCAGCCTCTACCAAAATCACTAATCTAACTTTGGGAAATGCGGATCGCGTCCCAGGACGACTACCCGGACGACCAAAAACCCTTGCATTTTCATCACTATCTGGGATATCTAAGCGAGTTCCATCAATCACTACAATTCGTAATCCGTTGAGAAAGGCTCCTATTGTTTCGCTGTGTGCCATTGGTCGTACTAACTGATGAAACAATTGCCTCATGACCTCTGCTCCTAATCGCTGTCTGGCTTGGGTGATAGCCGATTTACAGGGAAATCGCCAATATTTACCTACTTTTACCCATGCCTCTGAAAGACCATCAATAAGATTTTTTAGTACATCGCGCATGGAATCTCTTGACCACAGGCTCATTGCTATTACCAGGCAAACTACCAGTTGCGCTGGTAATGAGCAATGACGTTCCTCTTCAACTTTAATTTTAGCGATCGCCTGTTTGATTGAAGTTGCTGGGATAGCTGTCTCTATTGCCTTGAATATTTCAGTACTTTGTATCTTGGGAGACACTAACGAAAATTCCTTGAGATGCACCTTCCTTAATTTCCATTTTTGGAAACAATACCTAATTTACAACTATTTGACCCTTAACTGAACCGTATTGCATCTTAAGGTAGACGCTATCCTCTATGGCTGATTTTGCTATTAATGATTATGGGAATAATAAGTGGATGCCGAAGTTATTATGCACTGGAAGACTTTGGGGTGCGACACTATTAAGCAGTGAGCGAAAAACTAGGATTAACGGTAACTCGCCTGCCATCGGACACGACTTTTCGTCGCATTTTACAGAAACTGGATTTTCAAACGTTGGCACAGTAGTTCGAGCAATGGGCTAACAGCACTTTCGATACCGAACCAGGGGAGTGGATAGCGATTGACGGCAAGAGCATTAAAGGAATAGTCACAGATTAAGGGACGGCTTATCAGAACTTCATCGGCTTGGTTTCTGTCTATAGCAGTCGCCAAGGAGTAGTGCTTGCCAGCCAACAGTTTGAATCGAAAAAGAGCGGGGAATTGAAAGTAGTGCAAACAATGCTTAAGGCATTGCATTTAGAAGAAGTGGTGTTCACCATGGATGCCCTGCACTGCCAAAAAAACTACCAAGCTAATCATAGAGGGCGGCAACGATTATGTTATCACAGTCAAAGCTAATCAACCCCGACTATTGGCGCAACTTAAAACCAAAACCGAACACCAAAAGCCATGTCATCGGTTTGTTGATGTAGAGAAGATTCGTGGGCGAACTACCTGCCGAATTGTACAGGTCTTTACTGAACTTAAAAGCATTGCCCTCGATTGGGTAGGAGTGCAAAGCCTTGTTCAAGTTGAACGCATCGGCATCCACTCAGGTAAACGATATTTACAGACTAACTATTACATTAGCTCTTTAGTCTCAAAGGCTACTACATTTGCTGCTGGGATTCGACAGCATTGGGGAATTGAAAATCGTTTGCACTGGGTGAAAGATGTAATTTTGGGGAAGACACTGCCCCATTCACTAACTCCAATACTGTCACCAATTGGTCTGTTATCCGCACTATTGCCATCAATCTTGCTCGAATGTCTGGCTATGATTCTCTAACCAAGGCTGAACGATTTCTTGCCCATGACATCAACAAAGTATTTTCCCTTCTAGAATGAATTATCCCTGGGGTATTTCGGACTGTGCTTATGTCGCCATTTAAATGGGAAAGATGAGTTCATTGAATTGTGTAGCGGCTTCAGCGCTGAGGGGTCGGCTAAAGAGATATCCTTGTACAGCATCACACTTGACAGAACGCAAAAATTCCAATTGCGCTAATGTTTCTACACCCTCAGCAATCACCTTTAAATTTAGCCCATGTCCCAAAGTGATGACTGATGTAATAATAGCCGCGTTTTTTGGATTTGTCGTTAGGTTACGAATAAAAGATTGATCGATTTTTAACGTGTCCAATGGGAAGTACATTAAAGAACTGAGTGAAGAATAGCCAGTCCCAAAATCATCTATGGAGACGTGGATCCCCAGGGCCTGAAGTTCCCCTAAGACTGAGATGGTAAAGTCCACATTTTGCATGACAAGGCTCTCAGTAATTTCTAGTTCCAAGTATCCAGGTTCAAGTCCTGTTTCTTTTAGAACTTGGGCAATGGTTTTAACTAAATTTGGTTGTTGAAACTGACGAGCTGAGAAATTGACTGCGATGCGTAATGGTGGTAGCCCAGCTAACTGCCAGGCTCGATTTTGAGTACAAGCAGTTCGCAGTACCCATTCCCCAATAGGGACGATGAGACCACTTTCTTCTGCCAACGGAATAAACTGAGCAGGCGGAACCAATCCTAGCTCAGGACGCTGCCAACGAAGCAAAGCCTCCATTCCCACAATCTCACCAGTGTTTAAGTCTACCTGCGGTTGGTAGTGCAACAGAAATTCTTCCCGCTCTAGCGCTTTATAAAGATTGTTTTCTAATACTAGTTGTCCAAGTGCCTTAATATTCATGGTAGGGGCATAGAACTGGTAGTTGTTTTTGCCTAGTTGCTTAGCACAGTACATGGCGGTGTCGGCATTCTTAACCAAAGTTTCAGCATCTTCCCCATCGTAGGGAGCCAGGGCGATCCCAATACTGGTTGTGATGTGAAGTTCCTGATTCCCAAAACAAAAAGGAGTACTAAAGGTATCCAAAATCCTCTGAGCAGTCTTGCGAACATCTTCTGCACAGCTAATTTGAGGTAGCAGCAGGGTGAACTCATCCCCTCCCCAGCGCGCAAGGGTATCCACTTTCCGTAGACAGCCTTTCAGTCGTGACGCTGCATTTTGTAACAACTGATCTCCGACGGCATGACCCAGGGTATCGTTGATCGTCTTGAACCGATCCAGGTCTAGAAACACCACAGCCAAAATTTCTCCGCGACCGTGGGCGTTAGCTAAAGCTAAAAAAATTCGCTCATTAAACAACGCACGGTTTGGTAAATCAGTCAGCAGGTCGTGAGAAGCTTGATGTCGAATTATTCCCTCCACCCGCTTTTGCATCACAGCCATATATAGGTGAGTACCCAAGGATTGAGCCAGCTTAATTTCTTCCTGAGTCCACATTTGGATCTGTCCTTCTTTGATTTCTCGCCACGCAGCGAAAGACTTCCTTGGCAGCAGGTTGCGCTCATCCTCATTCCAATGACCTGCCCATAATATTTCAGTATCAATTTCATTGCGAAAAATGCTCAGGTAACCCACGCACTGTTGATGATACTGTAACGGCACAATCAAAATTGACCGAATTGGGGTTGACTGGAAATCTGGGATTAAAGCCTCAAAAGCCGGCTCTTGATATAGATTATTAATGGTGTATGGCAGCGGGACACTATTTTTGCCAGTAAAGTCTCTCTCATCGTTACCTGCTTTAGATTGCTGTGCCAATCTCACAGCAGGCTTCCAAGGGACACTTTGTTCTTGATGACATTCAATACATTCTGGGAAGCTACCCTGGAAAGAACTGAGCATTTGTTGCCAGATGGGACGTTCTTCTAGCTGAACCACAGTTGGCTGCTCTCCGTAAGTATACAACTGCCCAAGCTGACCGCTCTCATGCCCTGTGAGATATAGCCTGCCCCCAGGGTTGTGTTGCAAAAACTTAGTGAAGACAGAAAACCCCTGTGGCAGGAGTTGAAATTATGCAACTACCCCAAAGATTTGATAGATAAAGACAAGTCGCTCTTTGATGGCTCCCCTGGGAAACACAATAACTTGTCCTTTTCTAACCATGTTCAGAGTTTCATATCCCCGAATGGTTCTTCTTGCAGTGTTGAAGGAGCCAAATCCCATTCCTGGTTTGACTAATCGTTTTATCCCCCGATGGTCTTGCTCCACAATATTATTGAGATATTTAATCTGTCGTAATTTCACTACTTCGGGTAACTTATTGGCAGCTTTGAGTACGTTAATCGCTTTTGGATAAGCAGGGTTTCTTATCCACAGTGATGACTCTTGGTACGGAAGTGTGAATTGCTTTCAATGTCTTACGCAAAAACCGTTTCGCCGCTTTCGCATCCCGCTTCGCTGTGAGGAGGAAGTCTAAGGTGTTCCCTGCCGAATCGACTGCTCGGTATAAATTACTTCTGCTTGCCTTTGACCAAAATATAGGTTTCATCTACCCGCCATGAGTCATTAGTAAGCTTTAGATACGGTCTGACTCGTTTGTCCATTTCTGGACTATATTCTTGCACCCAACGGAAGACGGTGCTGTGATGTATATCTAATCCCCGCTCGTTCACCATCTCTGTTACTTGGCGATAGGAAAGCGGATAGCTTAGATACCACCGAACACAACGTAGGATGATTTCTGACTGATAATGCCGCCACTTGAAGGGGGATTTAGAATTCATTAGAGGCCGGTACAATGATTTTCTCTAGCGGAATTATTTCAGCCTACCATTTTTTGCAACACAACCCTATTTTTTATTTTAGTTATTTAACTTTTTGCGTATTCAAATAGTCGAGTTTTCAACTTTTGGGCATTTTAAACTTTTAAAATAAGCAAGTAGCCATATACTCCTAGTGGATATAAACTATTAATAAATTACTAAGATTTTAACTTTTCGCGTACTCAAAAATTCAAAAGCTTAAAAACTTGCGTAATTAAAAACTCAGCAATTTACAAATTCAAAATTTTGATAACTCAACTATACTAAAAACGACCTCCTAGTTTTAGACATTTGCGTACTCAAAAGTTCAAATACCTAGCGATTCAGCTTTTTGACACTCTCAATACTCAAGGGTTCATACCACCAATATGATTATCACAGTTGCATCGTTCAAAGGTGGCGTTGGTAAAACTACAACCGCAGTTCACTTAGCCGCCTACTTACAACCCAAAGGCGAAACCCTCCTAATTGACGGCGATCCAAACCGCTCGGCAACAGGCTGGGCGAAACGCGGAAATCTACCATTCAAAGTAATTGACGAGCGACAAGCTGCTAAACACGCCCCAAACTATCAACACATTGTCATCGATACTCAAGCTCGACCAGAGCAGGAAGACTTAGAAGCACTAGCTGAAGGATGCGATTTACTGGTATTACCCACTACTCCTGATGCCCTTTCCCTTGATGCTTTGATGCAAACTGTTGATGCTCTTAAGTCATTAGGCTCGGAAAAATACCGCATTCTAATTACTCGCATTCCGTCCAAACCCCGGCGGGATGGAGCGGAAGCAAGAGAGATGTTAAGCGATGCTGGACTACCTCTATTTATTGGAGGTATCCGCGAAGGAGTAGCTTTTCAAAAAGCTGCTCTTGCAGGTGTTCCAGTTAATTTAGTTTCCGATCCACGCGCCGGGATTGCTTGGCGCGATTATCAACACATCGGTCAGGAGGTGATGAAGTGAGTAGCAAATTCAAAAGTCTTTTAGATGCGGCTAAGGGCAAAGAGTCAGAGCCAGAAGAACTAGAAGCAAAGCAACCTCAGTTAGTTGAGGACGTAGAGCAGCCCCTAAAACGGGGAAGACCCAAAGGGAAGCGATCGCATCCTGACTACGAGCAGGTGACGGCATACATAAAGAAGGACACCTACCAAGAGATAAAGATAACGTTGCTGCGGGAGGGTCAAAAGCGCGAGTTTAGCGAGTTGATTCAGGAGTTGTTGGAAGATTGGTTAAAATTGCGTACTTGAAAACTTAAACTTTCAATCTACAGTTGAATTTACGGGAACCCTTTAAATGGGGCAGATAAGCGCGTAGCTGACGCTAGGGGCAAGATAGCTCAAAATTATTATGCTGTAAGCTTTTCAAAAGGTTAAAACCGAGCAGTCAAGGCTGAGGAGAATATTGGATGTTTTTGCATAAGCCCTAGATTTGCGGGAATAGCGAAAATGAGGTTGGGCATTATCACCTTCGCGCCTCTTGTCAGCAAAGCTTTTTTTCCAAAAGAGTATCAAAAAGTATGACATCCAAAACACATCCATTGGCTGAAAAGTCCGCACAGCAATAGTTACAAAATTAAATTAATCATTGTATGTGCTTGTAACCATTGATATACATAAGTTATAGCTATTTTATACCCATTAATGACTCCCCCTCATTGTATAATGATCTCCCCCTCGTTGAACAATTACTTGCTTGAAACCTTCACTTGGTAAGGGTTTTAAGAAAAGTTACAAGCACGTTCATATTGCTCCAAACGCAATTTTCTAGTCAGAAAACCTAGGACGCTATTGTATTTAAGCAACTTAAAGTAGGGTTGAGCCGAGAACCGAATAATTTAATGCCGCTTTGATCCTAAGACTTACTATTTTTTTAAATTTCAGCTATAGCCCATATTGCTCGGCTAATGCCTGCTAACTTTAATTAGCAGATATAAATTGATTCAATCATTTTTTCTGGTATGACCAGCCTGCTATAAAGCCTTGGGTAGTAGCAAGAGAGATTAAAGGAAGAACTGTGTTTGTGTACGCAGACCTAATACTGTCTAAATTAAGCAAGTTATTTTTGTCAGATATTCTCAAGTCAGTTAAATACGATTCAATATATTTATTCCATAATTGTTCGGGAAGATAATTGTAAGAAACAGTCAAGCCTACATATTGAAGCTCAACCAATTTAGCAAAATACTTATCTACTGAAGGAATATTATTAGACTTGCTAGAATTTACTGATGGGATTGTCGGGATTAAATTCCATAGCTGGTCATGAGCAACAAAAGACCAGGGTAAATAATGATCGAGAGAGATATTGTCTGTAGTTAAAATTATATTAGAGTAGATACATCGAACATCAGTATGCTCTAAAACAAGTTGCCAAAATTTAGTTTGGCTATTTAGTGATTCTCTTTGTTGTAGAGGAAATAATTTATGTACAACGTTAGGAACACTTGGATTGCATCTTTGCATATACTTAAGCCATTCCCAAGATACCCAACCTCTAATAATTGAATAGTTTTCAGCAATATATTCTACCCAGTCTTGATGGAAAATGATTGCCCTGCAATCTCGTAGATACTCTGAATCAAAACAATAAATTGGCTTTTTTACGTCAAACTGGTGTTTAGCAAGATTGATGAGGACTGGATTAACTTCAATATCAACTAAACCCTTAGTTTCTTGGGCAGAGAAGGGACGAATTAGCCGAAAAGGAACATACCTGCTTATAAAACTATTAATATCCTCAAGATTTTGCAATTGAATTGTTTTTCGTAATAGCTTTTTATCTGCATCTTTAAAATTTAAAATTGGTTCAGTAATTTCTAAGCTTAGAGTGTCTAGCTTATTGGCAATGTGGTCTGTTGTTCCAAAAGACAATTTAAAGTAATTGTGAGGATACCAAGCATTTGCCAGCATCTCTATAATAATTTCCTCAAAATTAATAGGTAATGAAGTATCAAAATGTTTTCTTCTAAGAATATCTAATAAGGATAGAAAAAACAGGTACTTATAAGAGTTGGTTGTATTGTTGAAAATTTGAGATAGAACTGAGACATTAACCCTTGGCGATGGGGGCAGTTCTTGAATTAAAGTTGTCTGGCGCGCAAATGTCAGACCGCCTAAGTAGTGTTGTATGAAGTCTTCTCCAGCAGATGTATTGATATTGTGCAAGGCTTGGACAATTTCAACAACAGTTTCCGCAGAGGGGTCTGTTTGTTCGTTAAACCAACGCAAGACAATAGGAAGCTCAAAACCTAACTTAGTTGCCAGCAAGCTTTGGCTGATGCTGTAAGAATTTAATACTTGTCTCAGTGCCTTACCCGCTTTTCCCATAATTTTGCCTAGGAAGAAAATTTTATTTTGTCTCTTTATCACTTTTCATACTTTTCTCTATATTTTTTGATAGCTCCTTTGAGTTTCCCCGCAAGTTGTGGGGGATTGTCCATAACTGACAGAAACAAGTCCCGGTCATGATTAGACAAAACTAGCTTTTTATAGGAGTCTACTTCCTGTTTGGCGGCTGGTAACAGATGAAATAGGGGGTTGTGTTGCAAAAAATGGTAGGCTGAAATAATTCCGCTAGAGAAAATCATTGTACCGGCCTCTAATGAATTCTAAATCCCCCTTCAAGTGGCGGCATTATCAGTCAGAAATCATCCTACGTTGTGTTCGGTGGTATCTAAGCTATCCGCTTTCCTATCGCCAAGTAACAGAGATGGTGAACGAGCGGGGATTAGATATACATCACAGCACCGTCTTCCGTTGGGTGCAAGAATATAGTCCAGAAATGGACAAACGAGTCAGACCGTATCTAAAGCTTACTAATGACTCATGGCGGGTAGATGAAACCTATATTTTGGTCAAAGGCAAGCAGAAGTATTTATACCGAGCAGTCGATTCGGCAGGGAACACCTTAGACTTCCTCCTCACAGCGAAGCGGGATGCGAAAGCGGCGAAACGGTTTTTGCGTAAGACATTGAAAGCAATTCACACTTCCGTACCAAGAGTCATCACTGTGGATAAGAACCCTGCTTATCCAAAAGCGATTAACGTACTCAAAGCTGCCAATAAGTTACCCGAAGTAGTGAAATTACGACAGATTAAATATCTCAATAATATTGTGGAGCAAGACCATCGGGGGATAAAACGATTAGTCAAACCAGGAATGGGATTTGGCTCCTTCAACACTGCAAGAAGAACCATTCGGGGATATGAAACTCTGAACATGGTTAGAAAAGGACAAGTTATTGGTGTTCCCAGGGGAGCCATCAAAGAGCGACTTGTCTTTATCTATCAAATCTTTGGGGTAGTTGCATAATTTCAACTCCTGCCACAGGGGTTTTCTGTCTTCACTAAGTTTTTGCAACACAACCCTAATTTGTACTTAACCGATCAATCTGCAACCAAAGTACATAGTATGCCTATAGGCGAGTTGGCTAAAACTTGCTATGAAATCGAAGTAGGCGACAGAGCTAGTTTAGAATTTGTCAGCGAACCCTTAATTTTCTATTCCAACTCAGCATTGGAGCAAACCATCAAAGTCAAACTCCATCCTACAGCACAATTATTTATTAGTGAGATTGTTGTACCTGGAAGGTTAGCAAGAGGAGAGTTTTATAATTTTCAATACTACTTTAGTCGCATGGAAGTAACTTCGCCATCTGGGGAATTAATTTTTGCTGATACTATGCGTCTAGAGGGTAAACTTAACCCCTTTTCTCACAATAAAATTTTTTCTTCTCTGCCAATAATTGCTAACTTAATACTCGTGCTGCCAGAAGTTGAACTAAAAAAGTTGAGTAAAGAGTTAGAAAGTTTTATCTCGCCTAGAGAAAGTGCGATCGCCTGCGCTAGTTCGTCTTTACCTAACTGCAACGGTTTAGTAGTTAGAGTAATGGCGGGAAATACGGGAATAATTAAAGTTTATATTCAGTACGTTATGAACTGCGTCAGGAAATTAACAAACCGCCCAGCTTTACCAGAGATCCCTAAATGACTCAAATAGCAAACACTTGGTTGGGTAACTATAACATTGATGCAACTTTAGCAGAGCAAATCGAGCAGGAGCGCGTTGCAGGTGATTGTTTAGAAGTATACCTGCATCCAGATAATAGTTCTAAAGGACGAATTTATGCCCGTTCAACTTCTGGCGTTGCGGTGGGTATTATTAAAGAGCGCGATCGCATCTTAAACACTGGTGATGTATTTAAAACCGAACAGGGACAACTATTAGTTGTACATATAGAAGCGCAAAAAGTAGTTGTTATTAGTTTTACTGGCGTTGTAGGCGATCGCGCACTAGAGCTTATCCATCTAGGTCACGTATTAGGCAATCATCATTATCCTATTTTGTTAGAAGCAGGTAAAATTTATGTTGAACTTGTAACACCTCTTGAAGTAATAACAGCTACGATTAAACGATTTAATATTCCTGGCTTATGCGTCAGTTACGAAGTGCGATCGCCCGATCAAAAACTTATCTTCTCTCCTCACTCTCATTAAGATGTCTCTAATTGTTCAACAGATGGCGCTGATGCAGCTATCTGACTCAGCTTTCCCGTCAGGCTCTTTTACACTTTCTCATGGCTTAGAATCGCTGGTTTACTCTGGGCAAATTAAAACTGCTGACGACTTCCAAGAATTTCTTAAACTGCTGCTTTATAACAAAATAGGTACATCTGACTTAGTAGCTTTGCTTAACGCCCATCGCGCTAGTATAAATAATGACTTGGTGGAGATTCGCCGCGCGGATTTACGATTATTTGCTTCAACGACCATTGCCCAAACCCGCGAAACACAACGCAAAAGTGGCAGGGCTTTACTGATGGTGGCTCAATCAGTTTGGAACGATGAGCAACTACAAACTTTAGCTGTAGATACCGCTACAGGGACAATTCAATGCTTACATCCAGTGATTTTTGCAGTAGTTGGACGTACTGCGCTATTAAATGAAAGCGATACAATGCTGGCTTTTGTGCATAGTTTTATTGCTAGTTTAGCTAATGCGGCGATTCGTTTAGGTGTGTTGGGACATATTCAAGCACAAGTGGTAATAAATGCGATCGCTTTTGACATTGAACCGATTATTAATAATGCAATATCTATGACTCTAGATGATATACGATCTTGTACTCCAGCTATAGATATTGCTCAAATGCGCCATAAGTACCTTAGTCAAAGGCAATTTACAAATTGATCGTTCTCAAAGGCTTAGAAGCAGGTGTGAAAAACCTGTCATGTGAGGCTAAATATCAAGAGGCGGTGAAGAAAGCGCGTCACTTTTTCTTGCGTTTGCAGGAGCAATTGCAGTGGCGACCCAAGCGCTAGGTGTAGGGGTAGATATAGTGGAGCAAGACCACCCTTGGCTAAAACGATTAGTTAAACCGGGGATGGGATTTGGCTCATTTAATACGGCACGGCGAACCGTTAGAGGATATGAAATTACAAACATGATGAGAAAGCGGAAAGTTTGCGGGAGGCTGTGCCTTCCGTAAACCTTTCCAAGAGAAAGGACAAGTTATTGGCGTTCCGAAAGGAGCCATCAAAGAGCGACTTGTCTTCATCCATCAAATCTTCGGAGTGATTGCATAATCGGAACTCCTGCAAAGGGGTTTTCTGTCCTCACAAAGTTTTTGCAACACAACCTTAAATTAAACCTGATATTTTCAGAAGTTAAAAAATATTACAGAGGTACTGTAAAAAATTTGACTAAGTAGATAAGTCTAATTATTTGTAGAACAGGTTAGTGAAGTCAAACTCTTTCTAATAGAAGGTTTGATGCATTAGGTAGTGCGCCTAATAATCCTAAGTTTAGTTATACCTCGTTAGTTAGCTGTGTTTAATGTTGCTCCAAAATAAACATTTATATAAGTTGCTCTGAGATTTTTCAGGCTGACTGGGGTTTTATCCAGAGATTTTCTGTAACGACAATTACAAAATAGCCAATTAACTTAGAAATTGAAGGTCGTTGCGATCGCGCAACCATCAACAAGATCAAGGGAAAATATTACTCAAATTTAGATAATTTTTTAGCAATACACACCAATGATAAACACAATAAAGCCAAATTACCTAAGCAGCTTTTCTCCCGATATTAATGAACTTAAAAGCTCATTAATCGATCTAATTCAAGAAGGGGTAATGTTTGTCTCTCAAAATCTCAAACCTGTTTATCTAAATTCAAAAGCAAGAGAAATCTGTCAACAACTCTGTCTTAATAAACATTATTCAGATAATCTACCTCCAGTTATTGCTGATATTTATTATCGCTTAACTAAAAATTCTAGTTCTAAGAACAGAGAGCTTGTAATAGAGTATCAAATCGCTGAGGAGCAAACTATTCGGATTCGCGCTTCCCAAGTTACTTTTGGAGTAGAAGATCGCCCTTGGTTGCTAGTATTTTTAGAAGATCGTAATGCAAGTTTGCAAGAAGAATTATGGATAGAGCAAAAAAAATACGACCTAACCGAACGCGAAACACAAATCTTAAATTTGCTATCGAAAGCATACACCTATCAAGAAATTGCTGAAATGCTGCAAATCAGTCTCAATACTGTGAAGTTTCATGCCAAAAATATTTACGCCAAAAAACGTAGTTGCTTAGAACCAAAAAAACTATATTTTGAGATCGATAAATAACAATACGACTACTTAAAAGGGTAGTTGTGTTTGATTTTTATTTGATTAAAACAGAGTAGGAAAGCTACTTTAAATAAGTAAGCTTTATTAAACCAAAAGGAGACAGTCTCATGATTTACAACATCAAACAATTACTACAAAATACTCAGCTAAAACAGCAAGTTAAAGAATCTAGCAACTTAGTAGAAGCTATCAAACTTATTGTAAATGCTGGTGTACAAAAAGGCTACACTTTTACCCAAGAAAATGTAGCTCAAGTAGTTAGCGAACTAATACTAGACGAACGGGAACTTTCGGAATCTGAACTACTTGCTGTTACTGGTGGGTTGCGGGGTTCTGCTATAACGGGGTTAAGCTTTTACGATTGCTGCTGGTAGGCTTGCATCGGGTAGGGTAAGAGTCTGTATCTTAAATAGATTGCTAGACTCTGCTCCAAATCTATCTAATTCTAGCTCAAAGCATAAGAATTAAAACTGCTGCTGAATTTTTCTAGATTACTTAACTTCAACAAAGAAAATAAACTCATGATTCAACATATCAAACACCTCATGGAAAATAATCAACTAAAACAGCAAATCAAAGAATCTAGCAACTTAGTAGAAGCTATCAAACTGATTACAAATGCTGGAGTACAACAAGGCTATTCTTTTACTCAAGATAGTGTCGCTGAGATAGTTAGTGGGCTAATGTTAATAGAACAAGAACTTACGGAAGAAGACTTACTTGCAGTCAGTGGTGGATTGAGAAACAGTTGTACTATATTTACATCGTGGGATAGTATTTTCTCTGTTCTCTGTTAAATACATTCCAAAAGTAAGGCAATTGTTAGCAAAAAATATCTCAAAGAGAAGTTATTATTCACTTTAGTTTGGGTAATTTCAATAGCTGACATCAATTAACTTCAAAAAGGAGAATAAGCTCATGATTTTGACCATCAAAAAACTACTGCAAAATACTCAATTACAACAGCAAGTCAAAGAAGCGGATAACTTGATAGAAGCTATCAAATTGATTACAAATTTTGGTGCAAAAAAAGGCTACTCTTTCACCCAAGATAGTGTAGTTCAAATGTTCAGCAGGCTAAGTTTAGAAGAACAGGAACTTTCGGAAGCTGATTTACTAGCAGTTACTGGGGGGTTACAACCAATTTCCGGCGGATTGTGTAAAACAATAAATTCAGGGACTCGTTGCTAAAGTTCGGCTTTTTTCTTAAAGATTAGCTTGTTTTCAAGCTAATTCGATGGTAACTGTAGCGAGTTTATGTGTTTCATAAATATAGCAATCCTATTTAATTTATAAACATATAACCGTTATAGGGGCGCAATGCATTGCGCCCCTATAATGTTCACTTAGATGATAATTGAAAAAGATTTTCTTAATCATTGCACATCACTTTTTTAGAGGTTGAATAAAATAATAAACTACTCAAAAGTGTAGTACAAAAACTACTATTTATTAATTAAAACAGAATAAGAAAATTGCTCTAACGAAGTAGATTTTCTAAAGCAAACTAAATCAGAAAAAGAGAACAAGCTCATGAATTTAAACATCAAAGAACTGCTACAGAATACTCAATTGCAGCAACAATTAAAAGCAGCCAGTAACTTAGTAGAAGCTACTAAAATGATTGTAACGGCTGGAGCAGAAAAAGGCTATTTTTTCAGCCAAGAAAGCATAGCACAAGTAGTTAGCGGGTTGATGTTAGAGGAACACGCCCTAACAGAATCTGACTTACTCGCTGTTGCTGGTGGAAGAATGCCTGATTGTAAATGTGGCTTGGTTTATTGCTCGGAATAATCTGTTAGATTTCAGAGCTTTTAATGTCAGCCAATTGTTGAGGGGAAGACTAACTTCCCTTTACTTTACAGATTTTTAGCGATCACACAGTGCGATCGCCTTTTTCTTAAATTGCTAACTCGAATTATCACCCCTCATCCTCAGAATTTGCCCTATGTCTCAAATAGCGATGCCTACGGCGGGCTACGCCTACGCACCTTCCATCTATTGCACTCACGCAGATTTAACATTGATTGTTGCTAATGCCAGCTTTCTGTGGGAACGCCTCGATCTACAGCGTTTTACTGCGGATAACTCCCAAGCAAAGGAAGCAGAAATTGACCGACGCTTAAATCGTTGGTGTCAAGTCGCCGCTCAAGGCAATTGGGATATTTTGCAAAAGCGTTTGCAATGGGAAGGTTTAGATACGGACACGGTTTTGCCTCTAATGGGAACAGTGCGATTAAATGCTACGGAGCCGTTGCCAAAATGGGCGGAAACCCTGCAACAGATTATTCAAACAGCAACAAAATTTACTCCTGGATCGGTTTTACCAATAGACCCAGAAAATCCTATCCCCTTTGAAGATATTTTACTACCAGCGATCGCCGTTGCCAGACAACAACTATTAACTAAGCAACCTCTATCAATCCTTTCCGAAGCCGCTTACAGTGCCTTAGAACGTAGTTTGCTGCAACGACTGGCGGCACTTTGCACTAAAACCTTAGATTTTGAATTTTCCCAGGTTCGTCCCTTTGGTCAAAATTTGCTCAATTTGTTGGGATTGGAAACAGAAAACAAGAGTAAAACTTACTATACCCAGTTTGTTGCTCAACTGCTTGAAGATGGATTGCTGACCTTTGTCCAAAAGTATCCAGTTTTAGGTCGGTTAGTAGCAACCGCCGTCAATTTTTGGGTTGAGTTCACAGCAGAATTTATCCAAAGATTAGCTCAAGATCAAACAGATATTCAGCGTGTTTTTGGCTCAACAACTGGGTTATCTGCCCAAAATAAAGTTATTGCAATCCAAACCGCTCTTAGCGATGCCCACCAACGCGGACGAAGCGTTATTTTGCTTACCTTTGAGTCTGGACTCAAAATTGTCTACAAGCCCAAAGATTTAGGGTTAGAGGCGGCTTTTAACCAATTTTTGAACTGGTGCAACCAAAACAGCCAGCTATTAGATTTCAAAGTAATTCAGGTGCTTAACCAAGTTAATTATGGTTGGGTGGAATGTGTAGAACATCAACCTTGTGTAGATGAAAATGCTGCGTCACGCTTCTATCGGCGAGCCGGAATGCTGTTGTGCTTACTTTATGCCCTCAGAGGAACTGATTGTCACTGCGAAAATTTGATTGCTAGTGGCGAACATTTGGTGTTGATTGATATGGAAACTCTGCTGCATCATGAAGCAAATTTAATTGAAAACTCACCTTTTATTCAAGAGTTTGATACCGCCGCCGCTCAACACCTGTGGGATTCGGTATTACGCACGGGAATGTTACCGCGATGGGACTTTAGTAGCGATCGCCGTATTGCCTATGATATTAGTGGGTTGGGTAGTGCCGATTCTCAAGCTACGGCTCGAAAAGTGCGTCGCTGGCAAGCAATTAATACTGACGATATGCACCAGCAGCAAGAGTTAGTGACATTCCCTGTAGAGAAAAACGTGCCGCATTTAGGTAAAACTGCTCTATCTGCTAACAATTATCAGGCACAAATTGCTACTGGATTCGAGCAGATGTATCGCTTCTTGATGGTAAATAAGGATAGATTGGTGGCAAAAAATAGTCCGTTAGCTGCCATGAAAGAGCTACAAATCCGCTTTATTTTCCGCGCTACTCGGATCTATGGTACGACCTTACAAAACGCCTGGACACCCGATTACCTTAAGCATGGAGTGGATTATAGTATTGAACTAGATCGCCTCAGTTATGCCTTTTTGGTGGCTCAGAACAAACCCCAAGCTTGGTCGATTCTGAATGCAGAATTGCGCGCGATGGAGCAGTTAGACATTCCTTTTTTTACTGCTAGTGCTGCTAGTGATGAGTTGAATTTAGCCAATCAAACTATTGTTAACTACTTTCAACAGCCAAGTTACCAACAGGTCTTGAGCCAATTACAAGCATTGAATGAAACCGATTTGTCCCGACAAGTGGCAATTATTCAAGGCTCTTTTTACGCCAAGGTGGCGCAATATTCAAGCCAAGATGAGCAATGGCATACTGTTGAATCTTTACCTTTGCTCAATAAGGTACAGTTGATTGAAGAAGCTAAGGCGATCGCAATAGAGCTAGAAGCAAGAGCAATTCCCGACCCCGACGGTAGCATCAACTGGGTTAGCTTAATCTATATGCCAGAGTCAGAAAGATTTCAACTCCACGTATTGAACGATAATCTTTATTCTGGACGCTGTGGGGTGGCTCTGTTTCTCGCCGCTCTGGCTCAGGTATCTGGAGAGTCACGTTTTTGCGATTTAGCATTGCGGACTTTACAATCTTTTCGCCAGCAAATTCACTCCTTCGATTTAGAGTCTCAGCAGCGAAGTGCGCGTCTTATGGGAATTGGCGGCGCATCGGGTTTAGGATCGATTATTTATACCTTTGTCAAAATCAGCCATTTCTTGAATGATGAAACTCTGTTGCAAGATGCTCAAATCTTGGCTACTTGGATGACACCGGAACTGATTGCGGCGGATAAACATTTAGATATTATTGGCGGTGCGGCGGGAGCAATATTAGGGCTATTGTCTCTGTATAAAGTAACAGAAGACGCAACGGTATTAGATCGAGCGATCGCCTGCGGACAGCATTTACTCACCCACAGGGTTAGTTATGAAGGCGCTCCTCAAGCTTGGAAAAGCTTTGGGGAAAGACCATTTACAGGTTTCTCTCACGGGGCTGCGGGTATCTCTTATGCGCTGCTAAGACTCTATGCTGTTACTCAAGATGGCAACTATTTAGCCGCCGCTCTAGAAGGGATTGAGTACGAACGCAGGGTTTTTTCCTCTGTTAATGGCAACTGGCCCGACTTTCGCCAACTAGGACAACCTAATAACTTTCCCGTGCAGTGGTGTCATGGTGCGGCGGGAATTGGCTTAGGACGTTTGGGAAGTTTGGAGATTGCCAACATTCCTGGAGTTGAATGGGAGATTGACATAGCTTTGCAGACTACCCAGCGCTATGCGTTGCAAGCAATCGATCATCTATGCTGTGGCAATCTGGGTCGGGTTGAAGTGCTTTTGGTTGCGGCTCAACGCTACTCTCGTTCTGACTTGTATCAAGTTGCTTTGCAAAATGCCACAAATGTTGTGGTTAAAGTCAAGCGTACCGGAGCTTATCAACTGTTTCCTAATTTACCTAATTCTGTGTTTAATCCTGGCTTTTTCTCAGGAAGCGCCGGAATTGGTTATCAGCTACTTCGATTAGCACAGCCTGAGCAATTACCTTCAGTATTGCTATGGGAGTAATAGCAATTTTTTAAAAGGTTAATTCTGAGCTTGGTAAAAAATAATAAGACTACTCAAAGGGGTAGGGCAAATCTTATTAAGAATCGATTACAACAGGATTAAAAATTGCTTTAAATAAGTATTTTTTAAAGCAATTTAACAACAACAAGAGGAAAGTATGTCTAACGAAAATATCATTCGTGCTTGGAAAGATCGAGAGTTTCGCAATAGTTTAAGCAAGCAGGAAAGCGAACTTTTACCAACACACCCTGCGGGGCTGGTTGAACTGATTGATGAGGATCTAGGCGCTGCTGCTGGTGGTATCCGGGCTGAAGATACCCACTATATGTCGAAGTGTATTGTCTGCTGCTAACTTTTGCTGACACTCTTTAAAACTCAGCGACGCAAGCTAACAACAAATTCATACCAATTAACTATTTTTAGGAGAAAGTTATGTCACACGAGAACATTATTCGGGCTTGGAAAGACGAAAATTATCGCCAAAGTCTCACCCCAGAGGAACAGTCACTACTACCCGCAAACCCCGCAGGAATGCTTGAACTGACAGATACTCAGTTAGAAAATGCGGCGGGTGGAAGAAAGTTTACTTATGGCGGCGATGAAAGTTGCAATTCAGGAATTATTGCTTGTACTTTACCTCTAATTTGTGGTGTAGAGAAGTAGCATAAATTGCCATCATTCTCAATTAGTGAAATTAATTAAAAGCGATCGCTTGCCTTTTTCTCATAGATAAAGGTGCGATCGCATCTCTGTTAAAATCCACTGTAATTTTGACTTAAGGAGTCATTCTAATGATTCATCATATTTCAATTGATGCTTACAATCCATTACGAGTTGCTGGCGTTCTAGCCGAAATCTTGAAAGGCAAAGTATATAAATTTCTAATTCCTGGTAGTTACATCGTGATGCCCTTTGATAACTATGGCACTCACTTTGTAGTTTTTAAAGCAGGAGATGTATGGATTCCGGGTACTGATACCCAATCAGCTAAGGTAATTCAAACTACACCTACCAACTTTGTAGCTTCCCATGCCGCAATTTCAGTTCCTACTACTCATCAACAGATTGAGCAGATTGGGCAACGGGAAGGGTGGCGCACTCTGACTCGCCAAGCAGGGGATGCGCCCTTTAGCGCCATTGAGTTTTGGGTAGAGGATCGTATCCTGTTGGAGTTTTTACCGCCGGAATTTGTACCCCAATATTTACAAACCATGCAACCAGACGTGATGGAGCAAATCTTAGGTCAGCCAATTGAGCCTATAGCAGCTTAGGAAAGTGCTAGGCGATGTAATTTTTAATGTGCGATCGCATTTTTTTAGGTAGATTTCTTAAAACTGAATCAAAGACTACCTAAATGTGTGGGCAACATCAACTGTGCGATCGCTTACAACAGAGTTATGCACTGGATGGGAGTTTTACCGTTATGTCCCATTGTTGGATCTTCAAGGAGAGCGATGACAGAGATTCAAACAGTGCAAATCTCAAAATAATGTAGGCGGTTTGTGGAGTTTCTGTCGCTTCCTCCACTTTGTTGCTACCAAAGGAAGGCTAAACCCTTTATCAGAGCGGTCAGAGGTAGCGAACGTCTAGCGTTATTTAAAAGTAAGTTTTTCCATATCAATCTAACAATAGTGGGAGGAAAATATGTCTCACGAGAACATTATTCGGGCTTGGAAAGACGAAGAATTTCGCAATAGCTTGAGCGAAAAAGAACGGGCGTTGCTACCAGAAAATCCGGTAGGGTTGGTCGAATTGACAAATAACGAACTAGGCAATGTTTCCGGCGGACGTAGGAACGATGACACCTTGGGAGGTAGTTATGACTGCACTTACATTTGCTGCGTTACAGTGAAGCGACAAGACCCGTTGTAGCGGCTGAATAGCAAGTAGTTTGAAGCAGTAAGCTGGTAGTTAGCAATCGCCTTCTTTCTTTTCATAAATAAGAGGGCGCTTATTTTTTACTTGCTAATTTAGCCAGCTAGAAATTGATCAATGATTTTGTAAAACTACCCAAAAGTGTAGGAGGTCTTTTATTAATTATCAGTTAAAACTAAAATAAGAAAATTGCTTAGACAAGCACATTTTTAAAATCACCTAATACAAATACAGGAAAAAATCATGTCGCACGAAAACATTGTTCGCGCCTGGAAAGATACAGAATTTTGCAACAGCTTGAGCGAAAAGGAACGTTTACTTTTGCCAGAAAATCCAGTGGGATTGGTTCAACTCACAGATGCAGAGCTAGGCGCTGTAGTAGGGAGAATCGCAGCAGTTACAGATAAAAC
The DNA here is from genome assembly GCF_000332075.2 of Synechocystis sp. PCC 7509. Classification (NCBI taxonomy): domain Bacteria; kingdom Bacillati; phylum Cyanobacteriota; class Cyanophyceae; order Synechococcales; family Merismopediaceae; genus Synechocystis; species Synechocystis sp. PCC 7509. Next base: position 70,511 of record NZ_ALVU02000002.1, on the reverse strand, counting down.
TTGTCCAGCTTTGCGGCGATATTGCTAATTATTTACATTACTAATAAGGAGGACATTATGTCGCACGAAAACATTATCCGTGCTTGGAAAGATGCAGATTTTCGCAACAGATTGAGCGAAAAAGAACGGGCATTGCTGCCAAAAAATCCCGTTGGGTTGGTAGAACTGACTGATGCAGAGTTGGGTTTTGCGGCGGGAGGTCGATACAACAATACTGGCGATGGCGGTTGTAGTCAATCTCCCCATTGTATCTAATCGGTAGAAGTCAAAATTATGACGCTAACCCCTTAAATTGAGCGGTGGCGGGTAAGTAAAAGTAACTCAATCGCCGTTGCTTAACTACAGGTTTCGCAAGAATTTATAGAGAAATTTTTATGAATCAACCAATTTTTCAAAGTGCAGATTGGTATCAAGCGATCGCACTTACCGAACGCATTGCATTGTTAAAAACTGCCCCAAGTAAGTTTGAAATTGATTTTGCTCTCGCTCAACGTTGTAGAGAACGCTGGAAATCGCAGTCACCGTTAGATAAAGATGCTTGCTTTGCCCAACGTTTAGCTACAGACAGCATTAGTGAAGATGAGTTTTTTGACATTCTTGGCGCACCAATTGAAGTTGTAGGCGATCGCTTTTCCCATCCTCCAACTTGGCTAACTGATTTAGCACAAGCCTTTGCTCGTCCTCCGGCTGTAATGACTTTTCCCGAAGAACTCAAAGCTATAGAGATAATTGGCTTTTTAGAAATAATTGAGCCGTTAATTAGTCAAGGACGCGATCGCCTAAAAGAAGGTATACAAGCATTAATTCCCTCACAGTCTAATTTACCTTTCAATATTGAAACTATAGAAAACCTGTTATTTATCAACCTCCCAAAGCGACTGTTGATGATGTTGAGTCGCACCTTGGTATTAGAATTAAACGTTGCTCGTCTGCAAGGATTATTGTCAGGAGATACATCAAAGGAGAGATTTCAAAGCTTTATTGGGCGTTTGCGCCAGCACGATGTAGCTCTAAATATCTTAAAAGAATATCCAGTTTTGGCAAGACAACTTACTATTAGTGTCGATCGCTGGGTGGCGGTGAGTTTAGAATTTCTCCAGCATTTATGTAGTGATTGGGACTTAATTCGAGCAACATTTACTCCAAATATAGAGCCGGGCGTACTAACAGAAGTAAGTAGTAGTGCAGGTGACAGCCACCGAGACGGACGTAGTGTAATTATTGCTAAATTTAGTTCTGGCTTTCAGGTAGTCTATAAGCCGCGATCGCTATCTCTCGATATTCATTTCCAAAACTTGTTGACTTGGACGAATGACCGCGGAAATCACCCACCATTTAGAACATTGAAAGCCTGCGATCGCGTTTCCTATGGTTGGGTTGAATTTATTGAGGCTCAAACTTGTTCTTCAAAAGAGGAAATTCAACGATTTTACGAGCGACAAGGAGCTTACTTAGCTATTCTCTACGGGTTGGAAGCAACAGACTTTCACCACGAAAACTTGATTGCGGCGGGAGAACACCCAGTTTTACTTGACTTAGAAGCGTTGTTTCATCCCCGTGCTGGAGGTGCGGATCTCAAACAAGCAGACCAACTTGCTAACAATACTCTTGGTTACTCAGTGTATGGTATTGGGTTGCTTCCTCATCGGATGTGGTCAAATGAAGAATTTGCAGGCATTGATATTAGTGGTTTAGGAGCATCAGAAGGTCAACTGACTCCCCACCAAATACCACGCTGGGAAGGAGTGGGAACCGATGAAATGAAGCTCACTCGCCAGCGCGTAGAGATGCCAGGAGCGCAGAATCAACCGACCCTTAACGGCAAAACAGTTAACGTGCTGGATTATGCAGCAGAAATTAATCATGGCTTTACTAATATGTATCGCTTGCTTTGGCAACATCGAGAGGAACTGTTAGCAGAGAATGGACTATTAGCTAGTTTTGCTGGGGATACGGTACGAGTAATTGTCAGAGCAACACGAACTTATGCTACATTACTCGCCGAAAGTTTCCATCCCGATGTGTTGCGGAATGCTCTAGAGCGCGATCGCTTATTCGATAAACTTTGGTTAGCTGTTGAACATCTTCCCCATTTAGCTAAATTAATTCCCGCCGAGGGTCAAGACTTGCTAAAAGGTGACATTCCTCTATTTACTACCCGTCCTGAATCAAAGGATTTATGGGCGAGTTCCGGTCAAAAAATTGCTAATTTTCTTGACGAGTCTGGCTTGGCTTCGGTGCAACGTCGATTGCAACAACTTGGCGAAGCCGATTTACAAAGGCAACTTTGGATTATTCGAGCCTCCTTAACATCCCTCTATCTCAGCACCGACGAGCAACAGGGACATTCAAGTTACAAATTAACAGAGTCTCAAACTGTTGCCGATTGCCAGAGTTTATTAATGGCTGCTCGTGCGGTAGGCGATCGCCTAGAAACCTTAGCTTTACGAGGAGAGCAAGATGTTTCCTGGATTGGCTTAACTTTAGTGAATGACCGCCATTGGTCTGTTGCGCCTTTGGGATACGATCTTTACGATGGTTTGCCAGGAATCATTTTATTTTTAGCTTATCTTGGGGCGATTTCTGCTGAAGATCGCTATACAAACTTAGCTCGTTCGGCATTGCAGACACTCCAAAGGCAATTAGAGCAGGGTCGCTCCTGGATCGATCAAATTGGTGGTTTTAGTGGTTGGGGTGGCATTATCTACACTCTGACTCATTTGGGGACTCTGTGGCAGCAACCCCAATTAATTACTCAGGCGGAAAGTTTAGTTGAACTTTTGCCGCCGCTAATTGAAAAAGATCGGCAATTTGATATTATTGGCGGTGTTGCAGGCTGCATTGTTAGTTTACTCAACCTTTATTGTTGTTCTTCTAGAAGTCGCACCTTAGCTTTAGCAATTCAATGTGGCGATCGCTTATTAGCCAATGCGAAATCAATGGATCAAGGTTGCGGTTGGGTTGTCTCCACCGTTGGTACAAAACCTCTAGCTGGTTGTTCTCATGGTAATGCGGGGATTGCCTGGGCGTTGCTTGAACTAGCTGCCGTTTCTAAAGCAGAAAGGTTTAGAACTACAGCCTTAAATGCGATCGCCTACGAGCGGAGTCTGTTTAGCCTAGAAGCATCGAACTGGCCCGATCTGCGCCTGTTTGCAACATCAGTCTTAGCAGATAGCATTGAGCAAACTAACTTTATGACAGCGTGGTGTCATGGCGCACCGGGAATTGGGATGGTACGTTTGCAATGTCTTCAACATCTTGACAATTCTGAAATCCACGCTGAGATTGATACATCGATCAAAATAACCATAGCTGAGGGCTTTGGTAAAAATCACTCTTTATGTCACGGCGATCTAGGCAATCTGGAATTATTATTGCAAGCAAGTCAAATCCTTAAAAATCCTCAATGGCAAACTCAAATAGATCGCCTTGCAAGTAATATCCTCGATAGTATTAGTCAAAATGGCTGGCTTTGCGGGATTCCTCTAGGCGTAGAATCCCCCGGATTGATGACCGGACTTGCAGGTATTGGTTATGGACTACTGCGTTTAGCCGCGCCCACACAGATTCCCTCTGTTTTAGTGTTAGCGCCTCCTATACATCCAGGAGTAAGTAATTATGAGTGATTCGACTCAAGAGACACTGCGGGATTCTCCACCTACAAAACGCTCAATCTTTAGAGATGAAGCCGTGCGCCGCTACGTCGAGAGTCAGGAGAAAGCCGTTTTACCTCGGTTACTTTCCCCAAAAACCTTTTTCTATCTTTGGTTGCTAGTGGGACTAATTGCCGCTACTAGCGTTATTACTTGGCTTGCTATTGAACCTGTTACTGACTTAAATAATGAACGCATTTCGAGCCACACAAAAAATTTACTCCAAAATTGAGTTAATGGGTGGGCGATTGAGACATTTATCTTTTTTTAGTAAAAGTATGATGCCTTGGTCTAAACATCGAGTTCCGGTAAAGCTGCAACTAAGCGCTGTAGAATGCGGTGCAGCTTGCCTAGCAATGATTCTTAGCTACTACGGTCGCCCCACAAGCGTTGTTGAATGCCGCGATCGCCTGGGTATTGGTAGAGATGGGGTTCACGCTGAGGCGATCGCTAAAACTGCTCGTACCTATGGATTGCGAGTAAAGGCATATTCAATCGAAAACTTAGCTGATTTTAAATACATATCACTACCAGCGATCGCCCACTGGGATTTTAGTCACTTTATTACTATCGAAAGCTGGTCGCCAAAATGGGTTGAAATTATCGATCCGGGGTTGGGAAGACGACGGTTGACGGTGGCAGAATTTGCCGCCAGCTTTACGGGGGTAGTTTTAACCTTTGAGCCGGGATTGCAGTTTGAATGTAATGTTCCTAAAACTCCGAAATCGTGGCGCAATTATTTAATTGGGTACGTGCTAGATAAACCGGGCTTACTTCTGCAAATTCTGGGAAGCTCTTTATTACTACAAGTTATGGGGCTTTTACTCCCCATCTTTACTAAAATATTGGTCGATCGCGTCCTCCCCCTCCAGATTACTAGCATCATGCCAATGTTAGCTCTAGGAATGGCAATGCCAATTTTAGCTTTAATCGTCACAAGTTATCTGCGTTCCATACTGCTGATTTATTTGCAAGCACGCACCGATAGCCGGATGATGCTGGATTTTTGCGATCGCTTACTTGCCCTTCCTTTTCGTTTTTTTGAGCAACGAACCACAGGGGATCTGTTAATGCGATTGGCGAGTAATGCCACTATTCGAGAAACTCTCACAGGTCAAACTTTATCAATAGTTTTAGATGGTGCTTTTGTATTAGGCTACCTTGTCCTTTTACTCGTGCAAGCGCCGATCTTTGGTTTGGTGGTTCTAATTGCTGGTCTACTTCAATTAGGACTCTTGTTTGCGACTACTGAGCGCATCCACGACTTAATGCAGCGCGATTTAATTGCTCAAGCCGAGTCCCAAAGCTACCTTGTAGAAACGCTGACGGGCATTTTAACCGTTAAAGCTTCTGGATGCGAAGATCGAGCTTTCGATCGCTTGTCAAATTTATTTTTTAATCAACTCCACGTTTCCTTACAACGTAACCATTTAGCCGCAGGAATTGACACGGCAATGTTAGCAATTCGTGCGGGTTCGCCCCTCGTGTTGTTATGGGTAGGGGCGCTATTGGTACTGAATGGATCGATGAGTTTGGGGACAATGTTGGCATTTAATGCGATCGCCATTGCCTTTCTCGTACCTTTAACTTCTCTAGTATCCAACGGTCAACGGCTGCAATTAGTTGGCGCACACCTAGAGCGACTAACCGATGTTTTGGCAGCCGAACCAGAACAAAAGCTATACGGGGTAAAAGCTGCACCACCTTTGACCGGGCAAATTGAACTAAACCACGTTAGCTTTCGCTACGATCCAAATGCACCGCTTGTTTTACGCAATATCTCTTTGACAATTGAACCAGGTCAAAAAATTGCTTTAGTTGGTCGGTCAGGTTCGGGAAAAAGTACCTTAGCAAAACTGTTGCTTGGTCTGTACTTACCCACCACCGGAGAAATTTTGTACGATGGTATCTCTTTACAAAACCTAAATTGGCGCAGCTTACGCAGTCAGTTCGGAGTAGTGTTGCAAGAGCCATTTCTGTTTAGTGGTTCTATCCGGCAAAACATTATGGTTAACAACCCCAGTATTTCTTTAGAACAGGTAATACAAGCGGCAAAAGTTGCCGAGATTCATGAGGATATTGTGCAACTACCAATGGGATACGAAACCCGAATTGCTGAAGGCGGTTCGGGGTTATCTGGCGGTCAGCGTCAACGATTGGCGATCGCCCGTGCTTTAGTTCATCAGCCTGCAATCCTTTTGCTAGACGAAGCTACAAGTCATTTAGATGTGCTAACAGAGAATTTAGTAGAACAGAATTTAAGTAAGTTAGGATGTACGCGGATTGCGATCGCTCACAGATTAAGTACCATTCGCAACTCAGACATAATCTTTGTTGTTGAGGGCGGGGAAATCGTTGAACGAGGTTCTCACAAGCAACTCCTAGCCAAACATGAATATTACAGCAATTTGATATCAAACCCGCTACAAAGATCGTAAACTGTAAAAATATAGTTGTGTTGCAAAAACTTAGTGAGTACAGAAAACCCCTATTTTAGGAGTTATGATTATGCAACTACCCCAAAGATTTGATGGATGAAGACAAGTCGCTCTTTGATGGCTCCCCTGGGAACGCCAATAACTTGTCCTTTTCTCACCATGTTCATGAATCTATCCCACTAAGGTCAAAAGGTGATAATCTAATTGTCAGAGTGATTAAGTCCTACAGAATATGGCGGGAAGATTTGAGGGATTAAGCGATCTAGAATGGAAGTTGTTTGAGGATGTGATCGGCGAGAAAGGAGAAAAACGGGGACGGGGAATGCCCCATGCGCCTTTCCGTCATGTAATCAACACCTTAATGAAGGCAATTGATTACGGGCTGCCGTTGGTGCGATGTACCGAAGGGAGAAGTTTGGGCATCAAAAAGTTCAGCCCACCGATGGCTAAAAAGCTGGCAAGCAGATGGAACGCTAGAGCGACTACAAGCAAGGATATTAGGCATCGCCTCGGAAAAAGGATTAATTAACTGGAGTCATGGTGCGGTCGATGGCTCTTTTTCCCCCTGGGAAAGGAGGAGGTGAGGACGTTGCTTATGGCTATAAGGGCAAAGGAATTTTAATTCATACTTTGACCGACGGTAATGGTATGCCTCTGGCTAATTGCACGACCGCAGCTAATGGTAGTGAAAGAGAACAAGTGATGCCGCTATTGAATAGCGTTACTGTCAAAACTAATTCTCCTGGCAGACCCCGTAAACGGGTCAAAGTGCTGGCTGGGGACAAAGGCTATGACTCCAAAGATTTGCGTGCGGCTTTACGCAAACGTGGTATTAGACCGCAGTTGCCGAAGCGAGCCTGGAAAACTAAAAGAAATCGAGGTAGACCCATAAAAATGTCAGTCCCTCGTTTTCAACAAGAGCGCTGCTTTGCATGGTTTCAACGGAAATACCGTAGACTTGTTGTTCGATGGGAAAGAATTTCTGCCTGCTTTAATGCTTTTATTTCCCTTGCAACAATTCACATTTGGATTAACAGAATTTTATTACTGGGATAGGTTCTTGTATTGCTTGATGCAAATTCATAAGTTTTTTTGACAAAAGGTTAGTTGGAATCGCAAGGGATGTTACCTTCATCCCTCGTGAGAAAACGTTTAGCTTGCAAGCAGTTCTTGCTTTACTACTTGCAAAATTTCTGGTTTAGCTTGCTGCAACTTGAATTTTATTTGACTGATTAAAAACGCAAGCCTCTGGTCGCGCCCATTAACTTTCTGGGCTATTCCTAGCACTTTAGCTATCTTTCGAGCTTGGCGTAATTTTAGCTTGCTAAGGTCTACTGCTGCAAGTATTTCTTCCGATACTGGCAAAGATGACTCTACGAAACGTTCTTTCGCTGGCGGTAGCAAACGCAGGATTGATTGTTTATAAACTGGAACTGTTGTTGGCGTTTCTACAAGCATTGTCAAAGGCAATAGCCAAGGGTCAGGCAAAGGTGGAATTGGTTGTGGAAGTGCTGCAACCAGTGGTGGTTGAATAGGCAAAGGTTGAGTGGGTTCTGTCTTTGATAGACTTGGAGCGCTCGAAACTTGTTTGTAGAGAGCAATTAACCTTGAAGTGAAATCCATTACTGCGATAATCGTAAAGCCTAATGCGATCGCATTGAAGAAGTAAGTCAGCAATTCTTGTGTAGACATGATAGAAATCCTTTTTATGTGTTCGGCGTGTAGGGAGTGCCGAATTTTATCTTCGCATCTGCACTGCGGCAGCAGTTGTAGCAAGGGAACCAACAAGACTTTTTGGAACTTCAATACCTGCTTAACTCAATAATACAATTAGTTGAAATAAAAGTTAAGCATTAAATATTAATAATTGCTGAGAAAAGGCAAATATTAATGTTTAACTCTAGAGCTTAATTTATCTGCCTAATCGTTAAATTTAACCTATCGCCATTCTTCAGTAAATTGCTAGTGTTGGGTACGATTCCCTTAAAAGAATGGAAGAAATTTCGGCTTTCTCCGCCCATTACAATAACATCGCCGCTTTGGGCAATATATTGTTTGGTTGCGTCGGTACGATGTTTGCCGCCCAAAACAAATATTCCACTATCACCCCTTAGCAATGAGTTATCACTTTTGTTTTGACGTACTGCTCACTTCTGGTAAGGTTCTCAATCAGTAAAATCGCTTTTTGGTACTGCCGAATGTTAAACATAGCTATGTGAGTTTTTTCCAGTTGCAACCCCCACAAGGGGTCAAAGTGACGATGAGCCAGAACTACGCCATTGCCGCCACTTCTTGTCGGCTAATGTTCCTGGCGATTTATCGCTACCGCTACCAGGATAACAACCGACCCTTTGTTAGCTGAATACTACTGGAGAAGATAGGACAACTGTCAAATATCGAAAGCAAAGATAATGGTTAGAACATGAGAAATGTAGCAATCCAAGTAAATTTACGGTTTGTCGCATTCAATTGACGGCGTTAAGTTCGCCGAAACTTTATCTCAAACCTAGTAGATTTACAGTTTGTAGCCGTTATTTACCGAGGCTAAGATAGCAGTAACTTTTATTTAAGAGCAAAACTCCAATGAAATCTACACATCTGATTAAGAATGCTGTTATTATCGTCAGCACAACAGTAGCTGTAATTACCCTTCAAGTTAGCAATGCTCTAGCCGAATACTCATTCACAGTGCAAAACTCGGCAGAAACATCAATCACAGAACTATTGGTGTCAGAAGATGGAGACAATTGGGGACATTTTGATGTCGGTAGTGGCATTGCTTCCGGTGAGACAGCCAAGCTTGTCTGGGATAAAAATACCGATGATGAAAGCTGTAGCCAGTCCATTAAAGCTGTATATGCTGATGGCAGCTATTCACAGCCAGCCAATTTTGACTTTTGTCAGGAAACCGATTTAGTGTTTGAGGAATAGTTGGGATTGAAACGGCACTTGAAATTAGCCGTAATTAACAAGGCGATGTCGATGTTTGCGTAAATATTTAACAAGACTTATGCAAACATCTTCAAGAGTGCTAAATACTTGAGCCGCTCAATTGCTCAATTATGTATTGGCGAAGCAATCTATGCTTGGGAGAATAGAAGCTTTACAGTTGCCTACAAAGAGCTTTACATAATAAAAATAGCCAAGAGGTCAATATACCAGATGAATACGGCTAATTGCTGTATCAATGTAAAGCTGTCTGTGGGTCTGCTTTTGAAGCAATTTAGGAGGCAGTTTCTTTCCAAGTCTCATTAGCCAAGAGGAAAAGAAAAGGACTTGATGATTGAGTTTTACCGAAACCTCAAAAAGGTTATGACCAAAGGAAAAGCATTACCTTGGCGCAAAGTTGAGCTTGATTGGCAAGCATCCCTTTTATTGGTCGCCGTTTATCTTGATTGGTGATGCCCGTTAATGCAGTTCAGCTTATCCGCTCCAACGCTGTAATTACCATCCTTTGTTTTCCTACTGTTGGTTTTGAGAATCTTTTGCTCAAGATGATTAGGATTAACCCCCGTCGGGAACACCAGTCGCGCCTTCGGGTTTGCCCAGTACAGCGCAATTGCACTCTGGGGACGCGCCAGTTGCAACAAGTACCATTTCCTGCCGTCTTTTTCCCATACGGCAAGTAAGTCGAATCCATCACGAGGATTAATAGCAATCGCTTTGGACTTCATATTTTCTCCTTAACAAGGATTTGTTACTTTGGTGCTGACGCGCTGCCTAATCCTTGTAAAAACCTCAACGCAAGCGATCGCCCTTTGGCACTGCCGAATGTCAAACATTGCCACATGGGTTCTTTCTAAAGGCAACCTCATGGCTTTCGATAGCCACTTGTAAGCTGCTTGGCGATCAGGAAAAACACCGGACTGCCACAGTGGGTCGAACTTGCGATGAGTTTTCCTTCGCCATTTTCGCAAGTCTTTGTCGGCTAAAGTTCCTAGCGGGGTAATTGTGCCGGGATGACACCCAACGCGCGCATCGCATTTGGGGTAGGAATTGCATAAATAAATGAATCCATAACTGCACCCGAAAACTTTGGCGCTATCAATTAAAGACACGCTACTACGGCAAAAGGGACACTTTTGAGGTTTCATCGGCTTATCCCCTGCAACTGCTCTAGTACCGCTATTTCCTCCGTTATCGCTCTAGCAACTGCTAATAGTCCCGGTTTGGATAGGTCTTGAAGTAAGGCGATCGCTTTGTTGAACTTGGGGCAGCAATCGCAAACGTAGTCGAAGTAAATTTCTTGGGGTTCGGTGGCTTCATAGAGGGCGGCGATCGCAATTGCGGCTTTTTTATCTTGGCTCAGGTATTGCAGATGGTTTTGTAGTTGCTGTAAAGTTGGCTCGTCTTTTGGATTGAGCGAGTGGCTGTTGAGATTTAGCATTGTTGGTGTCCTTTATTAGATAAGACAAAACCCGCTAGTAGTAACTAACGGATGTGGGTATTGATATTTGGGCTGCTGGGAAAAAGATTTGTTGCCTGTTTGATTGTTTAGGTGTTAACAGAAATACCCGTTACCTGGCACAAAAGGACTTTAGATTAAAGTAGACGTTAAGCTGAAGATGACTTAAATACTGAATAGGTTGAGCGCTGTCATGAACCTTTCCCCTGCACTCCAACAAGAAATCGAACAAATTGCCATGCTGCAAGGTATTTCCCCAGAGCAATTTATCCTCCAAACTCTAACGGAGAAAATCAATGCCTTCAAACAGGAACTCCCAAACCTATCAATTACAGAATCGCTCTCTAATTCGGCGGACTCTCATCTTAGAGAAAAAGAGGGAATTTTAGTATTCGACACACAATCTCTAGAGCGCATCGACTTTAACCAGTTAATTGAGCAAAGCCGTGAAAGGGATTGGGAGCAACTAGGGTTGTGAACGTTTTATTCGATACATCGGTTATTGTTGCCGCTTCACTACCGCAACATCCAAGCCATGCTCCCTGCTTTATTCAGTTACAAGCGGCGAAATTAGACCGAATAAAAGGCTATCTCTCCACTCACAGTTTGGCGGAACTCTATTCTGTGCTGACGCGGATGCCCAGTCAACCACGTATTTCTCCGCAAGATGCCAAACTTCTGATCGAAAGTCACCTTCAATATTTAGAAACTGTCGTTTTAGATAAGGCAGATTATCAAGCGGCGATCGCACAGATGACAGCACTCAATCTTACTGGTGGAGGAATTTTTGATGCGTTAATTGCTCAATCCGCATTGAAAGTATCAGTAGAAAGACTTTTAACGCTCAACCCAAAACATTTTACTCGTCTTGGTACAGAATTAGCACAGATCGTTTACGTTCCTTAGCTCTAAATAATGTTCATTAAGCCGCTACTGAACTTGCGCTGGTAGCTCCAATAGTCTGCTGCATAGGCAACTGCCATCGCACGGTAACAAAGCCACCGTCTGCTATTTGGTATGAAAGAAAGTTAGGATGCGATCGCTTCCAGCCTTTGCCATTGGCGTTACGTGAATACGCCGACTCGTTTACATTTGGCTGTGGTTTGCCGCGCTCCCAATATAACCGACAGAGCGGACCCGAAATCACTCGATACCGAAAGCTGCCGCCGGGGGAAACAATGATTTCCCCCAAATACTCAGCGCTTAATTGGTGCAAATCCTCATCAGTAAACAGCCCCGATGGAGCGTAGAATCTCGTCGGGGCGGGTTCTAAGGCTGTGCATTTACCCATTGCTAAGACTTTAGTAGTAACAAATTCTGCTCAACTCTTTCCAACTTTGCCGATGCCTCACTTTTTTCCTGGGCGCTAATCTTAGCATTCTTTAGCTGGCTCAGATAAAGTTTTTTGGCTTGCCCGAAGTCCAATCGGGCATCTTCTTGGTTGCCTAAGTTGCTTAGGGCGATCGCTCGATAGTAATAAGCCTCAGCTAGACCGGGAAACTGCTTAATCGCATTATTAGCTACTCGCAAAGCTGTAGCATAATTTTTGTCTTTGGTAGCACTTTCAATTACTTCCAGCAATTGCTCGGAAGTCGGCTGGAACTGAAGATCAATTACTACCTGAGCCAGACCGGGAGTTGCAAATGTTAGCAAGGGCAATAACAATGTTGTGGCAATGATTTTTTTCATATTGGTGATGCCTTTGAAAGCCAGGAAACATTACGAACTATTAAGCGTCTGAACTTTCATTTAGAGTTACAGAAAAAATGATGGGACGATTGTTACTTAAAGGGTTACTTGTAAGCTTGGTGCTTTGGACGCTGCCTGCCCAAGCACAGCAGGTAAGCAAGCCTCAAGTTGAGGCAATGGTTGAGGCACTGCGCCTAGCTGCACCAAAAACTGGCATTCAAAATGATGGGCTATACAGTCAGTGGCAAATTACACCAGGTATTATTCCTAGTTGGTCGAAGCAATGCCTTGGGCGTGAAGTTACACCTAAACAACTGGAAAGCAGCCCAGGAGTAGCAAGAAGTATAGTTAGCTGTATTGTGCGCCGAGAGCTACCAAAGCAGTATATAGTTACTGGCAAGAATGAGACTACGGCAGTGCGTCGTACTGCTTGTTGGTGGATGACAGGTAATCCTACAAGCTGTACTAACGGTCAAACTGCTAAATATGTTCAGAACGTTGAACGTTTTTATCAGCAAGCACGGAGCAAATAAGTAGCCATGCCAGCAGTATCTAAAGGTGCGTTAAACTTTCCTGCTAAAATTTAATCTAGCTGGCTTAAACAATTATTTAAGCCAGCTAGATTAAGACAATTGCTTTGTTTTAAATTGAGTTTCTAATCCAGTTTTACTTATAGGTCAGTCTGCTCTGGAGTTAGAGAAAATTAAGTTACCTTGTAACTGCTTTACTCATAGGTACTCTGCGAGGTGTCACCAGTCATGAGTGGGTCATATTTGGCATAATCGCTATCACCTACATGGACAAACCCATGTTCCAACAGCCATGCTTCTGCGGCTTTGAGATTAGTTTGATAATCCTCACAATCAGTAAATTCTTTCAGCATTTGTCCACTGGTTGTATTAATTTGGGAACCAGTTTGATTTGAATGAATAACAAGACTTACTGTTGATTCCATCTTTTGGGTAGCCATAGGATACTCTTCGCCTCAAGGTAAAGTATTTTAATGTTAAGAAGCTGATGTTTCTGGCGTAGATTTAAACAGCTATTCCTCTTTTTCAATCCTCCCATATTTTAGCCGACCATCTCTACTACTCCTCTAGACTGCACTTGAAAAGTGATAATTGATTGAAAACAAAATCTATCGGTGCTGGGAGCAAAATTGTAGATGTTGAATTTGGTGGTTTAACTTTTTGATGTAATGCCGCAAGACAATCTTGCCTTGTTGCTTTGCTTTTGGGTATATCTCCTGGTAATGCTTAAGGAGATATTGCAACTCCTCCAAGTCTTTCTGCTTTGTAAAAACTGGTTTTATCATGGTTAATTCTTCCTTCTCAATACAAAAGTAGGGCTAGAAAACTGGTTCTAGCCCCGTAGTTGTGGTTATTTGGGTTGTGTTGTCCTATACGGTTTTTTGCTGCGAGTCTTGTTCCGCTTGCCCGTGTGCTGAATTAATTTTGTCTGTTGCCCGTGCTACTATGTCCTGCCAATTGATGCAACTCTTGCCACATATTGCAAAACAAGGCTCCTTGTTCTATTGCATCATCTAATGCCAAGTGTGTATGAGGCTTTTCATCAAACCAGTGACGCGGCATTCGGCGCTTGGTTGCGTCTCGATAACCAATTTTTAGTAATGCCATCGCTAAGGTTTTAATGTCCAATGCAGAATGCGAAAAAGGGCTTTTACCCGTAAATCGGATTAAATACCAGTAAACAAACATGAAATCGAAGGCTGCTGGGTAAGCAACAAAAACAGGTTTGCCGGGTAATGACTTAAGCCATAATGAGTATTTCGGCATAGCTAATTCAGGAGATTGAATATTCTTTCTACATGCGCTCCATGCTTGGGGCTGCGTTTTCCACCACTCCATTGTTTTTGGGTCGCTTTTAGCTTCGGGCAATGTTTCTAGATTTGCAGAAAACGTGCCAACGAGAGTTTTGTCAGGTAGATAAGCAGCAGAACCAAAACTGAGCATTGAATTAATGCCAGGAATTGGTCCATCGGTTTCAACGTCGGTACTAACATAGATTTCTTTCATCTATTTGTTCTATTAAAGTTTGACAGTATAATAAACTAACTGAAATATAGATTTGATATTTTCAGCTAGTTTTTGGTTGTTCTAAAAACTTCGCGCCTATCTTTGCTCTGGCGCTTCTACATACTCAATTACTGTAGTGATCGCTATAGTTATTTCTTCCATCGTTGTTGCGGACAATTGCCCCAGCTTGCGGATAAATCTTTGTCTATCTGCTCCTCGCAATTGCAAAGCATCTACCGCCGAAATCTTCGCTAAACCATTGCTACTATCTGGGTCAACTTTAACGTGCCAAATATTATTAGCAAAGTACGGCTTCCAGTTAGTAATCGGTGCAATTAGCTTGATAGGTAGTCTGCTAATAGCATCTGAACTTATAACTACCGCAGGACGTATTTTTCATATTTCCGCTCCTGTGGTTGGGTCAAAATTAATTAGCCAAACCTCACCTCGCTTAGGAGAAATATTAGTAATCAAAAATGTCCCCGGCTTGCAGTTCTCGCCATTCGGGAGAGTTTTCGTAATGCTCTGACATTACTTCTACTTGCTTTGCTAGAATTTGCTGACGTTCTAGAAGTGATAGTTTCATAAAGGCGCGACGCTCAGACAAAGAAACTGTTTGAGGCTCTGGTTGTGAAGCGATTTCTTTCTCTTGCTTTTGCACAGGCTGTAAGTTTTCCATTTGGGGTGGTTACTCTGTTAGCTTTATCAAGTAACTTTAACAAGTTTTACACTCATGTTTTATGCTGCTGGGAAAAGAGATTTTTATTTTCCCAGCAGCAATTATTATTTGAGTAAGGGGTTAAAACCCATCGTCCTCAACTTCTTCGCTTTCCCCCAGAAACCTCGCATCACGAGCATAATTTGAGGTAAAGCTATTTGACTCGTTACTTGGTGACAGCGCCGCCATTTCACAAGAAGAGCCTTCTAACGCTGGCATCGACAGTACGTCAATTTTCTGACCAGGTTCTAGTGCTGACCAAGCATAGTCTCTGAGTTGACCGTATCCAACAAAGTAGTCCTTCCAGGTTTCTGTCGTTGGTACTTGGTGGCTGACTACTCTACAGCACCAAGACTTGTTTTGTTTTTCTCCCACTAATTCTGCCTGTGTTGTGAAGCAAAACACGCCCAAAGCATGGAATAGATCGTTTTTTGGTTTAGCTGGCACTTGATTTATCAGCGCGTGACAAGTCTCTAACTGAGCTTTGAAAGCACGTCTTTCTACTTCAAAGGTCGCCCCATTTACTCCTCGCGCTGCATATTTGAGCGGCAATGAGTGAAGTGGATTGTTGTTTTCATCTAAGAAAAATACGAGGTACAATCGCTCAGTTTTGATGTTCTTGTCGTCTTTGAGCGCTGCATCATACAACCCCACAATTGCTCTTTTTTGCTGTTGCTCGGAAGCTTGAATGTCGTACTGATACAATTCTGTTTTTGGACAAACAAGCATTCGAGGATTAGGAATTAAAATACCCTGCTCGGTCACTCCAGAAAAGAACGTATGGCTGATTAACTGCGTTTCGTCAAAGTCAATCCAGCCGCATTTTGCCATCGTGCTAACTGGGATGAAATAACCACAGTGCAACTTGTCATTTAGGACAATTACTGTTGGCAAACTGGCATTTTTATCAATAAATTCATCGCTGGTAAATTGGTCACGTTCGATGGTCTTCGCTTCGTTCGACATTGCTTAATTCCTTGTTGTGTTGTTTGTTTTGATTGTTAATAATTAGCGGCTAAAAAGCACTACCAATTGGACTTCTAGCAAGACGTTCGCGCTTCAATAAGCATCAATAGCAAAAGCTCCCTGGAAAAAGAATCTTCCTTTCCAAGTAGTTGATACTTTTAATTCTTGGTTGACACTGAGGTTTAATTTCTATCCTTAATTAAAAATTAAATCTCCTTTTCTCTGATCGCTAAAGTGCAATAAGGTGATTGAAAAATAAAATGTGCTGGATTATGCACATAAGCCCAGTAGTGATACTTCCAAAACTTGACGAATGCGAAAAGTAGCAACAATTGTCAGTTGAGGCAAAGTGATAATAACTTGGTCATGATAGGGATACCAAGTTTTTAGAGTTAAGTGCATTTGTCTTTTGCTTCCTCGCTTTAATCTCCTTGTGAGTAATTAAGTAAAGAAGGCGCTTTTAACTTTACATATTGCGCCTTGATAGTCTAATAATCTGAAAGTTTTTAGTCGTAGGAAGTTAACACCCGTTCCCGATGCTCCTGCCAAAACTTCGCGCCAGCCATATATTTCTGTGCTATCCGTTCGGCTTCTTCATGATCGTCCGCTCGACCAATAGCGCGATCGCCTACCCAAACTAAATACCATTGCCACTTTTGGTCATAAGTTACTGACCAAGTGAGGGATTTAGGTGGAGGCGTTGGTATGTAGGGTTTTGTATGCTGTTTATAGCCTTCTACATACCCTCTGGCATACTCGCATTCGGCTTCTGTATAAAGTGGGATTGTTTTATCTATCGCCTCTAATCGCCCGTGATTAAATCCAACTTCAAACTCGGTTCTTGGAGGGGGTAGTGCATCATCGTCTTCTTTGTCTAAAACCCATTCCTCTGTATAGCAGGAAGCATTAGTAGGCTTGACCTTTAGCCAGACTCGACCATCGGTGTAAACGTCTTTGTTTACTACCTCCATGACAGGTGTAAAAGGAGCATGGATGATATCGCCAATGTTCGCTTTGGTTGTGGCTCTATCCCAGACTTTCGGGGTAGATTCAGAGCGGACTTGAATTGTGCGTTTTTCTTGGGTTAGCATTGTATTACCTATGAATTTAGGAACCAAAGCCTGTAAGCGCTCTCCCGTCGAAAGTCGAACGCTACAGGCTTTGTTGTTTGTACAAATTGTCTAAAGTAAGTTTTTAATCCACCAGGGCATCTCCTATCAGCGTTCATCCCTTCCGGGCTACCTGGTTTGTCTCTCGTCTGGCGGGTGCAGGCAGTGCCTCGTTTCCAGTTCCGCTTGTTATCGAGCTAACAGCAACCTTATTTCTTTGTTTGGAATTGTGAATCAGTCATTGATTGTGCAACTCTTTATTTTTGGTTCTCGGTGAGGCGGTTTGCTTTCCTCATCCCTATACTTATAGTATAGCGTTACAACGAAATAAAAACAAGTGTTTTGACGAATGTTTTTACAGCTTTTAACAAACTAAATAGTTTGTACAACGAAAAAAAAAGAGCTTGTTAGCGCTATAATAGCCATAACTCTAGCGTTGTAGTGAAATAGGAGGTGGTCTATATTGCATTGCATACCCCCGTTAATGAAGAAAGAGATACTAGATGAACGATTGAAAGAACTTGGATGGAGCGCCTACAAACTAGCGCAAGAAGTTAGTAAGCTTAGGTCACAAGAGGAGGAACAGGAAAAAAAAGTTACTAGCTTCGTTAGCTCTGTGAGACAAGCTTTAGAAAAGCCTGATAACTCAAGTCTCAAAACTATTGAGACGCTTATTAAAGCTTTAGATGGAGAAATTATTATTCGTTGGAAAGAAAGAAAAGAAGTTGTAATAGGTGAAAGGGAAGTAAAAATCGAATGAAAAGTAATACCCTACACGTCAACCGATTTACAAGAGACAGAACTGTGCTTGTAATATTCTCTTTTCCAAGTAGCTTCTCTCTTAAATTTCCTTATTTAAACAAATAGCGATCGCTTAACTCTTGGCGGAGACACGATCGCTACTTGTACCACAACCTACCCTAGTTAACCCATTGAGGTCATGGCATGACAATCGTATCTGATTCTGTGCTGGTTGAGTCTAAATCGGCTCGAAACGATCACCTTGAATCTGTTTCTCCACAACGCGCCCAAGAAATTTTAAACAAAGTTAAAGCCCTCTTTTTTGCTGTTTGGAAAGGAGAAGGTATCACCACCACTGAGCAACTAGCAGGTTTTTATGAAACTGAGTCCAACAGTATTCGTCAAGTCTTAAAACGTCATTTAGATGAATTTGAGCTAGATGGATTGAAAAGCTTGCGGGGGAAGAATCTTAAGGATGTGCGTGACATTTTGTCACTCACCTCTACAGTGCCAAACCTAACTATTTGGACACCACGAGCAGCAATGCGTTTGGGGATGCTGCTGCGAGATTCTATAATCGCCAAGGCAGTTAGAACTAGCTTCCTTGACGCAATAGAAACTATCCCCGCCCAATCCCAAGAAATCGAACGCCTAAAGCTAGAGCTACAAGTAGCCCAAGCCCAAGCAACCGCCGCCCAGAGTCAAGAGCGCCTGATGCAAGCAACTAATGCGATCGCTAACCTTCACGGTACAGGTATGGTAGCGCTAATCTTAGGCAAACCCGATGCAATTCTTACCCACACTGAAATCATAGAGAAAACCGTTGCCGTAGATCCTAAAACTGGACGAGTGCTTGCCCAAAGCGACGGTCTGACCATCGGCTATCTGACTAAGCGCCTCGGCTTCAAGAACAATGAGCAGACTTGGCAATGGCTTAACTCAGTCCAGTTAGGGAAAGATTCTGGTGCTTGGTCAAGGGAGCTAACGGCTCACCCTACTCTGAAATTGCCTCGACATCACCTGCCCAAAATCCAGCGTTTGTTTGCTTACCAGGTGGGCAATCGTCAGCTTTTGCTTGGGGAAGGAGGCGGAAGATGAGACAACGTACTTATTTTCTTTTCCAAGTAGCTTCTTCTCTTTTGCTGCCTCCTCATACTTTGGATTATTTGTCAATCCTAGAACCTAAAAATGAAAGTAGCTTTTGGTTGACGATTTGAGGTGTTTGACTTTAGTTGTATCTGACTACCTTATCTTTCCTAATCTTTCTTCTCCCAAATTGTCATTCCTGACGATTTTTTGCTCTTAGTAAATTAACACCGGAGTTTACATTAAAATGCCTTCAAGATTCTCCCAACAACCTGCCAATATCAAAGCTCAAGAATTTGATTATGCTGCTTTAAACAGTGAAACTCAAATCGTCGTGCAGCAACGTACCAGTGAAATTAGGAGCCTGCTGCGCCGTACTGCTCAAGATATTTTTGACGTTGGACAAAAACTAATTGAAGTGAAAGCTCAACTAGGACATGGACACTTTCGCACCTGGTTAGAATCAGAGTTTGACTGGAGTATTTGGACAGCAACCAAATTTATGCAAGTGGCTGATAAATTCAAATGTGTAAAATTCTCACATTTAGACATTGCGCCCTCGGCTTTGTATGAACTAGCGGCTCCTTCCACTCCCGATTGTGTACGCTGTGAAGCTATAGAACGTGCTAGTCACGGCGAAACAATCACTTACTCACTAGCTAAAGCGATTAAGGCTGAAATGAGCGCGCAAGCTTCGCAGGAGCCAGTGCGACTACAGGCTGAGTCTGTCACTATTGACATTAGTGCCGAAACTATAGCTGAAGAATCTTTTACAGTACCAGAGCCAAGTAACCCAGTAGAGGCGCAAATAGTTCCAGAACACGAAGAGCAGCTTTCACCACTAATGGAGAGCGACAAACGAGCATCGGCACTTCCTGATTTATTAAATGTCGAGCCAGATTTCCTTTGTACAGCGTTGTTAAGGAATGTAGAATCTCTAAGTCACGAGCAGATTAATATTTTATAGCAAAGTTTAGCACAGCGTGCTGATTTTGAGGAACTAGCTTTACAAAACTTGTCCGATTCCTGCCTCAAGCGGTTAACGGCTGCCGCTCTAGAAGAACTCAACAAACGTCAATAGCTAAACAATTGCTACAACCAAATCGTATCGGTGGAAGCCGCAACAATATTTCTATGTTTTTGAGCCATTTTTTGACCCATTGATTATGTCTAACCTAGTAATTTTATTTACCTATACTGGTGCAGTAGTGGCTAAAATTAAAGGTACGTTACCTTATGCCCTAATAATTCCCATGCCAGCTTCTAATTCGTTGTCACCTAAGCAACGGTTTGATTACACCATTCTTGAGCCAGAGGCTTATCAGGTTGTTAAAGTGCAGACCGGAGAAATTCGGGCGTTGATGAAACTGAGTTTTGAAAGCATTATTCAGATTGGGCAGAAACTCAAACTCGTTAAACAACATCTAGGACACGGACACTTTCGCACCTGGTTAGAATCAGAGTTTGACTGGAGTATTTGGACAGCAACTAAGTTTATGCAAGTTGCTGAACGATTTGATGAGACGAGCTTCTCTGGGCTAGATATTGCACCTTCTGCTCTTTATGAACTAGCTGCACCTTCAACTCCTGAAGCTGCCCGTGATGAAGCGCTGGCTCGTGCTGCCTCCGGTGAAGCCATTAGCTATACTACTGCTAAAGCACTTAAGCAGAAATATATTCCCCAGGCTACCAAGACTAAAGCCGAGGCAGTTGCGGGGTTAGCTCCGGGGTTAAAACCGACAGTTGCGTTACCCCCAGGCTCTAGTTCCAAACTTGAAATTGTCGCAATCCGTCCGGCAGCACCTACTTCTCCACCTAGTTCTGAGACTTCTAGGCTAACGGCTCCTCACCTTCCTCAACTGCCTCCAGCCCCACAGCCAACTTCTCCAATTTCTGTGGATGAGGAACCTGGCGCATTGTGGCAACTAGGGGGACGACATCTACTCTATGGCGGCGACCCTAATTCTGCCCAATTCTTGCAGCGAGTCCCAGAAAAGGTGAGTCTAATGTTTGGGTTTCCACCGACCCTAGATTGGTATAGCACGATTCGAGCTAAAACAAGAATTATTACTGATGAGTATTTACCTCAAGGCAAAGATGTGAGATTATTGGAAGATATGCTAGAAACAAGCATCCTTCTTTATTCTAAGGTTGGAGAACTGGTAGTTAGTTGCTTTGTGCCTTCCGTTGAAATTCTTTCGATTATCAACCGCCAAGACCGTCGTGCTTTGATAGCTGAACCGGACTCAAAACGAGTCAATGCTGTTATTTCTGACTGGAAATTGGCAGGATTAAAAGTAGAACGGTTGACGTAGAAAAAGACGAATCAAATCTCTTTTACTCTATTGAAAATTAACCCTGTGGGAGTTGACAAATGAGTATTTATCTGTATTCACGCCAATCTAGGAAAATCTTTCATTGGGTTCAGCTTTGGTGCTAAATCCCGTATAATATTCTCAATCGAATAAGCTTCGTGGTAGGGAAAGTCTGACTTGAGCCTCAGACTATATGGTGATGCATCAAATTAATGTGGGATAGGTAGCAATATCATGCCAACTCCACGCTCTCGTTGCTAATCCGGCTCGTTGTGCAGCAGTTGTTTTGAATCGGCTATGCTGCCAAATCCAGTTGAAGTAACTCACCACTAATCGAGTTGTCACTTTTGTCTGTTCCCACACCTTACCAAACTTGTTCTGTCGTCGATGCCATCTTCCGGTTTGTTGTCGCACAGTACCATTAGTACGTTCTAATCGCTGCGTTTTGTCTTTGCCAATGTAGTGGTGAATTTCAGGAGGTAGAACTCGCTCATACCCGCCCCAAGCATCACTGTTAAATTGCTTGCAATTTGTTTTTCCCTCGGTGTTGAGGACTAACTGACCAATCAGTTCATCAGTGTGTTTGCCAACTCGCGCCGCCAGAATTAAGCCACTTGAATCGGCAAGACTCAGACCGATCCAACAATCCCCGACTTCTAGTTCTTGAGCGCAACACTGTTTCTGTTTTTTGAGACAAATGACCACATCTCATCGGCACTTACCTCCTCTGTTTGTACAGCTTGGACTTCGGCATTGTGAACCAATTGGGCTTTTTGACTGGCAGCGCGAACAATACTCACAACTGTGTTGTAGGCAAGCCCAGTTGTTCTACTAATCCCTCGTAAACTACTGCCCTCACTATGTGCTTGCAACACTTGGCGAATTTGTTCAGGACTAATATGTCGACGATAGTACAAACTGTCGAAGGATTCCGAGAACGTTTGATGGCAAGCGGGACACAGGTAACGTTGATGTCCGTTCGGCATCTTGCCATGTTTATGGGCTTTAATGTGACCACACAGAGGACAATCCATAGAGATGCTTCGAGTTTAAAACCACCCTGTCACTATATCATCCCACATTGAATTGACGCACTACCGACTATATCTTCCGCCACCGAAGGCTCCGACCCAACACCGTTAACATGGAGGTCAGAACGTCAATGCTCTTAGTAGTATTGTGCAGCTTTAGTGTGCCTTTTGGCAAGTTATTTCCTAAAATAATTTCAAATTCGTTTGATTCTCATACCTTAAATAATGGCAGCTTAGGCATTACAGCCCATACAGCTACTTTCAAATTTGAAGGGGTAGCTTTATGACTACTGCCGTCAAAGAAAAAAGCGAGTTAAGCCTGTTTGTCAGACGAGAAATAGACGACTACGGGCTAGACCCTTATGAATTTCGTATCTACGCCCGGATAACTCGCCGCGCTGGGAATGGTGAAGCGTGGGAAAGCCTTGCTAATATGGCTAGTGCTTGCTGTATGAGCTTGGGTAGAGCAAGGAGAGCTTTACACTTACTCAAGCTGGCTAAATTAGTTAAAAGTATTGAACGTCCAGGATATAGCACTGTTTATCGGCTGACTCCTCAGCATAAGTGGGTAGCTGCGGAGTGTTTACAAGAGCTTCGTGAGTTTATTAATTTCCGAGTTAAGTCACCCACCCCTATCACTTCTGATAGGGGTACTAAAAATGATAGCCCTATTACATCTAGTAGTACCCCCCTATCAGAAGTGATACCCCTACCCCTATCAGAAGTGATAGACGAAGGTATTCCCTTTGAAAATATTTCCCTTAAGGTACTCCCCCAATCCCCCTTTACCCCCCAAGGGGAAAAAACAGGGGAGGGGGAGAAAGTTAAGTCAAATAGACAAATATTGGAGTTATCACAGCAACTAGCTCAATCACTCACTGATGCTCTGAAACCCGTTTTTGCTTCTTTTGTAGCGGAAACTAAATCTATCTTGTCAGAAATTAAGGAGCGGTCATTTTTAGCTAATAATCAAGACAAAACTGAATCACTACGAAGGCAACGAAGTAAAAAAGCTGTACTTTCATCTGATATCAATTTGACGGATTCAACAAGCTATCCGGTAAAAGCTCAAGAATCAAGTAACGTGGAGGAATATTCGCACCTACTGGAAGAATTGGCGCGGATTGTTGGTGAAAGTGTTGAAAGTTTAAGTTTTAATTCAAATCTGACTAATGCGTTAACTCAAAACCCTAGCAGTATTGAGCCAGCAATGCAGTATTTTAAGCAAGCGTTGGCTACTTGGAAAAAGAAACCAGGGTTGGGTTTGTTCATCTCGGCGCTGAAAAAAGGACTTAAGCCCGTTCCAACTAAGCCAGGGGGCGGATGGGGAGATTGGGCAAACGAGGCATTGAAGCGGCGGTTAATGCAATTTTCTCAATCTCATAACGGAGATATCATGGTGTACTTTGTCGGCGGCATTCAAAAGCTGTGGAGCGAAGTGCGACATCTTGATTGGGCAGAAATTGAGGCAATGATAGCGGACTCAAGCAATGAGTCTTGTAGTGCCTAAAACCTGTTGGATAAGTTTGGAAGTTGGTTAATTCAATCTCTACACATTTGGCAAAACTATGATTAGTGTTACTGAAGAAATATCTTTACTTACGCAGCAAGAAAATCAATTGCATACCAGTCTAGACAACCTGCGGGGACAACGAAGCAAGGTTAAAGAACATAAACAGGTCGAAAAAGATTTGGCAGCAGTTCTGCGGAAGCGCCAGAACTTGCAAGCTTGGGCTATTTTCAAAATTGGAATGCCTGTACACTGCATTAATTCAAACAGACTTGGAATCGTTAAGGAATTAAAAACTACACCTGGAGGTATGGGTGTAGTGTGGGTGAGTTGGGATGGCTTACTGCAAATTCCCGAACAACCAAATTTGTTGCAGATTGACAACGCGGCGCTGGCAAAAATTATTGCTGTGGGCGATCGCGTAGAAATTGTGGATGGTCATGAGCAAGCTGGCGCAACTTTCACTGTAGAACGGCTGTTGGCGCGTGGGGCGGTAGAGACTACTGACGAGATGGTCTTTGAGCGTGAGGAGTGGCAAAAAATTGAAGAAGTTTCTCAAGAATTTGTAATGGCTTTGAGCGAGGGCGATGAGTATTCAACACATAGCAATAGGTTTACCCAGGAAACTCAAATGGTTACTCACTCAACGGAAGAATTAGGTGGTGAAATGCCGGAAATTACAGTTACAGTCCACACAACTGCTATTACTGTTCATGAAAGCAAGGAGTTAACTACTGATGAAGAACAAGAGAGGCATCGGTTGGAGTTGAAGGTAGAACTGGGCTTTCAAGAGGCAGTTAAAGCATTAAAGCAATTGCGAGATAAAAAGCTATATCGTTCTACTCATCAAACTTTTGAAGACTATGTTGTGGAGAGATTTGGAATGCAACGCGCCCACGCTTATCGTTTAATTAATGCTGCCGTTGTAATTGAAAATTTGTCTCCAATTGGAGACATTTTGCCCATAACAGAATCTTTGTGCCGCGAAGTTGCCAAGTTACCTAACTGCGCTCAACAACAAAAAGCTTGGAGACAAACACTTGTTGGCACTGGCGGCAAGATGCCTACTATTAAACAAGTTAGAGGTATCGTAGAACGCCTCAAAGAAAAACCTTTAGTTAAAGCCAGTGACTTCTGTACTGTTGGCGACCCGTTTATCCTCACCAGGCTTGAAGGTGCTGAACGGAAATATAATGGTTGCTGGGCGATCGCACGGGAGCTAAGAGACTTTACAATAGCCGTTGACGTTCACGATACTACTTTGGCTGTGAAACCAGACAACCTCGATCCCATTGACTTGCCTGATGTCCGCCGTCAGTTGCCAGAAACACTCAAACGCATTAAGCAGTTGCGAGACTGCGGGTTGCTAGATCGCTGCGCTTATACGGTTTTGGAGTCTCTAGGTAGACAAATTTATTTGACAGATGTGGAAGAAGGCTTACTACATTGGTTAGAAGATCATTACGGAGTTAAATCTTGAAAGTCAAAAATGTTTTTCAGCTAAACTATCAAAATGTTAGATTCCCTCCCGCCGATATCAGTTGATGTAGCGATACCTGATGCCCGTAAGCCCTCTACGTCTAAGGCAGTTCACCAAACTTTGGACTCCACCATCCTTTTGCTGTATGGAAATAGACTGCTTCCTTATGCTTAGAATCGCTCCTGGCGTTGGAGTCGGAGCAACGTAGCAAACTCTTGGTTTGACCTTCTTTTTGGTAACGATGTTCCTCTAAAGGTTTTTGACAGACTGGGCAAAAATATTGAGTTACTTGAGCATTTGCAGTTTCTAGTAGCGTGTCATTGGTTTGTCTGGTGTGGGGTAGCTGCCACTTTTTATCGCGCTCTGACCAAAACATAACTATATCTGTACAACTACTGACACACTTAAGAAAATACTTTTTCTTTAGCTTCTTACTGGGAATCTTCGCTAAATAGTTCTGACACTGGGGGCAACGGGTACGCGATTGGTTACGCTGCCCCGGTTGTTGTTTTGTCTGTGGTTGAGTTGGAGATAATTGCCGTAAAGAACCTCCAAGCTGAGTAGCAGGATAATTGCTGAGATGATGCTTAATTACTTGCTTGGCTTTGGCTAAAGCTGGTACAAAATAATCTCGATTCCAGGCAGTCAAATACTGCTGCCAGTCTTGCTTACCAGAAGCGATCGCATCTAGCTGATTTTCCATCTCGGCAGTAAACTCTGTTTGGAGCAAGTCGGGTAAGGCATCGGCTAAGAAGCGGTCTACTTCTAGTCCCAGCCCCGTTGGCTGTAAGTGACCTTTAATCAGGTCAGCATACTGCCTTTGCTTAAGGGTTTGAATAGTTGCAGCATAGGTGCTAGGGCGACCAATGCCTCTGCGTTCCATAACTTGGACTAATTTAGGTTCACTATAACGCGGTGGCGGTTGAGTCTGTTTCTGCTCGTGAAGTGCCTGTTGCAAGGTGAGAATTTGCCCTTGTCGTAAGCTAGGGAGTTGGACATCAGCGCTGATGTTATTCCAGTATTTGGTGTAGCCAGGGAATTCAATTAGTTGTCCCTTGGCTTGCCAGAAAATATGCCCTGATTGGGTGACTATGCTTGTTTGGCGGATTCTGGCATTTTGGCACTGAGAAGCAACAGAGCGCTTCCAAATCATCACGTACAGGGCAAAGGCATCAGCAGACAATTCAACGCGCAAGTCGGCGCTCCGCTTGTGGATATCTGTAGGGCGGATAGCTTCATGGGCGGCTTGCGCTCCTTTGACTTGTCTATGTTGCGCTAACGTCTTTGGCACGTTGTCAGGGTCGTGTACTTCCAACCAATGCCTGACTGCGGCACAAAATTCTGGAGCTAGGGCAATACTGTCAGTCCGCATATAGGTGATTAAGCCCGACTCATACAGCGATTGAGCTACAAGCATAGTTTTTTCGGGACTAAACTTCAGCCTAGCTCCTGCGGCTTGTTGCAAAGAAGATGTGACAAAAGCCGGGGGAGGAGTGCGAGTAGCAATTTTTCCTTCAACAGAGACAATGTGATGCTGATTAGCTTTTGCCTGTTTAACTAAACTATCTGCATGGGCTGCACTTAAAACTTTGCTTGACTCAAGGGGTGCTTGCTCTTTGGTGTCGCTGGTGTCGTCGAGTAGTGACGTTGGGGATGGTTCAGAACTAAGAGTAGGGGTTGTTCCCAAGTAGTAAGCGCGAAAACCCTCAACATAATCAACAAAAACGCTCCAATAGTCTTGAGGAACGAAAGCTTGGATTTGCTGCTCCCTTTGGCAGAGGATATGCAAGGTAGCGCTTTGCACTCGACCCATGCTTTTCGCCCCATTTTGGAGTTGCCACAGCAAGGGAGAGCCTTTGTAGCCGACTAATTTATCAAGAACGCTCCGGCACAGTCCCGCATTGACCATGTTTTGGTCTATTTGTCGGGGACGAGCGAGCGCGCTTTTGACTGCGGTTGGGGTAATTTCGGTATAAATGACTCTTTGGGGGTTTTTTAGGTGTAAGGCTTGCCCAAGATGCCAAGCGATCGTTTCCCCTTCTCGGTCACAATCGGTTGCCAGAAAGACTGTCTTGACCATCCGGGCAGCCGCTTGAAGTTGTTTGATGGTCTGCTGTCCTTTCTCTGGGCGCAGGACAAAGCGACAAGTGACTGTATCGCCTGTTAAATCAAACCCCAAAGCATCTTGTCCATCCGATGCTAATTCTCGGACATGACCCATACTTGCTTTAACCAACCAGTCAGAGCCGAGGATTTGGCTGAGTTTTTTGATTTTGCCAGGACTTTCGACAATCAAAAGCTTAGTTGCCAAAGCAGTGTTTCCTTTGCACTTTCCTAAAAATTATAGTATTTCTGTACTATGAAATTAGCACAAAACCTTGTTTTAGGCTTGTAGTCTATAGTGAGGAATTGAGGTAAGAGCGGCGCTACTTTTACTTTTTGTGAGGGATAGAAAAGTGTCTGTCGAGTATGAGTCACTGATAGGAGTAGTAGAACGGTTGACTTACCATTCGGCAGAGTCGGGGTATAGTGTAGCGCGACTCAAAGCTTCCGGTCATAGAGACTTAGTGACGATTGTGGGCAGCTTTCCTAATATCCAAGCAGGTCAAACACTAAAACTAACTGGGATATGGCGGGAGCATCCCAAGTTCGGGCAACAGTTTCAAGTCACGCAATATCAAGAGACTAAACCTGCCACAATTACAGGGATTGAAAAGTATTTAGGCTCCGGCTTGATTAAAGGAGTTGGACCAGTTACCGCTAAACGGATTGTTGCCCACTTTGGACTAGACACTTTAGATATCATTGAACACTCAATTGAGCGCTTGAATGAAGTTCCAGGTATTGCAAAGAAACGAGTGAAGATGATTCAGACTGCTTGGGACAAGCAAAAGGCGATTAAGGAAGTAATGGTGTTTTTACAAGGGCATGGTGTCTCCACTACTTATGCAGTAAAAATCTACAAGCACTATGGGGATGAATCAATAGTAACTGTCACGAATAACCCATACCAGTTAGCAACGGATATTTATGGGATAGGTTTTGTGACGGCGGATGCGATCGCCCGGAACTTGGGGATCGCACCAGACAGCGAGTATCGATACCGCGCAGGCATTATCCATGTCTTAGGGGAAGCCGCAGAAGACGGACACTGTTTTTTGCCTTATATGGAACTGACTCAAAAAGTAGTAGAACGGCTAACCATAGCTGACCATCAACCGACACCCCAGGTATTGACCGAGCTAATTTATATGATGGCAATGGACGAGGAGTTGGTAATGCAGGGTCATCGGCAACACCAATTCATCTGCTATCAATTACCATTCTTTAGCAGCGAACAGAACTTAGCAAAACGGCTGCATCAGTTGTTGAGCCGTCCGATTTTAGTAGATAAAGAGAGAGTGCAAGCTTGGATAGACAAGTTCACCCTTGCAACAGGAATGGGGCTGTCACCTGGGCAAAGGCAAGCGGTAGAGATGGCAGCAAGGGAGCGGGTACTAATTCTTACAGGAGGACCTGGGACGGGGAAGACTTTTACAACTCGGACGATTGTGGCGTTGTGGAAAGCGATGGGCAAATCAATTGCTCTAGCTTCACCGACGGGTAGAGCAGCACAGCGATTGAGCGAGATGACAGGCTGCGAAGCCAAGACGATTCATCGCTTACTGGAATTTGATCCCAAGACGATGAAATTCAAACGGGACTTAGATAGTCCGCTTCAGGCAAGCGCGATCGGCATAGATGAAGCATCGATGCTTGACCTATTTTTAGCTCATTCGCTACTCAAAGCAATACCGAAGGATGCCCAACTGCTATTAGTTGGGGATATCGATCAGTTACCTAGTGTTGGACCAGGAAACGTATTGCGCGACCTGATTGCTTCAGGGCAAGTACCTGTAGTGCGCTTAGAGCAAGTATTTCGCCAAGCGCAATCTAGCGCCATTATCAGCAATGCTCATCGAATCAATTCTGGACAATACCCAACTTTAGAATCAGTGTCTCTTTCGCCGCGCTCCGATTGCCTGTGGTTGAACGCTCCTGAACCGGAACATGGAGTACAAGGCATTCGAGAATTGTTAACGGATGTAATTGGACAGTTAGGGTTTGACCCAGCTAGGGATGTACAGGTGTTATGCCCGATGACTAGGGGCGAAGTAGGGACGCGCAATCTTAACGCGGTATTGCAAGAGTTGCTGAACCCACCGTGTCAGGGTAAAGCTGAACTGTTTCGCGGCGGGATGAAATTGCGCGTGGGCGATCGCGTGATTCAACAAGTCAATGACTATAACCGCGAGGTGTTCAACGGTGACTTGGGGACAATTGCCGCAATTGACACCGAGGAGCAGGAGGTGACGGTGCAGTTTGAAGGGCGTTTTGTTAACTATGACTATGCGGACATCAATGAGTTAGCGTTAGCGTGGGCGGTGACAATACATTATCTTTTACAGAATATTTATATTCAACAACAACAACAACGAGTCTTTTTTTATTCATGGTGTAGGGATATCTCGTTACAAAATTTAGCTTATACAACGAGTATCATGACTATATACTTAGTAAATGAAACTCACACTGCAAAAAGGAATTGACCCAAACACTTTAGAGATAGTCTGGTTGATGCTAGACGGGGACTATCAGGTCATCGAACCTATTCAGAGGTACCTAACCTATCTCAGCACTAACAAATCACCTAAGACTGTCGAGGCATACGGTTACGACTTCAAATTGTGGTGGGCTTTTCTTGACAGTAGGCATCTAGACTGGCGGAATATTAAGCTAAATGACATAGAAGACTTTGCCTATTGGCTCAGGGTTGGAGATACGTCTGTTTTGTCGATACAACCAGTAGAGGCTAAACGGTCAGAGAAAAGTATTAATCGAGCTATCACAGCAATCATGGGTTTTTATGACTACCACATTGTTAATCAAACCGTTGATTTCAAGCAGTTTAATAGGTTTTACCTTCCGTATGGAATAACTAGACAAGGATTACTGGCAGGCATTGCTAAGAGTAATCCAATTCGACAGAAGCTAGTCAAACTAAAAGAGCCAAAGAAATTTCCTGGTTGTCTTACTGACGAACAGGTAGAAATTTTAGTCAATACTTGCCATCGCTTGCGAGACAAATTCATAATCCTAATGCTCAACGGAACGGGAATGAGAATCGGAGAGTTACTGGGACTACAACATGATGATGTTGGAGATGCCAATGACTATTTCATCCAAGTTAAGAAGCGAAATAATCTCAATGAAGCAAGAGCAAAAGGTCAGGAAAGGTTCATCCCTGTTATTCCTGAACTATTAAAGATGTATGACGACTACCTGATCTACGAGTACCCAGAAGTAGAATCGCCTTATGTATTCGTCAACATTTGGGAAGGAGTAGTAGGTCAGCCGATGAAAGCGGGTGTAATCAACACCATGTTCTACCGCTTGAGTGAGAAAACGGGTATTAAGGTATATCCGCACCTGTTTCGGCATTCATACGCTACAAGGCTTCTCAAAGCCAAATACCCACCAGAGCGGGTAAAACATCTATTGGGACACGCGAGCATTCAAACAACCTTAGATATTTATTCTCACGTACTTAGTGAAGGAAATCTCATAGAGGTAGTAGAAAGAGAGGAGAATAAATGAATTCATTTGAATTAATTCTAGAGAAAAATTATCCTTTTTTTAGTCAAAGTCAAGAAATTAAACAACTTCTTAAAAATCCATTGCTTAAAAAAAATGTTTGGCAAACTGTAGAAGACTTAGGATTAAAAATCAAAGACCATCAAAAAATATCAACCATAAATTTTAATGGATTTTCACAACACTGGTTTGAGTTGTCAGTCAAAGTATATACGTTAGTAAAGGCTAAAATAGGTTTTTCAGTTAGCACAATTAAGATTTACGTAGGAAGTCTAAAAACTTTTTCTTGTTTTTTAAAAACTCAGTCCATAGACAATCCTGCTAAAATCAGCAACCAGACTTTTGAAAGCTTTGATTACTACCTAAAGACAAAAAAAATAACTGAAGGAACAACCGAGGGATATTACAAAGCCTTGTGCAGCTTTTTTGAATTTTGTCGGATTGAGAACTTGTTTAACGTTAACACTTATTGGTTTAAGGGGAAATTTAAGTTAAGATGTCCAACTAATGAACAAATCAATTATATTCCTGAAAATATTTGGAATCAATTAGAACAAAATCTGTATTATTTTCCTGAAACCCTACAAAGAATGGTTCTCGTGATAAGAACAACAGGAATGCGAATTGGGGAGCTTTTAAATATGCCTTTTGATTGTTTGAGAAAGAGAAAGAGCCAATGGCGGCTACGCTTTACTACTGAAAAATTTAACATAGAAGATGAATTACCAATACCGTTAGAATTAGTTGCTGTTATTAAAGAGCAGCAATACTATATTAGACAAAATTTGGATAAAGACTATGAGAAGCTATTTTGTGGAAGTAATGCCAAAACAAATGTTTCTAATAAACTGATATTTCAACCCCAGCCCAAGGTTATGTCTGGTTCAACATTTAATAAGTGGTTAAATAGATTGGCGAAGAAAAGTAATATTTGTTCTCATGAAGGAGAACTTTGGCATTTTACTTCTCATCAATTCCGCCGTACAGTTGCTACGGTAATGACCAATGCTGGTGTGAGAGATTTAATTATTCAAAAATATTTAAGACATCGTTCTCCTAATATGCAGCGTCATTACAAACATCTTCTTAAACAAGTTTTGGGAGAAGAATATCAAGAACTGATGCGAGAGAAAAAGTATGTTGACATTGCTGGTAAAGTTATCACTACTTATCAACCTAAAAATCCTATCACTGAGTTAATAAGGCGGAAAATGCACTCTTTTACTACTCAGTACGGAGAATGTCATAGGCCAATCGTAAAATCTCCATGCCAAACAGTAAATGCTTGTTGGCGATGCGAACATTGGCGTACTTCCAATGAAGACTTAGTTTATTTAAAAGAAGATTTAAAGCGAGTTGAAGAAGAACTAAAAACTGCTCAAGTCTTGAAAATGGTTCGACAGCAGCAAGGTTTAGAAAACGACCAAAATAGCTTAATGAGTTGTATTAAAGGATTGGAGAAGCTTGCTGATAATGATTGATATAGATTGGAAAGAGAACTACAAAATCGGTGAGTTTGCTTGTCCCAGTAAGGATTGTAATGCTAGAAATGTTAGACTATCTGGTAGCGGAAAAAAAGGAAAAAGAAAATTTTACTGTCCAACTTGCGGAATTTCAACTGTTCAATCAATAGATCTTACTGCTAAAGTTCTTAGTCAATTCTCTGATCAAATACTAATTGGAAAAGAATTTAGCTTTGAAGATGAAGTATGGGATTTAAGAACTGTAACATCTTCCTATCATGAGAGAGTTAGTAATTTGACTGTCAATTTTGCTACTGTTCATTTAGCTTGGTTTAGAAAATATGTAAAAAAATATATTTATCAACTTTGTAAACTTAATAAATCTTTTAGCTATATAATTACAAGTTCGCATCATCTTAGAATTTTTTCTCAATACTTAAATGAAAAAAACATTCAAGGAATTTTTGAGATAAACCGCTGTTTAATCATTGATTTTATGGCTTGGGATAAATCAGGACATTATGGTAGACGGAACAGATTGTTAGCTCTGCGCGATTTTTTTATAACAGGAACAATCAAAGACTTTTTCAATCTCGAACAAGAGCTGATTAGAAAATCTGACTTGCCCAAACAAATAATCAATAATCCTGATTCCATTCCCGATTTTGTTCTGGAAGAAATTGAGAAAAGGTTACATAAAATTCCTGACTCAATTGCCCGGATGTGGTTTATAGCATTTTTTACAGCTATGCGACCAAATGAACTAGCATTTTTAAGCAAAAATTGTTTGATTCAGGAAGGAGGGGGTTGGAAAATTGTTTGGCAACGTAACAAGACACAAGACCAGCACGAAATCCCAATTACTAGAATCATTGCTAAAGTTGTTCAACAACAGCAGAAATATATTCAGGATCTCTGGGGTGATGAGTGGGATTATTTATTTTGCGATTATCAATACTTTTCTAGAACAGATCCAAGTCAACCTAATTTGAAGCCTGTTAAAAAAGTAATCCATAAATCTCACAATCCCTTGAATATAATTATTAGATGCCTCATCAATGCTGAAAATATTCAAGATGAAAATGGTGAATTAGCTAAATTTAGTTCTTGTTTAGTTAGACCTACTCGCTTAACACAACTGTTTGAACAAGGACACGATCTGGCAGTGGTTAGTGCGTGGGCTGGACATAAACGATTAGTAACTACTAGCACTTACTACACTCATATAAGCTGTGATTTAATTGAAAAAGAAGCTGGACATATCCAGAAAGCTCTTCTTAATGCAGAGGGAAAACCGTTGCACTACGAATCTTTACCTAAATCCTTTTGGGAAGATCCAACGGCCCATCAACTCGAACTCTTTGGCGACCACATCAACACTCCTATTTATGGCTATTGTGGTCTGCCATTGGACGAGCGTTGTGAGAAGTTCCGAGCCTGTTATACCTGTCGCTGTTTTGTCGCTGTACTTGAAAAGTTACCTCAATACATCAAAGTTCGGGATGAATTGAGAGCGAAGGAATCTAGAGCCAAAGTCAACGGACAAGACGTGCTTGTTGAGCAGTTCGGACGGCAATCCGACCAGTTAGACAAGATTATTGCATCATTACAGGAGGCAGCATGAGTAGGGGGGATACTAGGGAGTCTAGGATTGATATCCTTAAACAGACCCAAGAAGCTCGTAAGCAGGATTCTCTTGACCGAGTGTACAAAGCTATCGAACGGCTACGGAAGCTCAATGCCAAAATTAACTTTCAGACCATTGCTAAAGAAGCCAATGTTAGCGTTAGCTACCTATATAAGTACCCTGAACTAAAACGCCATATTGCCGAGTTACGGTCTAAACAGAATTCAATGCCTGTTACTCCTGTAGCTCAACCCAATTCGTCTGCTACGGGAAAGATTATTGCTAGGCTAAAAGAGCGTATTCGACAACTAGAGCAGGAAAACAGCGAACTCAAACGTAAAAATGAAGCATTAGCAGGGCAGGTCTACCGAGTTCACTATCTACAAGAGCAAGTAGAACGACAGCAGCAAACAATTGTTGATTTGCAAACTCGTATAAAAGAGCGAGTGGGAGAGAGCAGTGCAGTTAAGGTCACTCCCATTGCTCAAGCTAAAAGCCGTCAAGTGAGTGATGTAGTTCAAGATGAACTGAAGAGTTTAAGGATTCGGTCTACAGAAAGCCTAAACCGAGTAATCCGTGAACATGATGAAGAAACTGTTTTATTTGCTATTGAAGCCTTTAGGCAGTACAAAAAGACTCATGAAATTCAGAGTCTTGCTGGT
Source organism: Synechocystis sp. PCC 7509 (assembly GCF_000332075.2). Taxonomy (NCBI): domain Bacteria; kingdom Bacillati; phylum Cyanobacteriota; class Cyanophyceae; order Synechococcales; family Merismopediaceae; genus Synechocystis; species Synechocystis sp. PCC 7509. The sequence goes on along the minus strand of NZ_ALVU02000002.1, from coordinate 35,948 downwards.
TGCCTAAGACGGGCTATTGAGGAAGGTTGGGTTCCGAACGAAGCAGCAGAACCGTCAACTTTTGAGCATAACGAGTTTGACCAGTTCTATGCAGATGCAGTGGCTAAAGGTTTCCTGCTTGATGTCCCCAAGAACCACCTTTCAGTGCAGGGAGGAGAGTTTGTAGTCAAAATTGATCGAGCTTCAGTTTACGGTTCTTGGACTCCTATGCCTTGGCATCAGGCTAAAGCTGAATACGAGGAAGAATATACTGACTGCTAATCACTTTTCTTCATTATCTCGCATAGTTTTGATGTTCTAAGATTCTTTTCGTAGATGCAATATGCTTTTACACAGCTTTATTTTGCTTTGTTTAAAATAATAAAAGTCTAAATGGCAATACATCCGTGGTCTTTAATCTAGCAATCCCTCCCTCTGTAGGCGAACCACTCAATCTTACTATCAACCTCGGAGAACACCTGTTCATCCTTGGTGCCAACGGTACAGGTAAGTCCAGCCTTATGCAACATTTATATACTTCTCACAATACTACCGCAAGATGGATATCAGCACATCGCCAAAATTGGTTTTCTTCTAACGCAATGTCTCTATCGTCCCAGCAGAAGCGAGACTTTGAATCCAATATCCGAAGTGCAGACACTAATCAACAGTCGCGCTGGAAAGATGATTACGCTACACAACGCGCAAGCATTGCAATCTATGGTCTCATTGATGCTGAAAACGTCCGTGCGCGATCAATTACTGGTGCAGTTGATAGTGAAAATATTGAGCTTGCAAAAACTCTTGCAAAGAAAGATGCTCCTATAAAAATTATCAACGAGCTTTTACGTCTTTCAAATGTTCCCATTGAGATTTCTGTCCATGAGAATGATGAAGTAGTTGCTAAAAAACATGAAGGTGTTGCTTATAGCATTGCAGAGTTATCAGATGGTGAACGTAATGCTTTGTTAATTGCGGCGGATGTGTTAACTGTTAAGGATGGTACATTAATACTCATTGACGAACCGGAACGCCATCTTCATCGCTCTATCATTTCACCGCTCTTGACACTTTTGTTTTCCAAACGAAGTGACTGTGCATTCATTGTATCTACACACGAGGTGATGTTGCCCTCCGATAATCCAAGCGCACGTACATTACTCATTCGAGACTGCACTTATACTGGTGCTTCCGTAAGTAGTTGGGATGCAGATATTGTTTCCTCCGGCAGTGAAATAGATGATGATCTCAAAAAAGACATTCTTGGTGCGCGCAGAAAGCTCCTATTTATTGAAGGTACTGAGCAAAGTCTTGACAAGCCGCTTTATAGTCTAGTATTTCCAACCGTCTCTATCGTTGCGAAATCAAGCTGCCGCGATGTCGAACATGCCGTTTCTAGCCTTCGGGAATCTGGTGATCTGCACTGGCTTCATGCTTTTGGTGTTGTTGATAATGATCGGCGAATGGAAAATGACATTAATCGACTCAAAGAGAAGGGTATATATGCTCTTTCGGTGTTTTCAGTTGAGTCGATCTATTACCATCCGCAAGTTCAATGGTTTGTTGCACAGCGTCATGCAGCTGTTACTGGGAATGATGCCTCTACACACCTCGCTAATGCTAAAACTGCTGCGCTCGAAGCAATTAAACCACACATCCAACGCTTGAGTGAGCGAACTGCTGAAAAGGCACTTCGTGAGGAAGTTTTTCGGCATCTGCCTCGAAGACAAGAAATCGTAGAGGGGAAGCCTATAAATATTGCTATTGACGTGGCTAGTGCTGTCACAGCAGAGCGTGAACGGCTACAAAATGCCTTTAATGCTGGCAATTTGACGGAGATTATTTCACAATATCCAGTTCGTGAGACACCTGCCTTACAAAAGCTTGTAAAGGAGCTTGGATTTCAAGACTGTGAACAGTATCAAGGGGCTGTACGGAAACTATTAATGGATAATAACGAAGCATTAGCTTTTGTTAAATCTCTTTTTGGCACGCTGGAATCCGATATTGAGGCAGTATGATTGCGTGTATTCATATTCTGCCTCAGTGTCTAACAATCTCATTGCATATCGGCACGTTGAGTAACCACTCAGTTGCGAGGACTTAAATTTTACATCGTGGAATATATACACAACAATAAAACTATCATTACATCATCGTTGTAGATGTTATGTAATACATAAAATTCATAAAGCACAAGGCTCGGAGTATCCGGTGGTAATCCTGCCTATATTTATGCAGCATTACTTGATGCTGTCGCGCAACTTGATTTATACGGGTCTAACTCGTGCTAAAAGATTAGCAATTGTCGTAGGGACAACTAAAGCAATTGGTTTAGCAGTCAGGCAAGTTAAAGACCAGCAGCGCTATACCTACTTGCAAGAACGATTGAGGCTAATGACCCTTGCTACTACTGGTTAGCTGATAGTAAGATGTCAAATTTTTAATCTCAATAGTCTATTTTAACTGCAACTATTCATGATTCGGATTGGGATTCTGTATCTTCGGTTTCTTCAAAAGTCATGTCGAAAGTTAGATTGGCAAAGTCTTGGAAAAGTTGCTTGAGAGAATCAACTTTGGTGAGCCGGTCTTCCAAACCTTCTGCATCCCAAACATAAGCCTCGTCTATCAGAGAGAATTCGTAACCTACTAAGTCGCCCAGATATAAGGAGAAGCAGTAGCTTTCTTCGTCAGAGTTAGTCAGATAAGTAGAAAAAGATGCACATCCTAAGCTGGCGATTGTGCCTTCCTCATCACTGGCAAAATAGTTGCGTTCCAAGAAAGTTTCTAAAGCGAAAATTTGAACAGCGTTCATGCGGTGTGTTCTAAGTGAAGTAAGTGATTAATTATCACTTAAAGTCAGACCAATAATGATGCTTTCTAAAGTATTCATAGATATAGCAACTGCATCCAAATTGATAATCGATGGTTTACCATTGTGTTCCTCTGAATAATCTATTGCTTGAGCATAAGTAGAACATCTAGCAATAGAGGGGTAAAATTGTAGTTATAATTAGCAACTACAACTACCCTAACTTTAGTAGCGCATACACAGTCCCATCTCTACTAAGGCGTGGAAAAAAATACACCTCGGCTTGTAGCCATAACAAACCTACTATCTGCAACGCTATCAGAAAAAATATTGTATCCAAGGAGATCCGCCATGCCTACACCAGGAAAGCTAGAATTGACCATTAAAATTAACGAATTTCCAGTAGACGTGCAGACAGGTGAAAATGGCTGTAAGCAATTTGATATTGATACAGGCGAACAAATAGTTACTGTCAGCCTCAAGCCTAAGATATTCAAAAAGTTAGAGCAAGCCCAGGAGAACTATCCGATGTGGGTAGCAGCGATCGCAGGAATGATGGGGGAGAAGACTGATTCGGGTTTTGTACTTAAGGAGCCGAATGTACAGACTTTCGAGAAAAAACCGAAGGAATCAAAGGAAGCTACACCTGTTGTCAGTGCTGCTAGTTAGGTTGCCAGGATTAATAGCCAGATTCAAACAAGCATAGTTGAATTGCTTTGGGTTCAGTGGCTCCATCAAGATTTGATAGGGAAATACCTAATAGTCGAACGCTGCGCCCCTCTAAAGAAACCGATGCTAACAGTTCCCTGGCTACTTGGTTAATTGCCTCCGCCTTACCAACAGCAGCAGTTACAGTTTTACTGCGCGTAATTCGCTCATAGTCGGCAAACTTGACTTTCAAGGTGATGGTGCGTCCCAGAGTTTGGTAGCTTTCTAAGCGATGCTCGACAGTTTGAGCAATGGTTTCCAATTCAAGTAGCATTACTTGTGGGTCATTCAAGTCCTTGGTGAACGAAGTTTCTGCACCAATTGATTTGCGAAGGCGGTTAGGCTCGACTATCCGATTATCCTCTGCCCTAGAAATGAGGTAATAGAAATGTCCTGCCTTGCCGAAGTGACGCACTAGATCGGTTTGGCTGTATTGCTTAAGGTCTGCCCCATTGTGGATGCCCAAGTTGTGCATTTTGGTAGCAGTGACTTGTCCAATGCCATGAAACTTCTCAATGGGTAGGGCGGCGACAAAATCTACGGCGTGTTCAGGCAAAATCACTGTTAGTCCGTTGGGCTTGTTCATGCCCGATGCCATTTTTGCCAAAAACTTATTTACCGAAACTCCGGCACTTGCCGTTAGGTTAGTCTCTGCGAGAATTGCTGCTTTGATTTGTTTGGCAATGGTCGTAGCGTAAAGCAGCCCTAATTTATTTTGGCTGACATCAAGGTATGCTTCATCAAGGGCTACAGGTTCTACTAAATCCGTGTAGCGCTTGAAGATAGCATGAATCTGGGTACTGATGCTGCGGTAGACCTCGAATCGAGGTGGAGCAAAGACCAGAGCAGGACATTTTTGCAGGGCAAGGTAAGAGGGCATGGCGGAATGGATACCGAACTTCCTAGCCCCGTAGCTGGCAGCAACCACTACACCGCGCTCTTGGGGCAATCCACCTACCACAAGGGGTTTATCTCGATAACGAGGGTTGTCCCGTTGTTCGACCGAGGCATAAAAAGCATCAAGATCAACGTGCAGGATTTTTCTATTACTGCTCATGCCTAAAAATTACTCGCTTGGAGCAACCTTGTCCTTAAACGATTTACCCGCCGAAAAGACCGGAACGCGAGTAGCGGGAATAGTCATAGTTTCACCTGTTTTAGGGTTACGCCCAGAGCGCGCTTGACGTTCGCGCGGCTCAAAGGAGCCAAACCCGACAAACGTTACCTTGCTGCCACTTGCAACGGCTGCCATAATTTCCTCTAACATAGCAGTCAGGATTGAATCAGTTTCTTTCTTGCTAACATTGGTTTTTTGTGAGATTGCCTCAACTAATTCAGCTTTATTCATGACCTTTTCACTTCTTTTCACCGTTGCTATTCTATAGGCAGATGCTAGAGCGTGCAAATGTACTACTTGCAAATCTTCACCTCGTCGAAGGAATCGTTAGCATTCCTGCTATATGGGTTTTAACAGCAATTTAGGTGCTTTGCGATTAGCGCATTTGCCATAAGTTGAGGGCAACATTCATTGTTACTCTTTCGCCAGATTTTGTGCAGCATTGCCTGTTATTCCACCTCAAAAGCTGTAACTTTTTCTCGTTTTCAATCAGTCGTGAGTTTGTAACACTTTGTAAAGTTTGTAACGCTTTGTAAAGTCAAGCACATCGGGTATGGCGAAAACAGAAAACGTTAACGCTGTTTTTTCGCCTGACGCAAGCATTTGCGCTTCTTTAGTTACTGCTGTCTTAAATCGGTGGCCAAGTCGTCTTCCCTGTATTTCCCGACTTCATATTCAACCGGAGACAGCATTGATAGGGAAGCGACTGCCCCTAACACTTGCGCTTCTGCTACCTCCAAATAATTTTGCAGTTGGCTTAAGTCTCTGTGACCTGATATCTCTTGAATAACTCTTAACCCGATTCCCGCATTACTCATGTTTGTCAGGGCAGTGCGCCGAAAACTGTGCGTTGAAACTCCTTCTAATCCCACTAGGCGGCAAGCTTTGCGTAAAATCCTCGCCGCAGAATCTGGGTTAATGTAGCTGCCCTCGTAACGACCGGGAAACAGATAGTTCTGACCCTTGACTAGGCTATAGCTAGATAAAAGCGCTTTCAAGTCAGTAATCACGGGGATAGTACGGGTGGCTAATTTCCCTTTAGTTTTCCCTTTACGAATAATTAAATAAGGTCTAACTCTTGCTCTAGTGTCATAAACGTCGATTACCTGCAAAGTACAGGCTTCATTAATCCGGCAAGCGGTAAACAGGCACACGCCAAACAAAGCCCGATCTCGATTGGTGGCGAATCCTTGGTTGAACAACAACCTAATCTCTGCTTGTGTGAGGACTTTGGCTCTGCCATGCCTGTCTATTTTCATGCCCAGTGCCACCTGTCAGTAATATATTTCCAGGCTACACCGTCCATCTTCTGTGTAAGGTATAACACCAGCACTAAGCGCTAAATATTTTTATCCTTAGAGCAGTAGTGTAAGTTTTAAGGGTTTAATAAGGCTAGGACTTCCCGTTTGTTATACTGCTGAGTCTTCCTCAACGGCGGCACTTGACATACTATATTTACCAGCAAGCCCTCGATACCATTTTCCTTTTTTCGCACCCACCGATAGGACATTCGAGACACGTTCTCGCGCCTTAGTTCTTAACTCTTTTGGAATCTGCTCGACAAAAAGGGCATCTAGTATTGTTGTAATCTCTAGTACCTGCTTTTGTTGCTGTTGCATAACTTCAGCGACAGCCTCCGCTAGACTAGCGTTGCTAAAGTCTTCTTTCACATACTGCTGCCAAGTATCTGCTTCTTTACTTGCCTCCTTGGTGGGTGCTGATTTCTTATTAGACTTGCTAGTAGAGGATGGGTTTTTCTTTCCTTGTGGCTTTTGAGATTGGGGTGCAGCTTCGGTAGCATCTATCGTTGTATCTTCTAGTTCTGGAGTTGCCACTTCTGGAACAGGGGTTTTTTCTTGTTTTTCAACAACTGGTGTTGGTGTTACTACAGGTGTATGAACGGCACTATCTCCAGGAGGAAATAGGCTAATAACGTTTTTGAGACTGTGGCGTTTCTCTTGAATCGATTGGAGTTGAGCAGCTAATTGGGCTTCTTGTGCTGCTAAATCGGCATCAATTTCTAAAAGTTTGGCAACGATAGAATTAGATGTAGGAGAAATGGAGGAGTTTTGCACCGTAAAAATAACTTAAGTTGAATAAGGATAAAGGTATTACTCACTATTATGCACTTGCTGATAACAACTATAAAAATGTTATCTATTAGTCCTAGATGTTTTCGGCAAAGTTCGCAAATGCCAGTTAGAAGGCGCAAGCCAGTAATTATTGTAAATTTCTGGCTTGGGGGGAGACAACAAATAAGCACCCAAAAGATAGTCGATGATATTTTCATCGGCGCTGATACCAGAAAAAGCTTTGATTTGGTCAAGAGCAAGCAAAAAAGTCTCCTCACGCTTGCGGTTAATCGCCTGATACTCAATTTGGGCAGAAGCAGGCATATCTGAGGATGTGGCGTAATAATTCCACAGCAGGCAGCATTCGTGCAAAGAGAGATTGGCTCCTTGCAGCAACAGAGCAGCGCGATAATATAACCCAGAACGGCGGAGCATATAGGGGTGAACTGGAATTGGCAAACCAGCTACAATGCCAGAAAGTTGAACAATATGGTGCAAAGAGCGATCGCTTAAGCGTTGTTGCCTTTCGCTCTCTAGTATCCAGTCAGTTTTACTAAGTTGTACTAATTCCTGCAAAATCTCAATTTCCGCAGGACATAAAGGTTGCTGGTTAACTACAATTTGTGGTTGGAGGCGGAGGGATTTAGAGCGATTACGAACAATGAGCAGAGTACGGGTAGTGAAATTGAGGTCGCACCAGCGCAGCCAGCAAATTTCCGATGGTTGCAGCGATTGACAGAACAACAGCATGATCAAAGCTTGGTTGCGGATGGGAGTGCGAGTTTGGCGGCTTGCAGTAATCAGGGCATCGACTTCATGGAGGTAGAGGAATTCTCGTTCGCGGCGGGATGAATTGGGAAGCTTGAGTGGAGGAGGCTTAATCATAGAGCAACCAAGTAGCTTGCTAGTAGAAAATATAATACAGGCATAACCCTTAAACTCGGCAGCCTTTGGTTTTAAAAACGGCAACGCCTTAATTATGGCAACGTCTTATTCAATAACTCAATAGTTTCTTTAAGCAAGACATCCATTTTACGCTGAACTAAAACTTTGATAACTGCGGACTCAAATTGATTATCTTCGGATTGCGACTGGGTAGAATTATTCATTGAATTACTAACCGAATATTTAATAATTAAATATTAAGTATTTGGTTAATCGCTGCGGTAAGCAATTTTACCAATCCAAAAATCTCTTGCCTCCCGATAAAACTCCCCCTGACCATCCCACGAGTAAGAAGTAGGGGAATGCAGCAGCCCCAGCCAAATTTCGACCAGTGGCATACCCAGTGCTTGCTGTAGTTGCTCTAGAGAAACTTTTTTCCCGTGATGCTGTTCAATCCAATGGGTGATCGCATTCTGCCACTTAGGAATATTCTCTTGCTCTGCCAACTCTTTCAGAGCCTTTCTCATGGCAGCCCTAGCTTTTCGAGCGATTGCCTTAGCTTCTTTGCGGTCTATTACCGACACCACCGAACTTACACTAACGGGGCTAGATTCACTCTCAAAAGTAAATTCTTCCATCAAGTCCGACAAATCAAGCGACATCGACTGCCGCATCAAACCTGATAAAAAGTCCTCATCTAAAACAGATCCCTCGCTGCTGTCATCGTTCACCTCCAGACTATCTAAAATACTTTTAGCGCGTTTAACGTAAACTTCGACAATCTGAGTAATCGCATCTCCAGCCACTAATAATTGCTCATTGCTATCAGAGTGAGCGATCGCTTGATCTAAGGAATGCCAAAGCAATTTCATATCGGCGGATTCTGGCTCAGTCAGCGCAGTTTTAAGGTCGCCCCACAAATCTAGTTCAAGTTGCTCATAGCTTGGAGTCACTGACTTTGCTCTCCAATCTTTAAAGGGCAAGGAGCAAGAGGACACAATTGAGGCTTAAGTTCGACGGTCGCTGCAACACCGTTAATAATTACCTCGTACTGCTGGGAAAAGGAAGCGAAGCCCGTAACCGGGCGCGCTTGCGCTATCGCGCTTTTAATAGATTCCCTGACATTGGCTTCCTTCTAGCCTAAAGCGTGGACAGGTTCGCGGCTACCAGATTTCTGCTGACCTACCCATAGCTCCACAGATAGGGCATGAAGTGGCTTGTCCTTACGCTGGCGAAAGAAGTAGACGACAAGAGTAGGGACAGTAGGGAGGGAAATCGCGTCTAACTGAGAGGCGGATTCTTTACCCTTTCAAACACACTTTTTGGGGTTTCTCAACTTAGAATATCGTTAACATACTAATAATATTCTGCGTCAAAATAGTAAGGTAGTTGGTTTCTAGAATGAGCTTATTATGGCTGTAAACCCTGATTATAGCTGGGATTTGTCCTTTGACAATCCTGACGGTCAACTCACTCTTGTGGTTGAGGTTAAAAACAAAACTAACGTATCCCCAGAGTGGGTAGCAAAACTTCGACGCAATATTCTGGCACACAGTATTTTGCCAAACGCTCCGTATTTTTTGATTGTGTTTCCAGACAAATTTTACTTATGGATTGATGAGAATCATATAGAGGAGCGTAAACCTGCATATATAATTGATGCCTACTCTATTCTTCAGCCTTACTTTGAACGGGCAGGGGTAACGGCTAGTCAAATTAGTGGACAAAGCCTTGAACTGATTGTTGCTGCTTGGCTTGAAGAAATTATTTACTCACCAAAGCCTCCTGAAAATATTGATGATTCTCAGCGCTGGGTGATGGATTCAGGATTGTATGCTGCTTTAACCGGAGGAAAGTTCGAGCATGAGGCAGTTGCGTGAATATCTATGTCGAAACAAATTTTGTTTTAGAGCTAACCTTTGAGCAGGAGCAATGTTCTAGCTGTGAACAGATTCTAAAACTCGTTGAAACAGAGCAGGCAAAGCTGATAATTCCGGCATATAGTCTTGCGGAACCCCATGAGAAGCTGACTCGTCAAGCAAGGAAGCGTAAGGAGCTTCAAAGGTCATTAAATGCTGAGTTAACCCAACTTTCACGTACAGCTTCTTATAAAAGTCGTATTAAGAGTATCCAAGACATTGCTAGCTTAATGGTTCAAAGTAATGAGGAGGAGAAACATCGCTTTAGCCAATATCGAAAGCGCATCTTCAATATAGGAGAGATTGTAGCGCTAACGGGCGATATTTTAAAAGAAGCAGTATCTCATGAAGCTGCTTACGATTTAACGCCACAAGATGCCCTTGTTTATGCTTCAGTTGTGAACCATCTGCGATGCTATAAACCACCACAGGCGTGTTTTTTGAATCGAAACTCAAAAGACTTCGACAATCCTGATATCGAGGAGGAACTCAACCAATTCAACTGCAAGATATTTCTACAATTCGAGCGTGGATATAGTTATATTCAGTCACAGTTACCTTCTTAGCAAAATATTTGGAGACTGCCTGTAGAAATTGAAATAATTTTGGATCTCAATCCATATCAAAATGTATCACAGCAATCAATCGATAAAAGCAGCTTATAGTAAGGTTTACAGCCTTCTTCAAATTTATAAACTTCAATAAATAATTGCAAAACTAAGTTAAACCAAATGCTGAAGTTTATCTAACTGTATCCTTGCAACTGTATCCAGGTGTATCTCCATTAATTACCAATCCAAAAATCCTTTACATCCCGATAAAACTCCCCCGTACCATCCCGCTGATATAGCGTAGGAGAATGCAGCATCCCTAGCCAAACCTCGACCAGTGGCATATCCAACGCTTGCTGTAATTGCCATAGAGAAACTTTTTCCCCGTGATGTTGCCCAATCCAAGAAGCGATCGCCTGACACCAAGCAAAGATATTTTCCTCATGAGCAAAGTTTAAAGCAAGTTGTTTGCGTTCTTCGTCGGATAAGGGTAATTCCTGATCAATTTGAGAAAGAGCGTCTAATTGCTCGACCATTGCCAGCACAGCAGACTTATTTACTACACCTACTACAGAATCTTGTGCCTTGGGAGTAACTGATTTGGTTCGGCGAAGGCGGGGCAGTGCTGGCGTAACCAAGTCAGTCAAATCTACAGCCATCGTCTGGCGCACAATGTCATCAAAGAAATCGCTCTTGACGTGGGGATCACGGTAAGCATTCTCCCAGTTATCAATCAGCACTTCAAAGCGTAACAGTTGCAGTTGTGCTAGTTGCAAAATTGCCTCCCCCGCCGCTTGCATTTGCATCGCTTCGGGTAACTGAGCGATTTCTGTTTCCGCTTGGTCTAATATTGCCTCCAGATTGATAGATTCAGGAGCGAGGCGACTCCGTTGTAATTGCGACCAGAGCGGTAGTTCAAGTTGCTGACCGTTCATTGATTTTGAGGATGATAAGGATTGAGATGCGCCGCGTGGAAAGAACAAGGACGCACGGGACATTGGGAAATTGAGTGTTGCTCGTTACGTGCAAACCTTTCAAACCCAGATCGCTTTCCATGACCATATTTCAAGTACAACGCATTAAGTAATTGAAGCGCATACTCTTTAACAAGTCGCGGCGGTAATCCAAAAGTGTGCTGGGGTTGGGTCATTGCCTTGGGAGTGCTACCAATCCATAATTCTGCACAAATAGCATGAATTAGAACTTCATCATTCGGTTCGCGGGGCTGGTCTAAATAAGTGTGCAAAACAACGTAAGCAAATCCTGGTAATGGTACAGCGATTTCATCAATTGCCGACTTCCTAATCTGAGATCGCCCTCTGCCTTTGCGGTAGTAAGAGCGCCGACTATGGCAAATATCATTTTGCCAACACTCATCGCCATTTTCACCGTGAAGCTTTCGAGCTTCGGTTGCTGTCAATAGGCTGCAAGCCCAACACTTTTCGTTTGTTGTTCTGCCCATAGATTAGTTTTCCATAGGTACAGTGAGATCGCGTAGCGTCTGCTTTGCGGAACTGCACGGGATTATTAATATTATGGGACTAGAGGTAGCCCTTCGGTAGAAGTAGGAGATAATAATCTGAGAATAGTCTGATGGTGATAAGTGCAGTTATCTCTACCTAAAAATTATGCCCCAAATCCCAGACCGCCCTATCCTACCTATTAATATTATTTCCCTTGATAGCGGACGAGAGAAGGGAAGCGATCGCACCCAATCCCCAAAAATGCTTTCAGACTTGCGCCACTGGCAAATTGAGGAGTTTCTGCGGCAGACAGGCAAAGCAGATAACACGCAGCGCGCTTACAAGCGACAACTAAAGAATTTTAGCTCTTGGTGCAATAAGTCTTGGCTGGATGTCACCCCTAGCGATATCGGTAAATATCGGCGGGAGTTGAAACAGCAAGAACTTAAACCCGCTTCGATTAACCATGCCCTCAACACGCTACGAGCATTTTACCAATGGCTACGTCGCAGTAATGGATATCCGGTAAATCAACCCCTGCCGACGGATGCAATCGGACTAGAACGGGTAGAGGAGCCGCAAGACCTGCATATTGAAAAAGAGGACATGGCTGATATTTGGCACGCGCTTTCTACTGATGGCGCAACAAGAATACGCGATCGTGCAATTGTCGCTCTGCTTAGTCATGGACTTAGAGCTTCGGAATTATCAGTTCTTAATATCAACCATTGGAATGGCAAAAGATTGACTGTTCATCGTTCCAAGGGACAGAACGTAAGTGAAATACCTTTGAGCCGTGAAGCCAAACAACATTTAGAAGCCTATCTAGAATGGCGGCAGCATCAAGGAGAGGTGTTTATACCAACTCCTGATAGTCCGATGTTTTTGTGCCAAGATCCGAAGCACCGAGGGGAGAGGCTAGGTTACAAAGGGCTATACAGAATGGTAAAGAAGCTCGGTGCGATCGCTCAAGTAGATGATATCCGACCACATCGCTTTCGGCATGAATTTGGTACGAGCATTACCCGTAAAGGCGTAGACCCAATGTATGGCAAGGAGTTAATGGGGATTAAAAGCGATAGAGTATACGGGCGCTATACTCAAGGAGCGCTGAAACAAGCTGCGGCTAAGGCTTATTTGCAGGCGATCGGTGAGGAGGAAGATTAGTATCAGAAAGAAAACGCTCTGCAAATCGCTAGTCCTGGGACTACCATGCGCTATGACAGGCGGGGAGAAGCGGCATGGCATAACGGCGGCGAATCTGTTGCATACGCCTTATGGAGTGTCGTGTTAGAGCGGATGCTGACAGTTTGGGAGTTAAAATTAGTCGATTGCTTGTTATCTTGGTTAAGGCAAAGCAGAAAAATCTGATTGTTGCAGTGAAACCTTTGATAAATAACTTGATTGCTACGTTAAAGTTTAAAGTATTTTCAAATTTGTACAGGCAGATTTTGAATACAGTAGATGAACCCTGACCACACTACCTTTAGAAAAAAATCAACACAATTATTATGTGCAGAGGTGTAGATTTTCTGTATGATATAAAGTCTGTGGAGGTGATCGCTTTTTTATTTAGTTGGCGTTAAGATAAAACCATGTTGCTGACCATTAACAATGCCAGTACCTACAATTTGTCCGCTATTGTTGATGGCATTAGCAGAATTTAAAATAAAGCTAGAGTTCGGTGGAATTAGGGTGTTGATATCTTGCAACCTGCCGTCGTGGGAAACCAAAAAATTCATTGGTTTGTATGACCAACCGGGTCGAGGCAGCAAAGACTTCGCAACGGTTTTAGAGATGTCTCCCTTGAAGTAGTGGGCTATGTTGCGTTATTTTCGGGCGAGTGTGAAGCCCAACAAATTAGACTGGAGAGGCTATTACCCAAAATTTTTCTTTTGTAACGTAGGACTGTTGCCTACCAGTAAGCAAACTTAATTCAACAGAGATAGATGGTAAAGTTTATGGTAGACCTGGATGGCTTCACGCAGAACAGTACCGAGGAGTTGAAACAAGCTGTGTTGCTTCTAGTTACTGGACGCGATGGTGATTCCTTGGGACAAAAAAATCAGTTTTACATGACAGAACTCGCAGCGCTGTTTATGGAACTTCAGCAGCGTAATTCAGTCCCCGTTGCCAGCGATCAGGTTTCTCTAGTTCAGGGAGTTTGGCTATCCCTCTGGTCTACAATTCCCTTTCAAGACATTTTTCCAGGGCGGCTCCGCGACCAGTCCTACCAAATCTTTCACCCAGATGGATACTACGCCAACATGGCACGGTACTCTCCCGGTTCTCGCCTGCCTCTGCTGAAAAAGCTATCCTCGTGGCTGGTGGCTTACGACTTTATGCTGATTCAACGGTACGAAGTCACGAATCAGCAATGGTTGATTCATAATGTGGGCGTTGAGCAGGCGTTGCGAATTCGGGCTAGGTCGTTTACTGTTGATATTGCGGATGCCTGGTTTACAAAAGCAGTTACCTCTCAAAAGGGGACTAGATTGAAGCACTTGGATCGAACCACAACTAAAATGGTAGAGAAAATCCTCCAAGCCACTCCTCAGTTAGAGCATCTTTACTGCGACCCAGACTTCCGAATTGTGAAAACTCAACGAGAGTCCAAGCAACGAGCGTCTTATACGATCGCCATCCGCAAATTTTAGGGTGTGTAATTGATTGCGCTTTGATCATGAAATGCGCTTTTGCGTCGATTAGTTTTGTTAACGGCGTTTTCGTCACACTTGCTACTCAAACGCCAAAACTGAAATCTTCTTTTCCGAGCGAGTCGTTGCGCTCTACTGTCAGGAAATAATATTAAACTCTCCAGATGCCGCCAGTTTCGGCGGCTAACTAAGGATTACGGTTGCGTTTTCAGTTGATTCTCTTTCGCTCGATCGTATTCAGCAATTGCTCAAAGTCTTTCATTGATCGCGCTACTTCCTCGTTTATGAGTTGGTTGATAATCTCATCTAAAGAAGTTTCTGTTGGCAGCAAGCTTGCCCAAATCTGTTTAACATCTTCAAGATTATCAAGCAAGCTTGTGGGAAGTAGAGATACTCCATTGTAAGCTTCGAGCGTCGGTGGAGACAGCACGATCGCACTTTCAGGAAATACTAGAGCTTGAATATAGCGCCATGCATCTTGAGGATGAAGATCTGTGCAATCCCATAGGAGACGAAGCGGATTTGCCTCTTTGCATAAAGTTTTCCAGCGATCGCTCTGATAGACATTTCGATAGTGCTGGTAGAGAAGATTCGCTTGAACGACTCCGAAAGATGTCGGCTCTGGTGCGTTAGGTGTGAGTGGATGAATTGCTGCATCGAAGCGACCCATCGAAAAACTGGTAAAACAAGCAACGTTATTCACAGATTCTCCTTGTTGAATGAGGCTCTCTAGACCTCGAAGATACGCATTGAATACTTGTTCATAGGTGGTCTGAGAAAACACGAATGTTGCATTCACATTCATGCGATCGCTAATTAGTTGTTCAATCACCGGAATCATGATTTGAGTAGCTGGAATTCTTAGCATCAAGTTACACCATCCGACAGATTTCCAGATTTTTTGAGCTTCTGTGATCGCGGTTTCAGCTTGCAATAGCGAGTATGGCGGGAGATCAACTTGAACGTAACCGTCTCGCCCGTGGGTTTGAGTATAGGTTTGCTTTAGCAGGTCAGCCGCTAATTGCAGGTCTCGCATGACCGCATAATCGTAGTACTGTCGCGCCGATAGCTTGCTGCCTTTGCGGGCAAGTGTGCTGAAGTCGTGATCGTATTCCTGCCCTCTAATTGCAGCTTGCAGGCTTTGAAAGTTTGACAGTACACCCTGCACGCCATCGTCATCAATAGAGTACTGCAACTGACCACTAATAATCCAGCCTCGCTCAAACCCGTCTAGCCAGACTGATTGCCCCCGTTGTTGCAGCGATTGTAACAAGTTCATATAGCCTATGAATTTCGCAGGTGTAGAATGCGACTCCTTATAATTTTGGGATGTGGAAAATGATGAACTTTTGAGGATTGAAGAATAGCAAGGAAGCTACCGTGACCTATTTTTATGGCGCAAGCTGTTTTGACATAAGTTCAGTCTGCAAAACTTCTGCAAATTTCACCACTCAATATCTGCCAGTTAAGCTCTGACTTAAGGCAATTGTCTCAACGCTCGTGTGATACGCATCGGCTACGCCAACGCACCCAATGTTTTAAGGGTGGCTTTTTGAGCAACTGTCAATCCGCTTGCGCCTTGAATATTCATGCCTTCATAGAGTCGATCGACCGTCACCGTACTCAGGCAATGTCCTGTCTGCACATCCCACAGGTTAATGGTGTGATCGTCGCTGCCACTTAGTACAATTTGACCATCAGCGCTAAATGTAGCGACCCGATATTATAATCGCTCCGACCCGAAATCATCGCGTTTTTGAGACCACATTAAACGATAATAAGCAGGTGGTTGAGACCGCATTAACAGAGAATAGAACCACATTAAACGACAACAGACCGAAATCATAAATTTCAGACCAGATTAACTGAGAATAAAAATTGGGGAGAAGTCAGTAAAGAAAACGAGCGTTTTCTTGACTGGAAACGGACAAGTTACAGCCGAACCAAAAGTTGTCATTGTTTAGGGCAAAAAACTTAGTAATTATATCAATTGCAGGATATGATTGATAAACACGAGTTTATTTACTCTAAACGATGCTAATTGGCTATGCTCGCGTGTCAACAGACGATCAAAAATTAAATCTGCAAAAGGATGCTTTGCAGGCGGCAGGATGCGAGCAGATTTTTGAGGATTACTTCAGTGGAGTCAAAACTGCTCGTCCAGGCTTAACCTCAGCATTAGAAATAGCTAGAGCCGGGGATACGCTTGTAGTGTGGCGATTAGACCGTTTAGGCAGATCCCTTAAAGACTTAATTGAGTTAACAGAAACCTTAAAAGGGCGCTCGATTGGACTGCATAGCCTGCAAGAATCGATTAATACCACTTCAAGTAGCGGACAGTTGATATTTCACTTATTTGGGGCATTGGCAGAATTTGAACGTAACTTAATCCGAGAAAGAACCCAAGCTGGACTTGCTGCCGCCAGAGCTAGAGGGCGCAAAGGTGGACGACCCAAAGCTTTAGACCCTAACAAACGACAATTGGCAGTTAAGCTCTACAACGATCGTCAATACTCAATAGACGAAATCTGCCACATGATGGGCATCTCCAAACCAACCCTCTACAACTATGTAGCCGAGGGGCAAATAAGATAATGCCCCGCCAACAGATATCTGTCTCGGCTTTGGTAAGCTTACGCCAACGACTGGACTTGCTACCTAATCGCTGTCCCGAACGGAAGCTCCTCCTTTATGAAACCGCTAGTTTATATGGAATATCTACAGACACCCTGTATCGGCTATTACGAGAGGTGTCAAAGCCGAAATCCCTCCGGCGTACCGACCGAGGACAGCCGCGTAAGTTGTCCTCAACGGAAATGGAAAATTACTGCGAAGTCATTGCTGCTTTCAAAATTCGCACCAGTAACAAGAAGGGACGGCATATCTCCACCTCACGAGCAATCGAGTTGTTAGAAGAGCATGGAATCAATACCCCTAATGGTTTTGTACAACCCAATAAGGGACTACTTACCAAAACTACTGTAAATCGCTATCTCAAAGCGTGGGGTTACGACACAGAAAGAATGACTAGACAACCGCCATCAGTTAGGTTTCAAGCGGATGATAGCAATGACTGTTGGCACTTTGACCTTAGCCCTTCAGACTTAAAACACATCAAGCAACCAGCCTGGGTTGAACCCGGTCGTGGCAATCCACTCCTGATGCTTTACAGCATCGTTGATGACCGCAGTGGAATGTGCTATCAAGAATACCACTGCGTCTATGGAGAAGATGTGGAAGCTGCCCTGCGGTTTTTATTTAACGCTATGACAGCTAAAACTGACTCTAGTTCACCCTTTCAAGGCATTCCCGCCACAATTTATGCTGACAATGGACCAATATCTAAAAGTCAAGTATTCCAAAACGTCTTGTCATGCTTGGGCATCAAATTGATGACCCATATGCCCAAAGGTAGCGATGGTCGGCGAGTGACCGCCCGCTCTAAAGGTAAAGTTGAAAGACCATTTCGCACAGTCAAAGAAGCTCACGAAACCCTTTACCACTTCCATAAACCAGAAACAGAAGCCGAAGCCAATCAGTGGCTCCATAAATATTTAGATAACTATAACGACCAACCACATCGGTCAGAACCTCATTCACGAATGGAAGACTGGCTACAAAATATCCCCAAGGATGGACTGCGTGCCATGTGCAACTGGGAACGGTTTTGCACTTTTGCTCGTGAGCCACAACGACGGAAAGTTGGGGGTGATGCCAGAGTCTCCGTCCTTGGAGTGGCTTATGAAGTAGACCCAGACCTAGCAGGTGAGACAGTGATTCTTTGGTGGGGATTGTTTGATAACCAGCTATATGTAGAACGGGACGAGCAAAGGTATGTACCCTATTATCCGGTGGACGGGCCGATTCCATTACATCGTTATCGGAAGTTCAAGAAAACCCGCACTCAAGAACGGGCTGACAAAATTGCGGCTTTAGCCAAGCAACTAGATTTACCACTATCAGCCCTGACTCTTAATGCGGACTTACGGTTTATAGAAGAAAAAGAGCAATTACCAGCATTACCGATGAAACCCTTTCGAGACCCTGATCCATACTTGGAATTTACTTATCCGACGACCTTAATGGCAAAGTTAGCTATTGCTGATTACTTAGGTCGGTTGTGTTGCAAAAACTTAGTGAAGACAGAAAACCCCTGTGGCAGGAGTTGAAATTATGCAACTACCCCAAAGATTTGATAGATAAAGACAAGTCGCTCTTTGATGGCTCCCCTGGGAACACCAATAACTTGTCCTTTTCTAACCATGTTCAGAGTTTCATATCCCCGAATGGTTCTTCTTGCAGTGTTGAAGGAGCCAAATCCCATTCCTGGTTTGACTAATCGTTTTATCCCCCGATGGTCTTGCTCCACAATATTATTGAGATATTTAATCTGTCGTAATTTCACTACTTCGGGTAACTTATTGGCAGCTTTGAGTACGTTAATCGCTTTTGGATAAGCAGGGTTCTTATCCACAGTGATGACTCTTGGTACGGAAGTGTGAATTGCTTTCAATGTCTTACGCAAAAACCGTTTCGCCGCTTTCGCATCCCGCTTCGCTGTGAGGAGGAAGTCTAAGGTGTTCCCTGCCGAATCGACTGCTCGGTATAAATACTTCTGCTTGCCTTTGACCAAAATATAGGTTTCATCTACCCGCCATGAGTCATTAGTAAGCTTTAGATACGGTCTGACTCGTTTGTCCATTTCTGGACTATATTCTTGCACCCAACGGAAGACGGTGCTGTGATGTATATCTAATCCCCGCTCGTTCACCATCTCTGTTACTTGGCGATAGGAAAGCGGATAGCTTAGATACCACCGAACACAACGTAGGATGATTTCTGACTGATAATGCCGCCACTTGAAGGGGGATTTAGAATTCATTAGAGGCCGGTACAATGATTTTCTCTAGCGGAATTATTTCAGCCTACCATTTTTTGCAACACAACCGCCCCCAGAACCATTTAGTGCTTTAACAGTTTCCTCAAGCACGGTCTGCTGACTTTCTACAACATTGAGTGGGGAATGAAGCAGACTGCTGATTTGATTAATCGTGGCTTCATGGTAAGCCTGTTGTCGAGCTTGCAAGAGTAGGTTTGATTGAGCAATCGCAATCGTCACTTGATCCACCAGCAACTGCACGACTTTCAACTCTTGTTCGGAAAAGAGGCGTGTCTGAGTATGGTGACAAGCCAACAACCCCCATAAGCGGTTTTGATGCAGAATTGGTACGGTCAGAGAAGAATCTACACCCATATTAGAGAGATATTTGAGGTGGCAGGGGTCCGCTGGATAATAGCGAATATCTTCTATCGCTAGGCCTTTTCTGGTTTCTGGACAGTCCAACTGGTTGATTGTCTTACGCTGAGAAGCAATATCCATAATTACCCGTTGACGGGCTTTAACAAACATCTCACGGGCATGGGGAGGAATGTCGCCAGCCGGAAAACAGAGACCTAACAGAGAGGGTAGGTGATTCCTATGAATAGACTCTGCAATGACTTCACCACTTCCATCGGGAGCAAATCGATAAATTTTGACTCGCTCTATGCCCAAAAATGAACGGATTTCTAGCACCGTCGTCGTCAAAATTTCTTGCAGATCCAAAGACTGTCGAATTCGGTTGACAATTCGATTGAGCAAGGTCTCCTGTTCCAAGGTTTGTGTCCAATTTTGTGTAACATTTTTATAAACCATTTTACTAAGTGATTTTTATAAATTAATTATGAATATGCTTAAGCTAAGGATGACTTATTCTACTTAAAAAACTAACAGTGCAACTAATTAATACTTGTAAAATGTTATTGAAGATTCAGGGTTTTGTTGTCAAAATTTGTGATACTTTACTAAAGCTAGCTTAGCTTTAGTGGCAAATCAGTAATAACTCAGATGTGTTGATTCGGCTCTAAAATTGTGCCGCAATTAGGTAAAGTATTTAAGTAGAAATTCAGCAATTAGTCTGGAGCCAGTTTACTACCCAAATTGTAGCAGCATTAACGTAGCCAGACGTAGGAAAACGACACTGACTATTCGTTTTCTAGGAGAGAGAATCGCACCCACCAGCAGCACGCTTACTGATTCCCTCACAGGGTTGGAAAATAGGGGGCAAACGCTAGGATTAAAAGCAGAATTTTTTTTGGTAGCAAGTTCATCAGGAGAAATCAAATAATGCTTTCCTGATATTGCTAGCTTTTCACCTCTTCAAAATGGATAAAGTCGAGCTAATAATGTAAGTTTTAAAGTCTAAGTCAAGCGAGCAAAGCAATTAATTATTTTGTGGTGCTTCAGCAGATAATTTACATGGGAAGGACAACACGCACTGTTGTTTTTTGGTAGGGAATGCTGTCTATTGCTAATTCTCCTCCGTGCAATTCAGACAGACGTTTAGCAATCGTGAGTCCCAATCCTGAGCCTGTTTGTCCATAAAGTTTGCGTTCAAACTGTACATAGGCTCCAAGATTAGCAATTTGCTCAATTGTCATACCTTGTCCCTGATCTGTAACGAACAGGGTAAACATATTGCCATTAAAAACACTTTTTATTACAATGGGCGTTCCTGGTGAAGAAAATTTGCAGGCATTATCAGTCAGCTCCTCCACAATTTTTGCCAAATTTGCTTCTGAAATTGAAACTTTGGCATCTTGTAGCTCCAGATGCAAATCTGCTCCGCGCTTTAACTCTTTAGCTTTTTCGTTTGCAATATCTGTAATCAAGCTCTTGACCAAGCTTGAAGATTTGCTCCGTAGTATCTCGACTTGCTCCGGATCTGTAGCAGTTGTTTCAATTAATGCATAAAATAGAAAATTTTGGCTTAATCTCTGTAAGCGTAGACTTGATGCGTAGGCTTCCGTTGTCATTTCTAGAATTTTGCGCCGCTCGATTGAATCGTATTCGGTCGTTAAAGTTTGTAAAACTTCCTGAATTGCATGCAGGGGCATCATTAGTTCATAAGGTAATGAGTCATTAATACTACCGCACAGTTTATTTAGCTTATGTTGAAACTGTGTATTTATGACTTTTCGTTTGTCGAGCCGAGCCTCGACTGCATTTAGTAAATCGTTTCGCGTAAATGGTTTGGTCAAATAATCATCTGCTCCTGAGAGCATACCGAGGCGAAAATCAGCTTGATCAGTTTTGGCAGTAACAAAGATAAAAGGAATTGTTGCAGTTACTGGGTCTTGAGACAAAATTTTTCGGACACCGTAACCGTCTAATTCGGGCATCATGATGTCGCAAAGAATTAGATCGGGTATTTCTTCCTTAGCCAGTTGTGTGCCGATGTAACCGTTTTCTGCTCCAATTACATTGAAATCCTCAAATTGAAGTAGCTTGAGAATATTTAATCGGACATATTCTTCATCTTCAATCACTAAAATTTTGTGCATTTGTATATACCTATATTTAAAGGAAAACTAACTGTAAATATTGTACCAACCCTGACTTTACTAACCACTGTAATAATGCTCTTGTGTAATGCCTATCTATCCTCTCACGACTAGCTAAGAAGAGAGTAACTTTAGAGATGTTGGTTTACAACTAATAGTTGTAAACCAACATTGCAATATACATACATCGACAAATAATTGTCACGGTGGTTGCGTTTCCTCACTATACTTCCGTACACTCTCTTGAGCTACCACAATCTGCCCAACTATCTCCAACGCAAAATAAGAGGCTAAGACTGCTATTAAAACCGAAAGCAAAACAAGTTTTCTATCATAGATAACTATCATAACTATGCCTACATAATTTATTTCTTCGCGCTGTTTTGACGTAGTTGGTTTATAGACCTAGTTCTAGTTTTGTCAGTAAATTAGTCGGATAACCTAATAAAATTTTCTTTTGGCTTTCATCTAGACCTTTCTGCTCAATTAAGATAGGCAAATCTTTGAGGAATTGAGTACATCGCTTAATAAAAGCAGCAGCCCATTGTTTTACCCATTGGTGTTGTAAAGCACTAACATATTTTGTATTTATACTAAAAAATGTAATTTCAGCAGAGTGGTTGATTTGGAAATTACTAATCCATTCAAACTGAGGACGAGTTAAATCCAAATAGTTGGCAGTTATCTTAGAACCTAAGTATTTACTAATGAATTTACTCAATTTATTAAGAGCATTAAGTAACTCTTCAATAGTTACTTTTATTTCTAATGTGAATAGAAGCTTTTCCTGAGCTAGAGTCTTAAAAGATATCAGTGCAATTTCAATGTCTTTTTGCAGCGCATTTTTCAATTGCTTAGTTGCTATTGCATAAGTTAAAACCAGAACATGAAGATTATGATTCAGTTTATAGGCATATGCATAATAATTAAGTAATGAAAATTCAAACAAATCAAATTCTTCATATTTGCTTGCAACAATTTGTAAAGTATTCTGAGTTAGATTTTGCTTTTCCTCACAGCTAATGACTTGCTCTTTAACATATAAATCTAATTGCGTTTGTCCATCAATTATTCCAACTCCTGTAACTTCTGGAATATCAAAAAACTCTTGAAAAATATCTTGACTCATATGCTTGATATGTGATTTTTGCTTATATCACAAAAGTTGTAATGAAATGAAGAATAGCTAGACTTACAAAATACTAACACTGGTAGCAGCAGGAAGACATCAAATATAACCTTATAAATAGCCAAGCATAAACAAATCGCAAATGAGTTTGATTTAGAAAATGCCACAGGCAGTCACACTTTCTAAATTAGTTCTAGTCAAAATTTTGTAATTACATTAGTTGTATAAAAGTAAAAAAGTAATGCTCTAGTTGACCTCATTATAGTTCAAACAATTGCTCTTCCTGATGGGTCAGGATAACACAATCAGCAGTGGGGTATGCCCTACAAGTGAGAACAAAACCAGCATCAAGTTCCTGTTTCTTGAAGAAGGAATGATCGGACTGGTCTACTGAACCTTCGATCACCTTACCAGTACAGACGACGCAGGCACCTGCACGGCACGCATAGGGCAATTCAATGTTCTGCTCTTCGGCAGCATCAAGAATATACTGGTCACTAAAAACTTCAATAGTGGTATTTACTCCTGCTACTTCGTTGACTAATGTAACTTGATAAATTTTGTCAGCGTTTCTCTTGAACATACTTGTCTCCTTATAGATTTTTATTTAGTAGCGACCGATCGGCAACGCCTTCTAAGTAGAAAATAAACACTCTATTAATGTTATATATGACAACTGCAGAAGCGCTACCAACCTCCTTTTCTAAGCCCTCAATTAAACCGATTATGAAATCTTCAGTAGCAAAAAGATTACGTCCTTCATTCTAGTCAGTTACGATTTCTACATCAGATTGGAAATAAAAAAAGTCTTTAAAACTATAGTGAGCGTGCTTCTTAGGATATTTCTGTTTAAGAAAATGTCCTAAATTAGAACTAGCCTGGTTTTTGACAGTTCAAAGCGGATTCTTAGAGATAACAACCATTTAAGGCAGACTCGCTCATTAAAAATTGAACAATTTTTCGGTGACTCTCAAAGCAAATTTAACTAAATAAAAGTTATAAGTTAGGTACTTTTAAAACTTAACTTCAAAGAAGTGTTTAAGCCTCGATAAGATTACTGATTTTTTATCAACATTAAATTAATTACGTGAATTAATTATGTAATTACACGGATCTCACAATCTTAAATTACTGCTTTGCTTCGATAGAAATGCCATTATGAATTTAAGGACGTGCGTTAATAACCTTCCCCCTAGCTCTATCAATCTCTCTTTTGTTATTCTAGGTAAGGAAAAAACCTCAAAACATGAACAGGCTTGTAATGTGTTGCTTTCAAGCTTGATTTACTGAGTTCTAACTTTATTTGGGGTGTAGTCAAAAGTAGTTGGTAGAAATAACAGAAAACCGTATTGTGAAAGGTTAGCAAGGTTAAAGCGCTGCTTTTGGTTATGTTGTAAAAACTTTGTGAGGTCAGAAAATCCCTGTGGTATGTGGTAGGGGATTATGCAACCACTCCAAAGATGCGGTGGAGGAAAAGAACCTGCTCTTTGACGGCTCCCTAGGGAACTTCTAAAACCTGTCCTTTTATTACCATGAATAACTTCCAGAAGCTTTTATAAGTTAATCGATTTGCATAACAGCTACTGTATATAAATAGCTTAACTCAGTAACTAGAGGATCTCAAAGTAGTAACAACCTCATAATGAAAGCACCACTGCCTGATAACGAAGCCCAAAGGCTGAAAGCCCTTTATGGATGTAAGATTCTCGACACTGCTTCCGAACAGGCGTTCGACGATATTACCCGTTTAGCTGCACAAATTTGTGGCACTCCCATTTCCTTAGTGAGCCTGGTTGAGGCGGAGCGCCAATGGTTCAAGTCTAAGGTGGGCTTAGAGGCAATAGAAACATCTCGTGATGTCTCCTTCTGCGCTCATGCAATCCTGCAACCGGATATTTTGATTGTTTCAGATACTCTAGTAGATAAACGGTTTGCGACTAACCCATTAGTAACCTCCGATCCCCAGATTCGGTTTTACGCTGGAGTACCTCTATTTTCTCCCCAGGGATATGCGCTAGGAACACTATGCGTAATTGACTTTGTTTCTAGAAAACTAAGCCAAGAACAAGTAGAGGCATTGCGAATATTAGGTCGCCAAGCAAGTTCGCAGATTGAATTGCGCTGTAATTTAGTTAACTTAGTTAGTGCTAATGAGGCCTTACAAAAAAACGAAGATCGTTTACGGTTGCTCGAGTCAGTAGCGGTTAACGCCAACGATGCAATATTGATTACTGATGCTGAACCCATTGAGCATCCAGGTCCGCAGATTGTTTATGTCAATCAAGCTTTTACTAAAATGACCGGCTACAGCCTGGAGGATGTACTTGGCAAAACACCACGTCTCCTTCAAGGATCGAAGACTGACCAGGACGCTCTCGATAAGATTCGCGTTGCACTCAAAGCTTGGCAACCAGTTCGGGTTGAACTAATCAATTACTGTAAAGACGGCTCTGAGTTTTGGGTAGAGCTTAGTATTACGCCAGTAACAGATCAAAAAGGCTGGTACACCCACTGGGTATCGGTGCAGCGCGACATTACTGAGCGGAAACAGATAGAAGAAAAAATTTTAAAAGCATTGGAAAAAGAAAAAGAACTGGGCGAACTCAAGTCTCGCTTTGTTTCCATGGTCTCTCACGAGTTTCGTACCCCGCTAACTACTATCCTATCCTCTGCTGAATTACTAGAACATTACAGTCATAAGTCGAGTGAGAAAGAAAAACTTAGTTTTTTCTATCAGATCCGCACTGCTATTCAACGAATGACGCAGCTTTTAAATGACGTTTTAGCAATCAATAAAGCGGAAGCAGGAAAATTAGAATTCAAGCCAAATTACCTTAATTTAGAAGAGTTCTGTCGCGCTCTGGTGAAAGAGATGCAAATCAATAGTAGAAATAAGCACGTTATTTTCTTCAGCAGTCAAGGTCAATGCCCAGATGCTTGCATGGATGAAAAACTACTTTTACACATTTTTACCAACTTGCTCTCTAATGCTATTAAATATTCACCCCAAGGTGGCACTATCTATTTTAAAGTTAATTGCCGTAATGAAGATGTAATTTTCCAAGTTAAAGATAAAGGTATTGGGATTTCTACCGAGAACCAACAACGACTATTTGAACCATTTCATCGAGGGGAAAATGTTGGTAATATTCCTGGCACAGGACTTGGGTTATCTATTGTCAAAAGGTTGGTGGAATTACATGAGGGTCACATTACGGTTACTAGCCAAATCGGAATTGGTACAACATTTACAGTTAAGTTGCCATCTAAACAGCAATCATAGATAAGAAGGAGTTTTATTATAAATGTTCAATTACTACTACGAAAAGAGCTATTAAATTCAATTTTCCTGCGATGTAATGATATTTGCTCTTAATATCCATAGCAATAATAAATACCAATAAACTATTCAACGCTTATAACTTAGAACCAGATTTTAGACGACTGGGAGAAGGTAATTATATACGAGAAGCTTCCAGTGTATCTTTTAGAACCGATGAATGAGTTACGATTTATTAAGAGTTTGAACAAAAAAACTTCTAATTTTTTTATTTTTGTATAGGGTCTGTGCTTTATCAATAAAAAATTATTTTACATCCGTATAATTCCTTAGTTCATCAGTTCCTCACTAAAAAAAATCAGTAAGTTCCTGGATGAACAAACACTTAAACAATTATAAAACTTTAGTATAAGCGACATTTAATTTTAATAATTTCTGGCTATCATCTGGCTTGGGAATCAATCTTAAAGGCTGTAGCTACAAGTTACTCACTTAGAAATGGAAAATTCTGCACATGGTTGTTCTATCCGAAAATAAAATTATTACTCCTAAAAAGGAATTCAAAAAAGTTGAACATCCTTTAAAGCACAAGTATCCCCAAAGAAACGCCCACTACAGTTTTACAGATTATTTTCATTTTGAGCGTGATCGCGGCATAATTACAGACTGGAACGAAAGCCGTAATATGTTTGCTAGTGAAGACTTTATTATTGGTTTAATTGAAGGCTTAGAGGAAGAAGTAGGCTCGGCTTCTGGTGTCGTGATGTACAATATCGGCTACCAATGGGGCTTAAGAGATGCTAAGTTTTTCCAGCAATGGTTTGAGCAAGAGTACAAAAAAACTATCCGCGAAGTAAATTCTGTCTTCATGCTAGAAGCTTGGTGGTGGCCATTTACCGCTCAAGGTTGGGGCAACTGGGAAGTAGATATGAGCGAACATAAAAATGGATTTATGTTTGTCAACATCTTTGACTCGGCGGTGGCGAGAACTTTGGGCGATGTTGGTAAACCTGTATGCCACATTTATGCTGGCTTATTTGCTGGTTTCTTTAGCGATATTGTCAAAAAATCCTTAAGTTGCATCGAAATTCAATGTTACTCAATGGGGGAAACCTACTGTAAATTCCTCCTCAGCAGCCAAGATCGAGTTGAGGCGGCCGACTTCTGGCACAACGAAGGCGCAACAGCAAGAGACATTGAAAAACGCCTGCAGAACGGAGAGCGCCTGCGATGAACAGTTCAGATTCCTTCTTGGGACTGACTGTAGGGGATTATTTTAACTCGTGTAATTGGCAACTAGTACCGCCACCAATTAACAACTACGTTTTACCCCAACACGCTAAGATTACCTGCCCTCAACGCTCAATTATCTTATCAAGACTGACTGTAGAAGAATTTTTTAATTCTTGTAATTGGCAGATGTTACCACAAATAGAGCCAGATGAAGGCGACTATAGTATCTCCACTCTGCCACAGCTACAAGCTGAAAAAGATGCTTTTCCAAATCCCTCAACGGCCTTACCGTGCTTGACAGTAACGGAATTTTTTAGCCTATGTAACTGGCACTGCTTACCGATAGAAGTCCGTCAAACCCAGCTTTTGCCCTTAGAGCAGAAGCCACACTTGACTTGGCAAGTACAGGCTTTTTTACAGATTATTCCTTGGGAAGGTAGCCCAGATATTGGTAGTTTACCTCAACCGTCAACGCTATCAAAGTCAATTTCCTCAGCCCAGGTAGAGATGAGCTTAAACAATCTATCCAAACTATTTTAGAGACAAATTATGAACGCAAACATTCAATCATTACTCTACGATGCAGATGAACGCTACTTAAAGTCAGGGGAAATTGGCGCTCTTAAAAGTTACACATCATCTTTATCCCAGCGCCTAGAAACCTATGAATTACTGCGCGACCAAGAAACAACAATCTTTCAACCTATTGCAAACCAACTTCTTGCCAGCTTTCCTGATCAGCAGCACGATTTGGAACGCAGTTTGAAAAACTGGCTAGCAGTCCTGCGCTACTGCACGATGGCAATGCTGCTAAATAACTCGGAATTTCTAGAACGGCGACTTTTAGAATGGCTCACTGATATAGTCCGAGTCCACCGAACCCAAGCCATCGATACCGCTCTTTACGAAGGATTGGAAAAGCAGATACCACAAATACTTGCCGACAACCAATATTCATTATTGCAACCTTTCTTAGCTCAAGCGGCGGCTAGTTTGCTTGTTACAGACAACTTAGCTCAATTATCCAAATAATCACTTTTTAACAACGGAGAATGCCCAAATGATTGCTATTGGCGATCTGCTCAAAGACCAACCTACAGTAGGTAATTACTTTGCCCCAGATGTCTACATAACTGGTGATTTTGAGTCGGGACTAATCGAAAACCGCAGAGGTGATCGCCTTTTAGCTCTACCAGAAGCTTTAATTCAAGGCATCTATGCGGGTTTAGAACAAGAATTAGGGAGCGCTAGTGGAATAGTTTTGTTTAACTGCGGTCGTTGGTGGGGCAAAAACTTTTATGCCCGTTTTGGCGAAGAAATTAGCGAATACTACCACAAATCCCTCGCCGAAATGGAAATGGTCGAACTGCTCCAATGCCTAAAACAATGTTGGAAAACTCACGGGTGGGGTATTTTTAACTTGGAACTTGAATATTATCAGCAAGGATTTTTGGTAGTCCAAAATTACAACTCTCCCTTTGCCGAAGCTGCTCCCCCTAGTGATCGCCCAGTTTGCTTTCTAGAAGCAGGCATTCTCAGCGCTTTCTTTAGCCAACTTACCGGGAAACAGCTTCATTGCGTTCAAACTTCCTGTGAGTCTTTAGGGGCAGATTGCAATTACTTTATTTTAGGCTTAGCGGAGCGGCTTAAAGCTGTAGAAGGATGGCTGGCAGAAGACCAGGATCATCAAACTATTATTGAACGGCTAAAGGTAAGTAAAGCTACCAACTTATAACGACTGACCACTTAGTAATCTTTTTACCAAGCTCAAAAATATGGTCAAAACCATTAAGCTAGAACCGATTTCTCAAGAGACAGTTGTGCAAACTGATGCCAATATTCTCTCAGCGCTATTAGACAATGAACTAAATATTCTGCACGATTGCAACAGTCGAGGAATATGTTCTACCTGCCACGTTTACATCAAAAGTGGAATGGAGAGCCTTTCACCGATTAGCCGCCGCGAACAGAGGACTTTGGAAGTAATTACAACAACTCAGACAAATTCCCGCCTTGCCTGTCAAGCAAGAGTTATGGGTGAAGGGGTAGTTGTGGAGTTACCTGCGGGAACTTATGTAACGGCAATTGAAGATACTGAGTCTTTAATTGGTCGTCGCGCCGAGCAAAATATCCTGCATCCTATTACTGGCAAGGTTTTAGTAGAATCTGGTAAGTTAATTACCCGGTCAATGATTAGTCAACTCAACGATACTCGCACTCAAGTTAGCGATTATCTTGCCCACACCACTGACACTTAAATACACCTACCTTACGTTTAGATTTAAACAAATGTTAAAACAATTAGCCCGCTTGAGCAACGAAGCTGAAGGACATTATGCTTCCAGCGCCGAACTGCAATTTATCAAAGACTACATTGATTCTGTAGATACGCGCATTAGTGCTTACAAGAAGATTCAAATTGCGGAAGCAGAAATTGTCAACAAAGTAGCAGAAATTAGAAGTGCGGCGGAACCCGATTTATTTGCCAAAGTCTCCCAAGTTGATGGTGCTTCCGTCTGCAGACGCGATTTTTCAAACATTTTGCGTCACTCGGCAGCCGCGTTGTTATTTGACGATCACGATCGGATGCCAGAAAACTTTTTACTTTGGTACAAAACAATTGTGCGGACTTTTAAATATGATCGCGCGGCAGGGATAACTTATAAAGTTATGCAAGATGTCGCTCAAGAATACCTTACTCCTCAAGAATCCGCTTTATTCAATCCGATTTTACACCTCAACCAAGTTGTTCTCGGTTAAAAACCACAATTATTAATTAGCAATTTATCGGAGATATTTTGACGTTATGCAATCAAGTTTAAATCCATCCAAAACTCACGGTTGGTTAGATATTGTCGAAACCGTTTCTGTAGTTGGTTCTATCGGCGCTTCTATTGCCTCTATTTTTATCAATCAAGCGGCTCTAGCTTCGATACCTTTATCAATTACAGTGATGCTCAATCTGGTAAACCGCAAACTACAGCTAGAGGCGACTTCTAAAAATAGTCATAGCGCGATTTCTCAACTTATTCAAGCAGACGAGGCAAATAGTCAGCAAATCACTCAATTACAGCAGCTTACCTTTGACTATCAACAAGTTAAAAGCAACGTTCAAGAACATTCCCAGCACCTCCAGAGCAACCAAAGCGCAATTTCTCATCTGCTCCAAGAGCAGAGAGAAACCCAAGGGAAACTTCATGTTATCAACGAACAGCTGGCTCAGTCGAGTAGGGACTATAGTCAACTTAAAAGCGACACCCAAGACTACGTCAAACTCCCAAGCTTGTGCGAGGAGCAAATGGAAGTTGCTAGAAAAGTAGGTTATTTGCAAGAAATTGACAATTCTACTCAAGCTATTCGGATTGCTCCCTGCAATGCTGATGCCTACTTCAAACGAGGTCTTAGCTTCCAGGCACTAGGAAATAAACAAGGAAGCATTAGTGACTTTACAGAAGCTATTCAACTCAATCCTAGCCACGCTTCAGCTTACTATAGTCGCGGTTTAACTCATATCGATTTAGGTAATAGAAAAAGAGCAGTTCAAGATTTAAGGGAAGCTGCCAAACTATTTTTTGAAGCTGAAGATATTGCCAGCTACCAACTAGCTAAAGACTCTAGCAAGCAGATTCACGAGCTAAATTCGTCTGTTGACGCTGAAGATAGCGCGCAAGTTGCTGTCGGAGGTTTGTTTAGATAGGTTCAATAAAATGTTTGAGAGTAATAATGACAAGATTTATAAATTTATGCTTGTTAGTTGAAAAGTATTAAATACTACTGAAGTAATTGATACGAGTATATCCTTGACGTAACAAAGTGGTTTTATTTAGCTAAGTTTAACGCGATGCCGGAGGCGGTTTACTCAAAGTCTATTGCCAGCGTAAATTATTACATTCATCAGCAACTCACTTTAGTATGAATAGCGAACTTAGCAAATATCGACAACAAACAGAATCTAAATACTGCATTCTAGAGTTAGTAGGACAAGGACAATTTGGGCAGGTTTTTCGAGCTACTCATAAAACAAGCGGACAAGTAGTTGCTCTCAAACAATTAGAAATAAATCGCTTTCCAACTGCTAAGTTCTTACGAGAATTACACTTTTTGATCAGTTTACAGCATCCTAACGTTGTTGCTTTTCAGGGTTTAGAACATACCTTATCTGGAAGGTATTTAGTAATGGATTATTGTGAAGGAGGAAGTTTACGCAGTTTAATGAATTTACAAGGAAAACTGAGTTTAGCTTTAAGCTTAAAGTTAATTATTGATATTCTTGCGGGATTAGAGCATATTCATAGTTGCAAAATTATTCACCGAGATATTAAGCCAGAAAATATTCTGCTTAATCAGGATCCAACAGGTTGGATAGCGCGTGTTTCTGACTTTGGTATGTCTCGGTTCAATTACGAAGCTTGTGTTGATAAGCAAGATGATTGTGCTGGCTCACCTGCTTATATGGCTCCAGAGCGCTTTTACGGTCAGTATTCGTCAGCTTCCGACTTCTACGCTGTTGGAGTTTTATTATTTGAGTTAGTAACAGGTGTGCGCCCCTTTGCTGGCTTACCAGGTGAACTGCTGGTAGCCCATATAAATCAAGCTGTAATGATTCCAGAAACTGTACCTTTCTTGGTACGCTCTACAATTACTAAATCTATGCAAAAGCTACCATCTCATCGATTTAAATCGGCGACAGAGATGTTAAAGTCCGTTCAACTGGCGGCGCAAGTAGAAAGAGCAAGTAGTAATAGCGGCCGGGTTGCAAAAAATGGTAGAGTGAAATAATTCCGTCAGAGAAAATAATTATACCTACCTTTAATGAACTTACCTTCCTCATTTAAGTGGCGGCATAAGCACAGTCTAAAATTATTCTGCGTTGCGTCCGATGGTATCGGGAGTATAGCCGGGATACGTGCAAAATGGGACACACTGTAAATTTTTACAAACTATATCACTCTAAACTCTTGATGTGCGGTTGTTTCAATACCAAAAAGTACTTTTCTTCTCTAGTCGAAACATTCCTAAAAATGATTGTTTATGGACAAGTTGAGGCAGGGACAGGGATAAAAAGTTGATTTTACCGTGTAAAAGTTTGATTATCCCTTAATCATTCATGGGTAAGTTGGTAGTTTAAAAAAGCTTAGTTTGCAACATTTATTTACAACGTGTCCGATTTTACAGGTATCCCGGCTTTACCCCTTTTAGAAAATTTTTGGATTCAATATTTCCACGTTTTTCAAGTAGAGAAACTTTTCTGGAAGCTCTGCTAGGGGCAATTTTCAAGGAGCGTATGGCGATTGAACCTAGCTTCGCTACCTTTACACCTTTATCGGTAAGGTTGCTGGAATACGGCATTCTGACTGGCTCGAAGGGTTGTGATTACCTTAATTGCGATCTAGAAAGATGTCGAATAAGTTCTATATGGGGCAAGACGAGATAGTTCAGTCTTTTTGGGAATACTTAGTTTAGCGTTACGCTTTATCCATACAGGAAAATGAATTATCTACTTACTTCTGCTCAACAGTCTAATTTTCCTGAGTGCTACGAGGAACCGATCCACACACCGGGGTGCATTCAGCCCCAAGGGATTCTCTTGGTTTTAAAAGAACCCGACTTCACCGTGGTGCAGGTAAGTAGTAATACGGCGGCTTTTATTGATATCGAGCCCTACGAGCTGCTTGGAAAAAATTTAGATACAATACTTGATTCTCAGCAAATCAACTACTTAAGAGATTGCCTATCCTACGACGACAATTTGCAAGACGTAATTCCTCTTGAAATCACCTTGCAGGTTCAGGTCAAAGAGGGATTACAAGCCTTTGATAGCAACATCCACCGTGTAGATGGCGTGCTGATTCTGGAGATGGAGCCTTCCGCACCCAGTGAGGAAATCCGTTTTCCCAGTATTTACCATCTCACCAAGACAACTGTGTCTATACTCCAAAGCACTTTAAGCCTCCAGAAACTCTGCCAAATTGCTGTCAAGGAACTACGGAGGTTGACTGGTTTTGATCGGGTTATGATGTACCAGTTTACCGAAGAATGGCACGGAACCATAATCGCTGAGGACCGGGTAGAGAGCATCGACTCCCTGCTAGGTCTGCACTTTCCCGCCACCGACATCCCCGAACGGGCTCGCAAACTGTTTAACCTAAACAGAGTGCGCTTGGTCGAGAATGTCAACTCTGTACCGGTGCCAATTATTCCTGCCAATAATCCCGTTACCTCAACACCGCTTGATTTGAGTTTATCAATGCTCAGGAGTGTCTTGCCCATCCACCTTGAATATCTGCAAAATATGGGAGTTGCTGCCTCTACTGCCATAGCACTCACCAAGAACGGTAAACTGTGGGGACTGGTCGTCTGTCATCACCGTTCTCCCAAACGGGTTTCCTACGAAACTCGTGCCGCCTGCCGCTTCCTTAGCCAGGTTCTGTCTTTAGAACTGGCGACGAAGGAAGACATTAAGGATCACGAGTATCTCATGAATTTGAAGTTTTTCCAGACCAAGTTTATCGAGTATATGTCCCAAGAGGAGAACTTAACCGACGGTTTAGTCAAGTACAACCCTAACCTGCTGAACCTAATTGATGCCAAAGGCGCGGCTTTGTATTTTAACAACTGTTGCACTCTGCTCGGAGAAACTCCTAAAGCAGCAGAAGTT
Organism: Synechocystis sp. PCC 7509; assembly: GCF_000332075.2. Taxonomy (NCBI): domain Bacteria; kingdom Bacillati; phylum Cyanobacteriota; class Cyanophyceae; order Synechococcales; family Merismopediaceae; genus Synechocystis; species Synechocystis sp. PCC 7509. The sequence goes on along the minus strand of NZ_ALVU02000002.1, from coordinate 2,102 downwards.
GAGCGCCTGGTTAATTGGTTGGACAAACATTCCCAAGAAGAAATCTTCTGCACAAACTCGTTACCACAGTTGTACAAGGAAGCTGAAGGCTTCAAGAATATAGCTAGCGGTTTATTGACAGTGCAGCTCTCCAAGGAGCAGAAAAACTATATACTGTGGTTTCGTCCGGAGGTCATCCAGACAGTAAATTGGGGAGGAGACCCCAACCGACCCGTCGAAGTAGAGGAGGGCAATCTACGCCTGCACCCGCGAAACTCCTTCGCACTGTGGAAAGAGACGGTTAAGTCAAAGTCCTTGCCCTGGAAGCAATGCGAGCTTGATGCGGTTGGCGAACTCAGAAGCTCGATCATTGTCATTGTGCTACGCCGGGCAAATGAGGTAGCGAAGTTGAATGCGGAAATGCAAATTGCTTTGGATAAAGAAAAGGAACTGAGTACACTCAAATCCCATTTTGTCACAATGACCTCCCACGAGTTTCGCACTCCCCTAACCACTATTTTATCTTCTGCTAATATACTCCAAAAGTATAGTCACAAGCTGCGTGAGGAGCAAAAATTCACCCATCTCCAGCAAATTCAAACAAGTGTTAAGCAGATGACTCAGCTTTTGGATGATCTGCTGTTAATTGGCAAAGCCGTAGCGGGAAAACTACAGTTCGAGCCAACCCTAGTGGATTTGATTCGGTTCTGTCAAGCTCTGGTTGAAGAATTAAAACTCATCAATGACAGTTACACAATCACCTTTGCAAATCAGGGTAACGGCACCACTGCTTACATCGATGAAAAACTGCTGCGACATATCCTAACTAACTTGCTCTCCAACGCCATCAAGTACTCATCCCCAGATGGCAGTATCCATTTTGAGCTTATTTACCAAACGGGGGAAGTAATTTTCCACATTCAAGACCATGGTATTGGCATTCCTCAAGCAGACCAAGCTCAACTATTTGAAGTTTTCCATAGAGCCAGCAATGTTGGCACAATTTCCGGCACAGGACTGGGGCTATCTATTGCCAAAAACTCTGTAGACCTACACGGTGGCACCATCATAGTTGCTAGTGAAGTCGGAGTTGGCACAACGTTTACCGTCACGATTCCATTAGGGGTCGTGCCGAGATAGCTGTAAAAAAGGGTTGTGTTGCAAAAACTTCTGGAGGTCAGAAAAGCTGCTTGGAAAAGAGTTTTTCTATGCAACTACTCCGAAGATTTGGTTAATGAATTTATCCCACTAATGCCGAAAAGGTGATAATCTGCTTTTCAGAAAGATTGCGCTATAGGGAAAATGGCTGGAAGATTTGAGGGATTGAGTGATTTGGAATGGAAGCTATTTGAGGATGTAATAACGAAGAAAGTAGAAAAGCGGGGACGGGGAATGCCCCATGCTCCTTTCCGTTATATCCTTAACACTTTGATGTATGTATTAATTACGGGCTGCCGCCCTTGTGATGTACCAACGGGAGAAATCTGGGCATCAAAAAGTTCAGCGCACCGATGGCGCTCTGCGTTGGTAAGCAGATGGAACGCTAAAACTCCTGCAATCAAGGATATTAGGCATCGCCTCCGAAAAAGGGTTAATTAGGGGTAAAGTTACGGAAGCTGTCATCAGGGGCAAAGTAGTCTGTGAATACTACGGTTCAGACGTTTCAGCTTTTTTGATAATTTGGGATAGCGAAGTCTTACTATTGCTAAAAAGTTCTGATAAGAGTTGGAGTCGGAACTGAAGAGCGAAATTTATGTGCGGATCACCCTTTTTACTCACTGAACCAGAATCAAAGTGGATAAAGTTCCAATTCATCAATAGTATTCGGTACTTTATTCATTACTTTGCCCCTGGTGACACTTTCCGTAACACTACCCCTATCTGAACAATATTGTTGAACAAGACCACTCTTGGCTAAAACGATTAGTTAAACCGGGCATGGGATTTGGATCTTTTAACACTGCTAGAAGAACCATCAGAGGGTATGAAATCACGAATATGATGAGAAAAAAACAGATTTTAGGAGTTTCCAAGGGAGCCGTCAAAGAGCGGGTTCTCTTCATCCATCAAATCTTTGGAGTGATTACATAATTGAAACTCCTGAAGTAGGGGTTTTCTTTCCT